>CALAGR010000115.1 GCA_937891735.1 uncultured Pseudomonadota bacterium | reverse complement strand
CGCCGCGGTGGGGCTGGATCGGACCAGCGACAACCCGGGTCAGCTCCCGCCGCTGCTGCTGCTGTGCGTGCTCGCGCCCCTGGCCGCCCGGGCCCTCCCGGCGTTGCACCGGCGCACCCTCGGGGTCGCCCTGGCCGCGCTGGTGCTCCTGGGAGTGGCCGAAGCGACCAGCATCCACGACCGCGTGGGCCGTCGAGCGGCGCGGGACCAGGCAGCGATGGCCGCCGACTGCGCGGAGCCCGCCCCGACCGCCTGGCGGGAGCGCACCCTCCGGGACCTGGCCTGCACGCCGCGCTGATCAGTCGGAGACGACCTGCACGTCCGCCAGCGCGGCCTGGGCCGCGGCGAGCCGCGCCACCGGCACCCGGAAGGGCGAGCAGCTGACGTAGTCCAGGCCCACCGAGTGCACGAACGCGATCGACGCCGGATCGCCTCCGTGCTCCCCGCAGATCCCCACCTTGAGGTCGGGCTTCGTGCTGCGACCCCGCGTCGTCCCGATCTCCACGAGCTGGCCGACCCCCTGCACGTCGATCGACACGAAGGGGTCCTGGGCCAGGACCGCCAGGGCGGGGCTCTGGTAGGCCTTCAGGAAGCCCGCGTCGTCCCGCGAGAAGCCGAACGTGGTCTGGGTCAGATCGTTGGTACCGAAGCTGAAGAAGTCCGCGTGCCGGGCCACCTGGTCCGCGACCAGGCAGGCCCGCGGCAGCTCGATCATCGTGCCGATCAGGAACTCCACCCGCGCGCCGCGGTGGGCGAACACGTCGGCGGCGGTCCGCTGAACCAGTGACCGGAGGTGCGCCAGCTCCGCTTCGATGCTGACCAGCGGGATCATGATCTCGGGGCGAACGTCGATCCCCTCGCTCTGCGCGTCGATCGCCGCGTCGAGGATCGCGCGCACCTGCATCGCATAGATCGACGGGAAGGTCAGCCCCAGGCGGCACCCCCGGTGCCCCATCATGGGGTTCGTCTCGCGCAGGGCCTCCACCTGGGCGCGCACGTGGGACAGCGGCACGCCCATGGTGCGGGCGAGGTCTTCGACCTCGTGGCCCTCGTGGGGCAGGAACTCGTGCAGCGGCGGATCGAGCAGCCGGATGGTGACCGGCAGCCCGTCCATCGCCTTGAAGATCCCCAGGAAGTCCTGGCGCTGCATGGGATACAGCTTCTCCAGGGCCTTGCGCCGGTCGTCTTCGTCCTCGGCCAGGATCATCTCCCGCACCGCGGCGATGCGCTCCTCGTCGAAGAACATGTGCTCGGTGCGACACAGGCCGATGCCCGTCGCGCCGAACCCGCGGGCGACCTTCGCGTCGGCGGGGGTGTCGGCGTTGGCCCGCACCCCGAGGCGCGCCACGGCGTCGGCCCACCCCAGCAGGTCCGGCATGCCCGAGGTCGCGACGTCCGGCACCGTGGCCGTCACCTCGCCCAGCAGCACCTCGCCGGTGGTCCCGTCCAGGGTGATGACGTCGCCTTCGTGGAAGGTCAGCGGCCGCGCTCCCACCACACGCGTCACGAAGGTGCGCTCGCGCTCGTGCACCACGATCTCGGTGCAGCCGGCGACACAGGGCACGCCCATGCCGCGCGCCACGACCGCCGCGTGGCTCGTCTGTCCGCCCCGGGCGGTCAGCACGCCGCGGGCCGCAGCCATGCCGTGGATGTCCTCGGGCGAGGTCTCCTCGCGCACCAGGATCGCGTCCTGCCCGGCCTCGGCGAGCCGCACCGCGTCCTCGGCGTGGAACACCACCTTGCCGGTGGCCGCGCCGGGGCTCGCGGGCAGCCCCTTCGCGATGACGTTGCGGGGCGCGCCGGGATCGATGGTGGGGTGCAGCAGGTGGCCCAGCTGCTCGGGATCGACCCGCAGCACCGCCTCGTTCCGGGTGATGAGCCCTTCGTTGGCCATGTCCACGGCGATGCGGACCGCCGCCGCCCCGGTGCGCTTGCCCGACCGGGTCTGCAGGATCCAGAGCCGTCCGTCCTGGATGGTGAACTCGATGTCCTGCATGTCGCGGTAGTGCAGCTCGAGCTTCTCGTACACGGACACCAGCTCGTCGTAGGCCGCGGGCATGACCTCCTGCAGCGTCGGCAGGGTGGACGCCGCGTGGCTGCCCTCGCGGTTGACGGGCTGCGGCGTGCGCGTGCCGGCCACCACGTCCTCGCCCTGCGCGTTCACGAGGAACTCACCGAAGAACACACGCTCGCCGTTCTTCGGGTCCCGCGTGAAGGCGACGCCCGTGGCCGAGTCGTCCCCCGTGTTCCCGAACACCATGGCCTGCACGTTGCACGCCGTGCCCCAGTCGTCGGGGAACCCCGCGTCGCGCCGGTAGAAGCGCGCCCGGGGCGTGTTCCAGGACGCGAACACCGCCTGGATCGCCCCCGCCAGCTGGTCCATCGGCTCGTCCGGGAAGGCCCGGTTGCTCAGCTCGGCGACCCGCGCCTTGAGCTGGGGCACCACGCCCCGCCAGTCGTCCGCGGTCAGCTCGGTCTCGTCCTGTGCGGCGCGGGCGCGCACGGCGGCGGTCACGATCGCGTCCAGGTGCGCCCGGTCCAGCCCCATCGCCACGTTCGCGTACATCGTCACGAACCGTCGGTAGCTGTCCCAGGCGAACCGCGCGTTGTTCGACTCCTCGGCCAGGGCCTGCACGGTGGTGTCGTTCAAGCCCAGGTTCAGGATCGTGTCCATCATCCCCGGCATGGACTGCCGGGCCCCGGAGCGGACCGAGACGAGCAACGGCTGCCCTGCCCCGCCGAAGGTGCGACCGACGATCGCCTCGACCCGGCTGAGCCGCTCGCGCACCTCGTCCATGAGCCCGGTCGGCAGCGACGGCACCTGCGCCGGCGCCCCGCCCCAGGTCACGCCGGTCATCATCCCGCGATCCTCGTCGCGCTTGTCGAGGAAGCCGGTCCGTGTCACGGCCACCGAGTCCAGGTACTCCATGCACACCGTGGACGTGATCGTGAACCCCGGCGGGACCGGCAGGCCCAGGCTGCTCATGTCGGCCAGGTTGGCGCCCTTGCCCCCCAGCAGGTCCTTCATGGCCGAGGTGCCGTCGGCGACTCCGCCCCCGAATGAGTAGATGCGGTCGGTCATGTCAGCGCTCCGTGGAGATCCGCGAGAAGTCAGCGATGCGGGCGAAAGAAGCCTCGATCTGCACCAACAGCCGCACCCGGTTGTCGCGCAGCGCGGGATCGTCCGCAAGCACCATCACCTGGTCGAAGAACCCGGCCAGGGGACCGCGCAGCGAGCCCATCGCTTCGAGCGCCGCGGGGTAGTCGTTGCGCAGGAGCGCGTCGTCGACCAGGGCCTGCAGGGCCACGAACGCGCGGTGCAGCCCCTCCTCGGCCCCCTCGGTGAGCAGGGCAACGTCGATGCCGCCGGCCGTGTCCAGGCCCCCCTCGGCGGCCTTGCGCACGATGTTCGCGATGCGCTTGAAGGCCACCATCAGGTCCGCGAAGCCGTCCGTGCCGGCGGCGCCGTGCAGCGCGGCCAGACGCACCGCCGCGTCCTTGAGATCCGCCCCCGAGAAGCCCGCCTCGAGCACCGCCTCGGCGAAGTCCGCGCCGAACCCCTCCGCCGCCCACTGGCTCTTGAGGCGCCCGCGGAAGAAGTCGAGGAGCTTGACCCGGACCTCCTCCCGCGACTGGCCCTTGGCGAGGTAGTCGCCCGGCAGCACACCCAGGCCGGCGTCGACGATCTCTTCCAGCGAACAGGACAGGTCGTCCCGGCCCTGCAGGATCCGCAGGATCCCCAGGGCCGCGCGCCGCAGGGCGTACGGGTCGGCCGAGCCCGTGGGCACCTTGCCCAGGCCGAAGCACACCGCCAGCGAGTCGATCTTGTCGGCGATCGCCACCAGCGCTCCCACCAGGGTGCCCGGCAGGGCGTCATCGACACCGCGCGGCTGGTAGTGCTCGAAGATCGCGGCGCTGACATCGGCCAGCTCGCCGTTGCCCTGCGCGTAGATCCGCCCGATGGTGCCCTGCAGCTCGGGGAACTCGCCCACGAGGTGCGTCGCCAGGTCGGCCTTGCACAGAAGGCCACCGCGCGCGGCTGCCTCCGCCGCAAACGGAGCGTGAGCCAGGGCGAGGTGGCGGGCGATCCCCGCGATGCGGCCGGCCTTGTCGGCCATCGTGCCCGCCCCCCGCAGGAACGTGATGCCCCCGAGGTTGGCGCCCCACTCGGCCAGCGTCTTCTTGCGGTCCTGGGCGTGGAAGAACGCGCCGTCCGAGAGCCGCGCCGCGACGACCCGCTCGTACCCCTGCCGCACCAGGGGCTGCTGCTCGCTGGGGTTGTTGGACACCCCCAGGAAGCAGGGCAGCACGGCCCCGTCGGCGTCGAGCACCGGGAACATCTTCTGGTGGTAGTCCAGGATCGAGGTGATCACAGGCCGCGGCAGGGCGAGGTAGCGCGCGTCGAACGAGCCCCTGACCACCCGCGGAAACTCCACCAGGCCGACGACCTGCTCGAGCAGCGAGTCGGACAGCAGGGGCTCGCCGCCCACCTCCGCGGCGCGGGCCGCGAGCTGCTCGACGATGCGGCTGCGTCGCTCATCGGGGTCCAGGACCACGAACCGCTCCGCCAGCCCCTCCCGCAGGCTCGCCAGATCGAGCACCTGGAAGGACTCGTTGCCGAAGAAGCGATGCCCCCAGGACCGGTTGCCCGAGGTGATGCCGGCGAAGCCGAAGCGCAGCTGGCGCGGCCCGAGCAGGGAGATCAACCAGTGCACGGGACGGGCGAAGCGCACGTCCAACGACCCCCAGCGCATGGACTTCGGCCACGGCAGGCTCGCCACGAGGCCCTCCAGGGCCTCCTCCAGCAGCCACGCCGTGGGGTCTCCCCCGACGGCCTTGCGCACCGCCAGGTACTCCCCGCGCTTCTTGCCCTCGCCCTTTTCGACCCGCAGCAGGTCTTCGACGGCCACCCCGTGCAGCTCGGCGAACTTGAACGCGGGGATCCGCGGCTCCCCCGCCGCGTCGAACGCGGCCTTGACGGGAGGCCCGGTGACCAGCTCGTCCCGCTCCAGCGAGAACGGCGCGACGGCGTCCACGGTCAGCACCAGGCGGCGGGGCGTGCTCCACGTGTGCACGGCGCCGTGCTCGATCCCCTGGGCGTCCAGGAAGCCCACGATGCTGTCGGCCAGCGCGGCCTGGGCTCCGGGCAGGAAGCGCGACGGGATCTCCTCGGTCCCGATCTCGAGCAGGAACTCGCCCGGGGCGATGGCGGGGGTCGAGGCCTCGGTGCTGGCGAGCTGACTCGCCGCCGCGAGCATGCCGTCGCTGATGGACACGGTCTCGTCGAACCCGTGCACGCCGGAGTCGTCGGGCACATCGGCCGCGATTCCCCCGGTCCGGGCGAGGATCGGCCAGCCGAGCTTCTCGCGCTCCGCCACCCAGGTCTCGGCGCACGTCTTGCTCAGATTGCGGATCCGGGCGATGTAGGCGGCCCGCTCGGCCACGGAGATCGCGCCCCGCGCATCGAGCGTGTTGAAGGTGTGCGAGCACCTCATGGCGAAGTCGTACGCCGGGAACACCAGCCCCTTGTCGGCCAGGGACCGGGCCTGGTCCTCGTATCCCTTGAAGGAGGTGAGCAGCGCGTCCACGTCGGCCTCTTCGAAGGCGTAGCGGCTCCACTCCACCTCGGTCTGGTGGTGGATCTCGCGGTAGGTGAAGCCCCCGCCCCACTCCAGGTCGAAGATGCTGTCCACGCCTTGCAGGTACATGGCGATGCGCTCGAGCCCGTAGGTGATCTCGGCGCTGACGGGCCTGCACTCGACACCGCCGACCTGCTGGAAGTAGGTGAACTGGGTGATCTCCATCCCGTCCAGCCACACCTCCCAGCCCAACCCCCAGGCGCCGACCGTGGGGGACTCCCAGTCGTCCTCGACGAAGCGGATGTCGTGCTCCCGGGGGCGGATCCCCAGGCTCGACAGGCCGCTCAGGTAGCGCTCCAGGACGTCCGCGGGGGACGGCTTGAGCAGCACCTGGAACTGGTAGTACGCCCCCAGCCGGTTGGGGTTGTCCCCGTACCGACCGTCGGAGGGGCGGCGGCAGGGCTCCACGTAGGCCACGTTCCACGGCTCGGGCCCGAGGCTGCGCAGGAACGTGTGGGGATTGAAGGTGCCCGCCCCCTTCTCCACGTCGTAGGGCTGGCCGAGCACGCAGCCCTGCTGGGACCAGTAGGACTGCAGGGCGAGAATCAGCTGCTGGAAGGTCACGAGGGCTCCGCGGTGCGGGGGGGAGCGGAGTCTGTCAACGCGCCGCACGGCGGGCAAGGCCGCACCAGCCCGATCACACCTGCGGAGCGAGCTCGGAGTCCGGATCCTCCGTGGCGCGGGCGGCCCGCACCCACTCCGCCACGGTGCGCCGGAGCAGCTCCGGCGGCACGGGCTTGGCGAGGCAACCATCCATCCCCGCGTCCAGGAACCGGCGCTCGTGTCCCGGCACCACGTCCCCCGTCATGGCCACGATGGGGGTGCGTCGCTCGTGGGCCTCGGCGTCGCGGATCCGGGCGGTGGCCTCCAGCCCGTCCATGTCGGGCATGCGCACGTCCATCAGCACCAGGGCGAACCGGTTGTTGGACACCGCCTCGATCGCCTCGAACCCGTTGGTGGCGAGGTGCACGACGTAGCCCGCCCGGCGCAGGAGCGAGGCGGTCACCCGGCGGTTGACGGCGTTGTCGTCCACCACGAGCACGGCCTCCGCGCCGACGGGGGGCGGCGGCCCCAGATCCATGCCCACGAACGAGGGGTCTTCGGCCAGCGGACCCGTCCCGGAGTGCAGGTGCCGGGCCATGCGCTGCGCCAGGCGGCTGGGTCGCAGGGGCCGGGGCACGCAGCCCCGCAGGCCGAACTCCCGCTCCAGCGCGCCGGTCTGCCGACCCAGGGGCGCCACGCCGATGATCGCCAGCTGCTCCGGTGAGCGCCGCTCCCGCACCGCGGTCAGCAGGGTCACGTCCCGCTCGTCTTCCTCCAGGCGCAGCACGAGCAGGTCGGGCTGCGGGCCGGCGTCCAGCGCCGCCAGGAGCGCCTCTCCGGCGGACAGGCAGGTGACCTCGGCCCCGGCGCGGCTCAGCTCCTCCTCCAGGACCGCGCGGTTCGCCTCGGACCGGTCCAGACACAGGATCGTCTTGCCCCGAAGCGCCGGGAAGGCGGGCATGACCCGCAGGCCTCCGTCGTCCGGCACCCCCAGGGGCACGGTGAACCAGAACGTGCTGCCCTCACCGACCGCGCTCTCCAACCCCAGCTCGCCGTCCATGAGCTCCACCAGACGACGGGCGATGGCCAGCCCCAGCCCCGACTCCGCGTCGAACAGGTGGGCCTGCTCGTCGTGCGGAATGCCGACGCCGGTGTCGGTGACCTCGAACCGGTAGGTGGCCTGGCCGAAGTCCGGCCGCAGCAGCGCCACGCGCACATCGACCGAGCCGGTCCGGGTGAACTTGACCGCGTTGCCCAGCAGGTTCAGCAGGATCTGGCGCACCCGGGCTGCGTCCCCCAGGGCGCGACGGGGCACGTCGGTGGCGTAGTGCAGGCCCAGGTCGAGGCCGGCGGCCTGGCTGCGGGGGGCCACCGCCGTCATCGACTCCTCGACGAGCTCCAGCAGGTCGAACTCGGCGTAGCCCAGCTCGATGCCGGCGGTCTCCAGGCGGGAGTAGTCGAGCAGCTGTCCGGTGACCGTGACCAGCACGTCGCCGGTGTGGCGGATCACGTCCACCGAGTCCATCTGCTCGTCGTCCAGGGCGGTCGCGGCCAGCACGTCGGCCATGCCGATGATCCCGTGCATCGACGTGCGCAGCTCGTGGCTGACGTTGCTCAGGAACCGCATCGTGCGCGACGCGCCTCGCACCGCTTCGTCCCGCGCGGACGCCAGGTCCAGGTGCACCTCCTGGAGCTCGGCGCGAAGCCGCTCGGCGCGCACCCTCCGTCGATCCGCCACGAGCCCCAGCCCGAGCAGCCCGATGGCCAGCCCCAGACACGCCAGCACCAGGATCACGATCGAGGTCCAGCTGTCGCCGAGTTCCTCCGACAGCGCCTGGTTCTCGTCACGCAGGACCGTCGTGAGGGCGTCGAGCTCCCCCTCCAGGGCTCGCTGGGCGGCGCTCGACCTCGTGTCCAGATACGCATCGAGCGCATGCTCCAGACCCGCCACCCGTGCGTGCAGGCCCGCCGCGTCCAGCCCCTGGGCGATGCGCTCCGCCTCGGCGCGGTGGGCGCGGGCCCCCTCCGGCTGCGACGCGGCGAGCTCGGACCGGAGCCCCTGCAGCTCCATCAACACGTCCACGCGAGCGGTGAGCTGGAGCCGGTCCGCCCGAACCCCGAACACCAGCAGCGCGCCCCACAGCGCAAAGGCGAGCACGAGCAGCGCGCCCAATCGGATGTGCAGCGGGATCCCGCGGGGTGCTGCCATCAGCGGAACGCGCAGACCGTTCGGCCAAAGACGTGATCGGCGGCCTGGACCATCTCCTCCGTGGTCCGGACCTTGACGTCGTCGGGCATCTTGACCATCAGCTCGACCCCCGACGGGAGGGTCCAGTGGATGCGCGTCGGGGTGTCGCCGGGGTTGGACACCAGGACCTGCCGCAGGGCAGCGAGCCGCTCCGGCGTGCCCTCGGCCCCGAGGAGCTGGAACCGCACCTCGCGGGTCTCGCTCTCACGCACGTCCGCCAGGACCCGCACCTCCTCCGCGAGCAGCTTGACCGTGCCCTCCTCGGTGACCTCGTCGACCTTGGCCTTGAGGAGCAGCGGCTCGTCGGTGGTGAGCCACTCCTCGGCCTTGGCGAACCCCCGGGGGAAGAACGTCACCTCGACGGAGCCGACCATGTCCTCGAGCTGCACGAACGCCATGCGCTCGCCCTTGGCCTTGGTCACCACGACCTTCATGGAGCTGACGATGCCCGCGATCTTGACCTCGTCCCCCGCCCGCAGCTTGCGGCGGTCCTCCACCAGGGCGGCGGTGGTGTGGGTCGTGAAGCGGTCGATCTCTGCGGTGTACGAGTTCATGGGGTGGCCGGTGATGTAGAAGCCCAGGGCCTCCTTCTCCACCGTCAGGCGGGCGCGCTCGGGCCACTCCTCCAGGTCCTCCATGCGCAGGCTGCCGGCGCCTCCTCCTCCTCCGCCGCCGCCGCCGAACAGCCCGAACTGCCCCGACAGGCGGTCCCGCATCTTGCGCTGGCCGTACTCGACGATGCGCTCGACGGACTCCATGAGGGAGCGCCGGTTGCGCCCCATGGAGTCGAACGCGCCGCACTTGATGAGCGCCTCCACGACCCGCTTGTTGACCTTCTTGAGGTCCACGTTCCCCACGAAGTCCTCGATGGACGCGAAGCTGCCCTGCTTCGCCCGGGCCTCCAGGATCGCCTCGATGGCGCCGTCGCCCACTCCCTTGACCGCGGTGAGCCCGAAGCGGACCTTGCCGTCCACCACGGTGAAGCCCAGCTGGGACTCGTTGACGTCCGGGGGCAGCACCACCACGTCGTGCCGGCGGGCGTCGTCCAGGTACAGCAGCACCTTGTCGCTGTTGGAGGACTCGATGGTCAGCAGCGAGGCGTAGAACTCGGCGGGCAGGTGCTGCTTGATCCAGGCGGTCTGGTACGCGACGAGGCCGTAGGCGGCGGTGTGCGACTTGTTGAAGCCGTACTTGGCGAACTCCGCCATGAGGTCGAAGACCTCGGTCGCCACCTTCTCGTCCACGCCCTGGTCGGTGGCGCCCTTGGTGAAGATGGCCCGGTGCTGGTCCATCTCCTCCTGCTTCTTCTTGCCCATGGCGCGGCGCAGGATGTCGGCCTGGCCGAGGCTGTAGCCGCCCATCACCTGGGCGATCTGCATGACCTGCTCCTGAAAGACGACCACGCCGTACGTGTCCACCAGGATGGGCTTGAGCATGTCGTGCGGGTAGCTGACCCGCTGCTCGCCGTGCTTGCACTTCACGAACGTGTGGTGCATCCCCAGACCCATGGGGCCGGGCCGGTACAGCGCCGCCACCGCGATGATGTCCTCGAACACCGAGGGCTTGAGGCCCCGCAGCAGCTCGCGCATGCCGCTGGACTCCAGCTGGAACACGCCGAGGGTGTCGCCCCGGGCGAGCAGCTTGTAGACGTCGGGGTCGTCCAGGGGCACGCCCGCGAAGGCGCTGAACGTCCAGTGGGTCTTGCCCGCGGCCCGGGCCATGTCCAGGCCGTTCTTGATCTGGGTGACCGTCTTGAGACCCAGGAAGTCGAACTTGATGAGGCCGATCTCCTCGGCCCACTTCATGTCGAACTGGGTGACGGACGGATCGGTGTCGCCCGAGGCCTTGTACAGCGGGGTGTACTTGCGCAGATCGTCGTCGGCGATGACCACGCCCGCGGCGTGCACGCCCGCCTGCCGCACGGTGCCCTCCAGGCCCACCGCGACCTTGACGAGCCGCGCGTAGCGCTGGTCCTCGTCCATCAGCGCCCCCATGCGGGGCTCCTTCTCCAGGGCCTCGGGCAGCTTGATGCCGAGCTGATCGGGGATCAGCTTGGCGATCTTGTCCACCTCGCTGAAGGACAGCCCCATCACCCGGCCGACGTCCCGCAGAACGCCCTTCGCGAGCATCTTCCCGTAGGTGATGATCTGGGTGACCCGGGTGGCCCCGCCGTACGCCTCGTTGACGTACTGGATGACCTCGCCGCGCCGGTCCTGGCAGAAGTCGACGTCCACGTCGGGCATCGACACGCGCTCGGGGTTCAAGAAGCGCTCGAACAGCAGCTTGTAGGGCAGCGGATCGATGTCGGTGATGAGCAGCGAGAACAGGACGAGGGAGCCGGCGCCGGAGCCGCGGCCCGGACCGACGGGGATGTCCTGCTCCCGGGCCCAGCGGATGAAGTCGAACACGATCAGGAAGTAGGCCGCGAAGCCCATCTGCTCGATGATCGCGAGCTCGGTCTGCAGCCGCTCGTCGTAGGGGAGCCGGGTGGCGGGCCAGTCGGCCTCGGGCGTGTCCTTCAGGACGACCAGGAGTCGATCTTCGAGGCCCTTGAGGGCCAGCTCCCGCAGCACCGCCTCGGGGGTCCGGCCGTTCAGGCCCGGGTACACGGGGAAGTGGTAGTCGCCGAAGGTGAACTCGAAGTTGCAGCGCTGGGCGATGCGCTCGGTGTTCGCCAGGGCCTCCTCGTCGCCCGCGAACAGGGCGTACATCTGGTCCGCGCTCTTCATGAAGAACTGGTCGGACGGGAAGCGGAAGCGGAACTCGTCCTGCAGCGTCTGGGTCATGCCCAGGCACATGACGATCTCGTGCTCGAAGGAGCGCTCCTGGGACGGGTAGTGCACGTTGTTGGACACCACCAGGGGGATGCCCGTGGCGGCGCTGATGGCGCGCAGGCCGTCGTTGATGCGGCGCTGATCGGCCTCGCCGCCCATCCCCCCGGCGACGGCTCCCCAGCCCAGATCCATGAGCTCGAGGAAGAAGTTGCCGCGGCCCACGATGGCGTCGTAGTCCTGGGCCCACTGGCGGGCTTCTTCGTCACGCCCGGCGGCGAGCAGGCGGCACACGGGCCCCCGCAGATCCCCGCTGAGGAAGATGAGCCCCTCGTGGCCGTCCGCGCGCAGGGTCTTGATGAGGTCCAGATCGATGCGCGGCACGTAGTGCCGACCCGACAGGTAGCCCTCGGAGACGAGGTGGTTCAGGAAGACGAAGCCGGCTGCGTTCTCGACCAGGGCGACCAGCCGGGAGTTGTCCCGGGGCTTGTTCTTGTCCAGGCGCGAGCCGGGAGCGAGGATCAGCTCGGCCCCCACGATGGGGCGGATCCCCTCCTTCTTGCAGTAGACGGCGAACTCGACGGCGCCAAAGAGGGCCATCTCGTCGGTCAGGGCGAGGTGGGTCATGCCCAGCTTCTTCGCCCGCTTGAC
>CALAGR010000114.1 GCA_937891735.1 uncultured Pseudomonadota bacterium | reverse complement strand
GCGGGCGGAGCCGGCGGAAGCGGGTTGGACAGGTTCGCCCGGACCAGGGGGCTCAGCCGCCTTGGGGGGCGCCTGCTCCACCGCAGGCAGGGGGCGACCCGTGCTCGCCTGTCGCGCGACGTCGGCGATCTCCTGCACCGCCCGGAGCCCCACTGCGGAGGGGGGCGCGGAGACCGCGTCCGGGATGTTCGCCCGGGGCGTGGGTACGGGCGTGGGGTCGTCTTCCAGCGGGAGGGCCGCGCGCGGAGGCGACGTCGGCGCGTTGCCGGGTTCGTACGCAGCCCGCTGTCGGCCTCCGCGGGGCGGCGCGCGGTGGGTCGGCACCGGCGATGCGGTGGCCGGCCGATACGCGACCCCGGACACCGCCGACTTCGGCGCGGCCTGGGGAGGACGCGGTGGCGCGGGGGCGGCGCTGGGGGCCGGAGCCGGTCTGGAGGGAGGCGGAGCGGGCTTGGGAGCGGGCTTGGGAGCGGGCTTCGGAGCGGGCTTCGGCGCGGGCTTTGGAGCGGGCTTCGGCGCGGGCTGCGGCTTGGGCGCGATCGCTGCAGGCCTGCTCGCTGGAGGTTTGGCGGTGGGCCCTCCCGGACCGCCCTGCACGAGCGCCTTCAACGCCGCGACGCTGTCCAGGAACACCTCTTCGGGCTCTGCCGGGGCGGCGCTGGCCGATCTTGGGGCGGGGGGCGTCGGCGCAGGCGGGGCCGGGGCCGGCGCCGCGAGGGACTTCTCGCCGGTGGCGGCGGTGGCGAGGTTGCTCTCCAGGGCGATCCGACGGGCCGCCTCCCGCGCGAGGTTGGTGATCTTCGCCATGTACTCGCGCAGGTGCGATGGCGACAGGTCCACCTTCATCTGCTCGGCGACGAAGCGGAGGTCCTTCAGGACGAGCCCCATGCTCTGGTACCGAAGCTCGCGCTTCCGGGCGAGCATGCGCAGCAGGATCATGCGCAGGCCGGGCTCGATCCCCTTCTTCGTGATGTCCTTGAGGCCGACGTTCAGGTCCTTGATGGAGTTGATGACCGTCAGGTAGTTGTTGCCTTCGACGAGCTTCTCGAGGGTCAACATCTCCCAGAACACGGCCCCCAGACTGAAGATGTCACTGGCGGGGGTCAGGTTCTGCTCGCCGCTGGCCTGCTCGGGCGACATGTAGTTCGCGGTGCCCTTGACGACAGAGCCGGTGTTGCTCGTGTCGCCGACCCGCGCGATCCCGAAGTCCGTCAGCTTGACGATGCCCCGGTTGCTGATCAGCACGTTGGAGGGCTTGATGTCCCGGTGGATGAGCCGGATCGGCTTGCCGTCCATGTCGGTCGCCGAGTGGGCGAAGTCCAGGGCCTCACACAGGGACAGGGCGATGTGGAAGAAGATCGACAGCGGGAAGCGAAGATCGTGGTCCCGGTGGACCTGGATGGCCTGGGCCACGTCGATCCCGTCGATGTACTCCATGACGATGTAGTACTCGTCCTGGAGCCGACGCAGGTCGTGCACGCGCACGATGTTGGTGTGCTGCAGGTGCCCGAGGAGCTTCGCCTCCTGGACCAGCTGCCGGATGAAGTACTGGTCCAGGGCGAACCCGCCGTGCAGACGCTTGAGGGCCACGAGGGTCTTGAAGTCCTCGTCCCCCTCGCGCTCGGCGAGGAACACCTCGGCCATGCCGCCTTCGCCAATCTTGCGAAGGAGGGTGAATTCGCCCCGCTTCATCGGAAACGTCATCATCGGTGGTCCCTGCGGGCGCTGGATTCCATAAACCTGCCAATTCTATCGGACGGGTCCGACGCTGCCACTCTGGAGTTGGGAGCCGTGACGAGCGCGGCCACCGCGGTGGGGGCCGACAGCGAGGGCGACAACAGGGCGAGACGCTGCGCTGCGAGCAGCAAGAGCACCGCGAGCAGCACGACGATGAGCGCGATCAGCAGACCGATCAACCGAGGGCTCACGCCCTTCTTGCGACGTCTGCGCCCCTTCGTCCCCGACTTTCGCTTTCGTTTGCGCACCGGCGCAGCGGGCTGATCGTCGAACACCCAGGTCTCGGTCTCGGTGTCCGGGTCCTCACCGGCCTCCGCGAAGCCCGGCTGCAGGGTCGGGGCGGTGGGCGGATCGGGGATCCGGACCTGCATCGACGCCGGCGGCGCTCCCGCATAGAAGCGCGTGGGGTTCTCGAGTTCCTCCCCCGCTGGGCGCGCGGACGCCAGATCGGACGCTGGCACGACCTGTCCGCCGTAGCTCCCCACGGGCACCGGCGGCGGAGGCGACGGCACCGCGCGCCGGAGCGGCGCCGCTCCGGCCGGCGGCATG
>CALAGR010000113.1 GCA_937891735.1 uncultured Pseudomonadota bacterium | reverse complement strand
CGGCTCGGCGACCGCCGGGAGCTGGACCCGCGGCTCGATGCGGCGCGCGTCGGGCTGCGGGAGCTGCTGCGTCGCCCCGCCTGAGGTCCCGGATCAGTCCTACGTCAGCCCCTCGAGCACGCCCCGCCCGAACGGCACGAGGCCCCGGATCCCCACGGATCGCGACGTCCACAGCGCGCCCGCGCCCACGACCGTGGCCAGCCGGAGCGACGTGGCGAGGGGCCCGCCCGGCAGGCTCCGGACCAGCAGGGTGTGGCTGCGCCCCAGGTGGTGGGCGGCCTCGGGGCTGTGGTGGGACCGGGTGCCGCCGCCGCGGTGCCTGACCCGCGCGCCGCCGATGACCAGGGGGCGCACGCCGCGGGCCGCTGCCCGCAGGCACAGGTCCACGTCCTCGAAGTAGAAGAGGTAGCGCTCATCGAAGCCGCCGAGGGCCGACCACAGCGACAGGTCCAGGGCGAGGGCCGCGCCCCCCACCGCGTCCACGGCCTGGTCCGCGGACCGGGGATCGGTGGTGCGCGCCACCACGCGGCCGGAGCGCCTGGAGACGCGAAGGCCCGCCTGCTGCACGCCTCCCCCCCAGTGTTCCAGCACGGCGCCGACGATGCGGCTTCGGCACAGGCCCGACGCGAGGGCCTCCAGAGCGCCCGGCTGCACCTCCGTGTCGTCGTTGAGGAGCAGGGCGGCGGTGTGACCGTCGGCGTGGGCTGCGGCGAGCCCGGCGTTCGCGCGGGCCGCAAACCCCGCCTCCGGAGCCACCGGCACGTGCGTGCCCAGCTGCGGGTCCGCTTCGCAGACGACATAGACGGCAGGGGCGCTGGGGAGGTGATCGACGCAGGCGGGCAGATGTGGGGAGCCGGGGGCCGCCGGGATCACGACCGCCAGCACCCTAGAAGCCCATGTGCACGCCGATCGAGTTCACGATCCGCTGGAACCCCTCCTTGCGATCTGCGCGGAGCCGGGCGTCGATGGGACCGACCTCGATGCGCATGCCGTAGTCGATTCCGAAGCTGCGGTCGGCGGAGATCTCCAGGCCCAGGCCCCAGGTGACGTAGTTGTCCTTGAAGCCCCGGTCGCCGTAGTACCCGGCCCGGACCAGGATCACCTGGGCGATCCGCACCGCGGCGCCGGCGTGCACGTCCACCCGGATGGTGTCCTGGCTCGTGAAGTCGATCACCGCGTCCACCCCGACGTCGAGGAGCTTTGGCAGCGCCAGCGCAACTCCGCCGGACAGCCGCGTGGGGAACCGCTCGTCCTTGGTGGGGAACAGGTTCTGGGCCGACACTCCGATCCCCAGGATCGGGATGGGACGGAAGACGATGCCGGTGTCGATGGTGAAGCGGAGCGAGTTGGGCTTCAGCGCGTTGACGTGGCGGAGCACCCGCGCGCTCAACCCGAAGTTGATGCGGCGCTCCAGCAGGCCGTAGGCCACCGCGATCTCCCACCGGTGGGTGGTGTGCCGGTCCTCGACCGCCTCGTCCGGCACGTACCAGTTCAGGTCGCTCGCGGGGTCCACCACCGGGGTGTAGATGTTGATGGAGTAGCTGCTGCCGAGCCCGAAGGCCGACGTCTTGCTGTCGTAGGCGCCCGTCGAGAAGACGTGCGACTTCTCCCGCCCGAAGTAGATGTAGCCGACGCCGACGTAATAGGTGGGCGTGCCGACCATCGTCGCCGGGTTGAGCCGCACCGCGGCGATGTCGCCGCCCAGGATCCGGACCGCGCCGCCCATGCCCAGTGAAGCGGGCTCGAACCAGTCCTCACGCGCGGCGGCCGGCGACGCGACGAGCGCGACAGCGAGGGCGGCACCGAAGAACGTGAGAGAGAGCCTCATGGAGAGCATAGGCCGATTCTGGCGCCTGGGCGTGTGGGTGTCGAGGGTACATCGCTGCAACACCGCAGGGGCCGACCTTCGTCCCCCGGGAAAAACGAGCGATATCGATGCCAATTTGACGGGGTCCTTCGCGGGCGCATGGTAATTTGCGCCATGGTGCCCCCTGAGGGGGCCGGGAGGATGCGATGGACGCCCTGCGCATGTGGAGCCACCTGCTTCACCAGAACAACCAGCCCTCGGACCAGACCTTGTCGCTGTATCGGCAGGCCACGGACCTGAACGCCGTCGGTCGGTGGGAACAGGCTGCGAGCATCCTGGAGGGCTGCGTCACCGAGCTGGAGCAGCTCGACGCGCCCCAGGCGGCGGCTGCCAACCACAACCTCGCGGTGGTGCTGCAGCAGCGAGGGGACCGCGACGGTGCGGTGTTTCACTGCGTGCGCGGCGTGTTCCTGTACGAGCAGGCGGCCGACCTCGGCGGCATGTTCGCGGGCCTTCGCAACCTGATCGCCGTGCACCGGTCCCGACAGGAGAACCGGCTCGCCATGGCCGCGCAGCACCAGGCCGCGCTGATCCGCGAGCTGCTGATCGCGCAGGGCGAGCTGCGCCGGGTGGAAGAGGGCCGTGATCGCTTCGGCGAGCCCCTCGTGTTGCTGGGAATGGGCGCCGCGAAGGCGCCGCGGGAAGACCTCGGCCAGGTCGGCTGAGCCGCCGGGGACCCCAGCGGACCACCTGTACTACAGGTCGATGATCGTCACGCCGCGTTGCGAAGCGCGATCCTCACCGATGATCGTGACGCCGCGGTCGGTGTCCTCTCGATCCGAGTCCTGATCCCTTCGGTGCCGCTCGATCCACTCGGGTGGTGGCTGCTGGATGTGAAGGGGGATCGGCTGCCACTCCTGACGACGACGCTGCTCTTCGATGCGTTCGATGATCCAGGGCTTCATGACAACCTCCGTTCTGGGGCCTCTCCGATTGGTCTGCTCACCTCATCGGACGTTTGAGCCCGACCTTTCCTTCAATGTGCTCAAACCACCTGACACGCCTGTCCAGTGTGGGTTCCCGGATCCCTTTGTGGTAGCTGGCTGATCGGGTAGGCTCGCGCGATCCATTCGGCCGAGGTCTCGCATGATTCGACGCAGTCAGTCGCCCCTGTTGCTCCTGCTCCCCGCCCTGGCCCTGACGCCAGGCTGCTTCTGGGGCGATGTGGACGCGGGCGTGACCTTCACCGTCACGGAGAAGAACGTCGACCAGTATCTGGGGCTGCTGTACCCCACCTCGCAGCAGCAGGTGTGGACCGACGTGTTCTCGGACCGGCCGAATCTGTGCCCCGACGGCGACGAGTGCGACACGGACGAGCTGGAGCGCAGCGACATGCTGGAGCTCTTCCTGCGGTACGAGTCCACCCGCACCCGCGGGCTGATGACCCAGAAGGGCGATCTGCAGATCACCTCCCACCTGGACGTGGGTGCGGCGTTCAAGGCGCTGTCCAAGGACAGCTACGGCGACTGGGAGTACATGACCCGGGAAGACCGCCTCGCAGGACGCACCGGCGACGGCTGCACGGGCGAGGTGGGCGGCGCGGACCGGACCGGAGTCGGCCGCTGCATCCTCGAGGAGGTGCAGGCCAACGAGGCCGCCTACAAGAAGATCAGCGAGGACATCCGCCTCGTCATCCTGATCAACCTGCCCGGTGAGGACGACGTGCGCTCGGTGGCCTGCCAGGACGAGCCCCGCGAGTTCTCCAGCACCGACTGGAGCTACCCGCGGTCGCTGCTCGTGAACTACGACGCCACCGGCCCGGTGGAGATCGACGACGACGAGACCGTGTACGGCACCGCGGACGACGAGCCGCTGCCCCAGTGCAAGGTGGAGGTGTACAGCCTGCTGTCCGTGGCGACCCAGGTCTTCGCCGGCGACTACTTCGGCGAGCTGGACGAGTCGAACGACGACACCATCGAGGAGGCCCGTGACGAGACGGACGAGCCCCTGGTGGGCACGGTCGTGCTGGACGAGCTGACCCTCCCGGACGAGGGGGGGCAGGCCCACGCGAAGGGTCGCTACAGCCTGGCGTTCACCGCCCAGCGCTTCTCCGAGCGGGACGGCGCGGTCACCATCGAGGGCAGCTTCGACGTGGACGTGCGCGTGGACCCCGAAGAGGTCGAGGACCCGGACCGCAACATCGACCTCGACCCCTCCCCAGCGGAGTAGGCGGTCGGGCGGTGGACGCCGACGTCCGACCATTTCTATACGAAAGTTGGGGTTTGTCGTTGACACCCCCGAGGCCTGGGCCTTACGCTCCTTGAGTACGGCGAAAGACGCCGAACAGGCCCGAAGGGCGTTATGGCCCGGGTTTCCAATACTCTCCGAGTGCGACCCCCCCCCACGCTCGGTTAGTGGAAGCCCGGGCCCCCTTCGTTCTGGGTGGCCTTCTGTGACGCAGTGAACGAGACCCGCGCTTCCGGGTCGTTCCCGCCCGATTTCCAGGGCACACGAGCGCCTCAGGGCCTGGCCCCCTGCGTGCTAGGTTTCTCAGCATGCGCGCCTGCTCCGCCTTCCTCCTCATCCTGACCCTGCTCGGCCTCGCCGGGTGCCCCGGTACCGTCTCGACGAGCGGCGTCGATGGCTTCACCGTGCGGTCCGCCCACTGGCTGGTCCTCGTGGAGGGCACGACCCGCAACCACGCGCTGGTCCTCAGCAGCGTGGACGGCTACTGCAGCAAGCGTCAGACCGCGGAGTCCAAGCGCCAGCTCGCCTTCGATGAGCACCAGGCGCGACTCGAGGCGGGCACGTCCCTCTGCGAGTCCCTGGATGCGTACTACGAAGATCTGGCGAGTGCCTTCAACCCCATCGAGAAGCCCAACGCGAGGTACATGTTCGCCGTCCTCGCGCGGGACGTGGAGAGCCAGGACGTGGACGCGATCACGGCGCCGGCGGCGGGGCACTACCAGCAGCTGGGCGGCGTGAGCGACGGCACCTTCGTGGCGACCCTGTCGTACTACGAGGCGAAGTGGAACCAGCAGTGGGCCGACGCATGGAGCTGCGAGGACCTCGAGGCGGCCGATCAGGACGATCCGATCGCCATTGGCCAGCTGCTCGGGCAGGTGACGGCGGAGGTCGACTTCCCCGAGACCTACGCCCTGTCGGCGGCCCAGATGGACATCGAGGAGCCGTCCGAGGACACCCGGAGCGTGGACATCGACGGGGACATCCTCGACGGCACCACGAGCGTCGGGAACTTCGATGCGTCGTTCACGGCCTCGAAGTGCGAGGTCCAGCTCGGCGACCAGCTGAACCTGTAGGCGTCAGTCCAGGGAGGCCAGCGCCGCGCGGCGCAGCGCCTCGCCGATGCTGACCAGGTCCTGGGCTCGATAGAACGGGTGCAGGGGCAGGAACAGGGCTCTCGCCGCGACGTCCTCGGCCTCTGCGGACCGCCCGCCCTCGGGCGCCAGCCATCCCGCGAGCCCGTGCAGGGTGGGGAGCCCCGCCCGCGCGAGCCAGGCGGCCACCGCGTCGCGATTCCTGGTGAGGATCGGCAGCACGCAGCTCGCGGACTGCACCCCGGGGGCCTCGTCGATCACGCTCATGCCCTCGATGTGGGCGATGTTGTGTCGCAACGTGCGGCCGTGTCGAGCCCGCTGGGACGCCCGATCAGCCGCCTGCTGCAGCCGCGCCCCCGCCGCCGCGAACGCCCACGCCGGGGCCGCACCCTGTCGGGGGGCCAGCGATGCCGGCGCGCCCGGCCCCAGCAGCCGACGCAGGCGCGGCTCCGAGCGCAGGGAGTCCCGCACCAGCGACAGGGCGAGGTCGAGCGCAGCGGGGGAAGCCACACCGTTGGGGGCAGGCTGGGGCGGCCGGCTCGACACCAGGATCGCGCCCGGGCAGGGAGCCGGGCCGGGCTCGCCGTGCACCGCCAGCAGGGTCGGGTCGCCCCAGGCTCCGGGCGGTCCATCGAGCACGCGCCCACCGGAGTTCATGCGCGCGTCCAGCGCGAGGGGCACGCCCCGGCCGGCGCACAGGGCGGCGATGGGCTGGATCCCCGTGCAGTCGCCCGCCACCGGCGCCAGGAGGACCGCGGTGGCGCCGGCCTGCAAGGCGGCCTCGACCTGGGCGAGGCCCGGGTCCAGCCGCCCCGGCGCCGGGGCCAGGAAGATGAGGCGATCCGCGTGGCGCTCCAGCGGCTCCGCGAAGGCCGCCACTCCCCAGCTCGGACAGGCGATGACGAGCTCGCCGTCGGTGTGGGAGCGCAGCGCGGCGACCAGGGCCTCCTCCGGGTGCGGGACCCAGCTCGCCTGGCTCGGATCGCGCTGGGCGGCGGTCGCCACCTCCCCCGCCAGGTCCGGCCCGGATCGAGGCCAGTGGGCGCCCCGAGCGAGCGCTGCCCGGACCACGAGCCGGTCCAGGGGCGGGGCGAACGCGGGGATGGAGCGAGGAGGCAGCACGGGCGTCAATGTAGCGCGCACGGGCACGCTCTCGCGGGCGGCGCTTGCCAGTGCGCGGACCGCTGTCTATACACCGCCCATGGCGATTCTCCCGATCTTCGAGGTTCCCCACCCTCTGCTCAAGCAGGTCAGCGAGCCCGTCGCCCGGGTGGATGACCGCGTGCGGCGCCTGCTCGACGACATGGCCGAGACGATGTACGCGGCGCCCGGGGTGGGTCTCGCGGCGGTGCAGGTGGGGGTGCTGGAGCGCATCCTGGTGGCCGCGGTGCCGATCCGGGACGGGGTCGCGGACGAGGAGGAGGACGACGCGGAGGCAGGTACGAAGGCGTTCCTGACCGAGCTCATCAACCCGGTGATCGTGCGCCGCGAGGACGTGATCCTGTACGACGAGGGCTGCCTGTCGGTGCCCGATCTGGTCGTGGAGGTGGAGCGCAGCCGCATCATCGAGATCGAGGCCCTGGATCGGCACGGCGAGCCGTTCCGGTTCGAAGCGCGCAACTTCTACGCGGTCATCTTCCAGCACGAGATCGACCACCTCGACGGCAACACCATCTACGAACGGATGGGGCCGCTGAAGCGGCGGCTCTACCTCAAGAAGATCCAGAAGCAGAGGGTGCGCGATGGCGAACGACCCCAGAACGGTGCTCCCGTCTGAGCCGCTGAACCGAGTCCTTCGGGTGGCGTTCTTCGGCACCCCGGCGCTGGCCCTGCCCACCCTGAACGCGCTGCTCGACCGTCCCGATCTGTGCGAGGTCGTGCTCGTGGTGGCGCAGCCGGACAAGCCGTCGGGCCGTGGGCGCAAGCTCAGCCCCCCGCCGGTGGCCGCGCGTGCCACCGAGCTCGGCCTGCCCCTGCTCCAGCCGAGCAAGGTGCGCACCGGCGCGTTTCCCGAGGCGCTGGAGGCGCTGGATCTGGATGTGGCGGTGGTCATCGCCTACGGCCGGATCCTGACGACCCGCCATCTCCAGACGCCGCGCTACGGCTGCATCAACGTGCACGCGTCCCTGTTGCCGGCCTGGAGGGGGGCGGGCCCGATCCAGTGGGCCCTGGCGTCCGGCGACGCCCAGACCGGCGTGACCACGATGTGGATGGAGGAGGGCCTGGACACGGGGCCCATGCTGCGCGTGGCCCGGGAGGAAATCCGGCCGGACGACACGGCCGCCACCCTGGGGCAGCGCCTGGCCGCGCTCGGGGCGCGCACCCTCATCGAGACGCTGGAGCTGTTGGTGGCGGGGCGCCTGGCCGCCGTCGATCAGCCCGAAGCGGGCGTGTCCCTCGCGCCGATGCTGCGCAAGGAGGACGGGCGGATCGACTTCGGAGGGCCCGCCCGAGCGGTCTCGGCCCACGCGCGGGGGATGACGCCGTGGCCGGGCGCGGTGTGCGGGTACCGGGGCGCGGAGCTCAAGATCCACGGGATCGGGGAGGCGACCGGGATCGGCCCCCCGGGGGTGGTCTTGAAGGCCGACGCGGAGGGCATCGTGGTGGCGTGCGCGGAGGGCGCGGTGGTGTTGACCCGCCTGCAGCCGCCCGGTAAGAGGGCGCTGGACGTCGCCGACTTTCTCAACGGCTACCCGGTCGAGATCGGCGAGAGCCTGAGGCTTTCATGACCCATCCGAAGCGCATCGCCCCGTCGATCCTGTCCGCGGACTTCGCCCGCCTCGGCGAGGAGGTCGCTGCCGTGTCGGCGGCCGGCGCCGACTGGATCCACATTGACGTCATGGACGGCCACTTCGTCCCCGTGATCACCCTGGGCCCGGACATCACCGCGGCGGTGGGGCGGCACACGGACAAGCTGCTCGACGTGCACCTGATGATCGAGAAGCCCGAGCGGCACCTCGAGGCGTTCGCCAAGGCCGGCGCGGGGGTGATCACGGTGCATCACGAGACGTGCCCTCACCTGCACATGACGCTGCGCACGATCCGCCAGCTCGGGTGCAAGGCGGGGGTGAGCATCAACCCCGGCACGCCGCTCAGCGCGTTGGACGCGGTGCTCGACAGCTGCGACCTCGTGCTCGTGATGACGGTGAACCCCGGCTGGGGGGGGCAGTCCGCGATCCCGTCCTCGATCGCGAAGATCGCGCCGCTGCGGGCGACCTTGAACGCGCGTGGGCTGGAGCACGTCCTCATCGAGGTGGACGGCGGCGTGAAGGTGGACAACGTGCGGGAGTTCGCGGCCGCGGACGTGCTCGTGTCCGGGTCCGGCATCTTCAAGGCCGCCGACTACGCGGCGCGGATCAGGGAGCTCCGGGACCGCCTGCAGGACTGACGGGACCGCCCAGCCACCCGGTTCGCCACAGCAGGATGGCCAGCCCGCCGACGGCGCCGAGCAGCGCCTGCAGCCACCGGTCGGGCGTGGTGTGCAGCAGCAACGCCCCCGCGGTGCACAGGGTCGCGACCCCCAGCAGCTCGGCCAGGGCAGGCGTGGGCGCGCCCCACACGGCCACCAGGCGATGGTGCAGATGGCCCAGCTCGCCGCCCAGCAGACCGGCCCCGCCCCGGGCGCGTCGCACGACGGTGAGGGCCGCGTCCAGCAGGGGGATGGCGAAGATCAGGAGCATCGGCACGAGGGGGAGGGGCCCCGGCAGGCTCGCGGCGAGGGTGGCCAGCAGCATGCCGAGGCCGTTGGAGCCGGCGTCGCCGAGCCAGGCGCTGGCCGGGGGGCGATTGGCGCCAAACACGAAGGCGCCGAGGGCCGCGACGACCGCGACGGCCAGGAGGGCGGGGGCCCCGAGCAGGGCGAGGCCCAGGGCGGCGAGGAGCCCCAGGGACGACGCGAGTCCGTCCAGGCCGTCGATGAAGTCGAAGCCCACCACCACCGCCACGACGGCGGTCACGGTGACGGGGGCGGAGAGGGCGCCCAGGGGGATCGGCGCCGCCCAGCCCGGCAGGAGGAGCGAGTCCACTCGGGCCCCCAGGACCCAGGCGAGCGCGGCGATGGCCACCAGGGCGGCGAGCCGGAACGCGGGGGGGCTGTCGGTCAGGTCGTCGTGCAGCCCGAGGAGGAGCGCGAGGGCGGACGGCACCAGCACGGCGGTGGCGCGGGCGTCGGGGAACGCGGCGGCGAGCACGGCGATGCCCAGGGCGATGGCGAGGCCGCCGATCCGGGGCATCTGGCCGTCGGCCTGCAGCCCGACGCGGCGTGCCACCCGGCTGAGCAGGAGGGTGGCCAGGAGGGTGACGAACGCAGCGACGGCGGCGGCGCTCAGCAGGCTGGAATCGAGGGCGGGCACGCCCGCATGCTAGGGCCACGGGGGCCGCTTGACACGGCCCGGGGGGGTCCCTACAGTCCCGCGCACCTTCGGAAACGGAGGGCTGACGGGGTGTAGCGCAGTTTGGTAGCGCACTTGCTTCGGGAGCAAGGGGCCGAAGGTTCAAATCCTTTCACCCCGACCATCGATTGAAGGCCCCGCTGGAACGCTGTTCCGGCGGGGCTTTCTTCGGTTCAAAGAGGCGAGTACCTGACAGGATGGGTTGAACTCCGGCGTCGCTGTGGCGCCTCCCGGAGGCTACGGAGGGTAGTCCTGCACGCGGATCGGGCCTGTGTGGGAGGCGGTCACGGCCCGATCCGCATGGTCGTTGACGGTGACCGTCAGGTCGAGGCGTACGTCTTCGTACGGGACCCCGAGCGGCTCGCATGGCGCACTGGGAAGGCCTTCGGGCCAGAGTTCGCACGGCAGCATCACGCGGAGGCCCCAGAACCGTTGCGTAGAGGCGCCTTCGTCGGTTCGGATGGCCTGGATGTGCCTGTTCTCCGCGAAGACCGGCGCCCCGTCACCCCCAATGTCGAAGGTGGCGACGACCTGGACCTCGATGATGCTGGACAGCGAGGTCGTTTCGATAGCCAGGCTCTCCATCCAACCCCCTGCGGGCCCGAGCGGGAACCATGCCTCGTCGCCGTCCTGCACCGCATCGGCGTCGATCCAGTCGCCCTGGGCGGCCGCCGCGCCGAGCACCAGCGAGAGCGTCGGCCCGCCGCAGAAGGTCTCCGCCGCCGCCGCGGCCTCGAAGTCCTCGAACTCCGAAGGGTCGTCGATGAGCGTCTCCTCGCAGGGGGACGCGCAGCCCGCAGCTCCGATCACGCTTGCAGTCATCACGCCTGCGATCGCCAACATCGTTGGACTCGATATCAGCATCCGAGTGATCGTGGGCGAGTCGCGATCGATCTGTCGAGCGCGTTCTCGGGCCGCGCCGCACTCGGCGGAGGGTGTTGACGAGAGCCTGATCATTGGGAGACTTCGCGACCCGGAAGGGTCCGAATCCGGACCCGCCCCAGCGAGATCACCACGAAGTTGGCAGGCAGTTCGCTTGCGTGGTCCCGGACCGCGCTCACGATCGCGTCGAGGTGGGCGCGGATGGGGTGA
>CALAGR010000112.1 GCA_937891735.1 uncultured Pseudomonadota bacterium | reverse complement strand
ATGCGACCGGGATCGCGGGGGAAGCGTCGAGGGAAGGCGAAGGGCGAGGACGGGCCTGGAGGGAGAGGGGCGTGTCCCTGGCGTGTCCAGGCCGTAGGATGTCCCAATGAGTGAACTGGTCCTGTTCGAGGACACGCCGCTGGAGGTCGAGCGCGTCCTGACCGATGGCTACCGGCGCATGAGCACGGCCCGGAAGATCGCGCGCGTGCGGGACCTGAACTGGACACTCCAGCAGCTCGCGCTCGCGGAGCTGCGAGCCCGCTTCCCGGACGCCGAAGAACGCACGCTGCGGCTGCGCCTGGCCGCCCGAACCCTCGACCGGAGCGTGATGATTGCGGCCTTCGGTTGGGATCCGGAAGCCGATGGCTAGCTGGTCGTTCGGCGAGACCCTCCTGGTGGCCCACACGGTCGGGACGGCGCTCGAATCGCTCGGCGCGGAGTGGTACGTCGGAGGCTCGGTGGCCAGCTCGGTCCACGGGATCCCCCGGGCCACCCAGGATGCGGACATCATCGCGACGCTTCGCCCTGGGCAGGGACGGAAGCTCGCTTCCCTGCTCGGCGAGGACTTCTACATCGACGGCGACACGGCCGAAACAGCGATCCGCGCCTGCCGATCATTCAACGTGATCCATCTGGAGACGATGTTCAAGGTCGACATCTTCCCGTCGCAAGGCGATGCGTACAGCCGACGCGCAATGCAGAGTCGCCTCGTCAGGGTCGTCAGCGACGTCCCCTTGCTCTCCTTGCCGGTCGCGACCGCGGAGGACACGGTCGCCCACAAGCTGTTCTGGTTTCGCCAGGCTGACGAGAGCTCGGACAAGCAGTGGCGGGACCTCGTCGGGGTGCTCAAGACTCTGGGCCGGGACATCGACCAGCCCCGCCTTCGGCTCGCGTGCATGGACCTCGGCGTAGAAGATCTGATCGACCGCGCGCTGGACGCGGCAGGGATCCCACCGAACTGACCGGTCATGCCGTGGGCCGACGAGGATCGGATCCGGGGAGGTCCGGGCGGACGCGGACGGGATTTGTGGTGGAGGCGGCGGGAGTCTCGCGGGGGGTGATCCGGATGAGGAGGAGTAGCCCGGATTGCGGCGACGCGCGTCGATTCGGGTGAGGGAGGTGGCGGGACGCGGTGGGGTTTCGCGGGATCCGGAGGGAGGCTGGTGTGTCCGTGGCATGCCCGGCGATCACCGCAACTGCCAGAGTCCTGGCATGTTAATGCGACCGGCATGCTATAAATGACAACGCAATATGAATGACACCCGCACCACCTGCATCCAGCGTCTCCGCTCACTCCCCTTCGTTGCCTCCGTGGATGACCGGGGGGCGAGCCTCCTGATCGAGGCTGGGGGCGCCCGCAGCTCCTACCACCCCATCGAGGTGCGGTCGAACCTCAGTGCCCAGCTGCTCCGGACCGTCCTGGACCGCGCGCATCTCGAGCCGGGGCGCCCCTTGATCCTCGCTCCGTGGCTGAGCCGCCCGGCAGGAGAGACACTGAGGGCCGAAGGCCTGGAGTACGTCGACGCGGCCGGCAACTGCAGCTTTGCGCCAGCGGAAGGTCTGATGGCTCTCGTGGAAGGAAGACCCAGGACGAAGCGTGCGCCGGCCGGCCGGGGAGTGCGGGGGCCGGGCTACCGTGTCCTGTTCGCGCTGCTCGCTGATCGGACGCTGCCGCCCGGCGAGCGGAAGAATCTGGTTGCGGCTCCGCTCCGCGCCATCGCGGCGGAATCCGAGGCCAGCCGGCAGGCGGTGTCCGACATGCTGGCGCGAATGGACGAGGCGGGTTGGACGGTGGGGGAGGGACCGCAGCGTACGTGGGTGGAGTCGCGGCTGCCCGAGGCGGCCGAGCGCTGGGTCGCGGGCTACTTGGACACGCTCCGGCCCGAGTTGCTCATCGGTCGTTGGCGCCTGGGGTCCGACTCGCTGCCGGAGGCGGCGGTGTACGAGGCGTTCGCGGGCACGCCGTGGAGCGAGCAGTGGCGCTGGGGTGGTCGGTTCGTCGCGGGAGTCCTGACCGGCTACTACGAGGGAGACATGCCCTATGTCCTGCATGCGCCCGGCGTGCCTGAGGGGTTCGGCAGGACCCTCGGGGCCCTGCCCGACCCGGCGGGCAACCTCGCCGTGATCAGGCCACCCGGTCCCATGGCGCTCCGGAAGCCTGCCGACGCTGGTGGTGAGCGTCTGGCCCATCCGCTCCTGGTCTATGCAGAGACTCTCGTCGAGGGGTCGGAGCGGGCTCGGGAGGTTGGCCGAATGGTCCTCGGGTACTGCTCGGGCCTCGGGAAGGGGTTGTGACAGACCGAACGCGGCGGCACCTCGAGGCCATCCTCTCGGATGTCCTCCCGACGCTCAAGGACGGCGAGCCGGTCGTCGTCGGGGCGGCGGCCCTCACGCTCGGCGGAGAAGCTCTGGACGTGGTGACGATGGACGTCGATCTCGCGGTGGCGTTGGACATGGAGCGCATCGTGGCGGCGCTGGAGGGCACCGCCTGGTCGAGGGAGCCCCGCTTGGAGCACCGCTGGAGCCGCCCGATGATGGGTCCGACGACCGGGTCGTCCTCTCCGCTCCGCGGTCTGCTCGACATCGTGCCCACGACGCCCTCGCTCCTGCGCGCCGGGCGGATTCTGTGGCCCGAGAGCGGCGCCGAGATGACCCTGGCGGGCATGGAGGCTGCCCGGAGCTGTGCGCGGCAGGTCACGCTGAGCGACGGGAGCAGGGTCAAGCTGGCTGCGCCCGGCGCGATCATGATGCTCAAGCTCATCGCCTTGGATGAGGCCGGGATGGCACGGTCGAAGGACCTGGACCACGTCTGTGTCCTGCTGGAACGCTACCAGCGGGACAGCGAGCGGTGCTTCACCCCGGACTTGCTCGAGCTCGAACTCCCCTACCCGCTCGTGCCCGCTTGGCTGCTGGGCCGTGACGTCGGCGCCATCGCCCACGGCGACGATCGAGCACGCGTGCTCCGCGGGTTGGAATGGCTCATGATCCCCGACTCCAGCCAACTCCTGCTGGCGGCGCGGCGGGGCCCGGCATCCTGGAACCGAAGACCTGAACCACTTCTTGACAGGCTGGCGGCCTTCGCCGCGGGCCTGGGGGCGGCAGAACCTGCTGAGGGGGCGCCTTGACGACGGCCGCAAGAGCGCAGCCGCGCCGCTTGTCGCTCGGCCGGACCGATGGTGGAGGCGGCGGGAGTCGACCCCACAGCGGGGACTGCCCCCCTGGCCCGGATCCGACCGCGTCCCGGTGTTACCGTGGCGACCCCCGGAGGATCCCATGCGCTCACTGCTGATCACTGCCCTGCTCGCCCTGCTGCTCACCCCCGCCGCGGCCCACGCCGAGGACCGCAAGGTCGTCGCGGAGCGCGCCGGCTGCTCGATCTCGGTGGGAGATCGCGACGCCGCCGGCAACGACCTGATCGTCGCGGACTGCACCTGGGACATCCCCGCGGACAAGGTCATCAAGGCCGTCAAGGCCCCTGAGAAGCACGACGAGTACCTCAGCTCGGTCGAGGAGAGCACGAGGCTGCCGGACGGCCGTGTGCTGCAGGTCCACTACGCCAGCGGGATCAGCAACCGCCAGGTCACGCTGGCCTTCACCGATCAGGACCTGCCCGACGGCGGCTTCAAGACCTCCTGGACCCGCGCCCCCCAGCAGGAGGCGCTGCGGGACGGCCTCGTGGACGTGCCCGTCAACGACGGCTACTGGGAGGTGCACCCCAACGGCGCCGGCAGCAAGGTCATCTACTCGCTGCGATACGACGCGGGCGGCAAGGTCCCGACCTGGCTCGTGCGCAACTTCCAGAAGGGCGGCATCTCCGATCTGGTCGAGGAGATGAAGGGCGTCGCGGCCAAGATGTAACGCAGATCCTGCGGCTCGCTGGTAGCGTGCCGCCGATGTATCTCCCCAAGTTCGCCCTCCTCGGTGCGCTCCTCGTCCTCGGCACCGCGTGTCGGGGCGAGATGCCCGCGCTCCGGCCCGAGCCGCCCACCCTGCGGCGGCTCACCAACGACCAGTTCGCCAACACCATGCGCGACCTGCTCGGCGCGGACGTGGTGATCCCCGGCCAGCTGGACCCGGACTCCCGGGTGGCGGGCCTGCTCAACGCCGGCGCCAGCCTCGCTGCCTTCTCGCCCCGGGGCACCGAGAACATCGAGTCCTTCGCCTACATCCTCGCCGCCCAGGCGATGGATCCGGACCGACGGGACGCGCTCCTGCCCTGCACCCCGGCGGGGATCGTGGACCCGGAGTGCTCCCGGGCGTTCATTCCGCAGTTCGGACGCCGCGCCTGGCGACGGCCCCTGAGCACGGCCGAGGTGGACCGCATGGCCACCCTGGCGGACACCGCCGCCAACACCCTGGGGGACTTTCACGACGGGCTCGAGTTCGCCATCGCGGGGCTGCTGCAGGCCCCCGACTTCCTGTACCGGGTGGAGCTGGGGGCCGACGCCGAGGGCGCGCTGGCCCGGCGCTTCACGGACTTCGAGCTCGCGTCCCGCCTGAGCTACCTGGTGTGGAACAGCACCCCCGACGACGCGCTGCTCGACGCCGCCGAAGCTGGCCTGCTCAGCACCGACGACGGCCTGCTCGCGCAGGTCGAGCGCCTGCTCGCGGAGCCCCGGGCCATGGCCGGGCTGCAGGCCTGGTTCGCGGACATGATGCACCTCGCGGATCTGCCGGAGCTGTACAAGGAGCCCTCGGTGTTCCCCCACATGTCCGACACGCTGCCCGCGGCGGCGCGTCAGGAGGCCCTGCGCACCTTCGCCTGGGTCGCGTTCGACACCGACGGCGACCTGCGGGACCTGGTGAGCACGCGCACGACCTTCGTCAACCGCGAGCTCGCGGCGCTGTACGACCTGCGGGCGCCCGTGCAGGACGGCTTCGCGGCGATCCAGCACCCCGAGGACTCCATGCGTCGGGGCCTGCTCGGCCAGGTGGCGTTCCTGGGGCTCAACGCCCACCCCGTCAGCAGCTCGGCGACCCTGCGGGGCAAGTTCATCCGCGAGGTCTTCCTGTGCGCGCAGCTGCCGGGGCCCCCCGCCGATGCAGACACGTCCATCCCGCCGGTCACCGAGACGGCGCGCACCCTGCGGGACCGGGTGCAGATGCACCTGACGGATCCGGGCTGCGCGGGCTGCCACCGCAACATGGATCTGGTGGGCCTGGGCTTGGAGAACTTCGACGGCATCGCCCGCTTCAGAACCACCGAGGAAGGCGCGCCCATCGACGCCTCCGGCGAGCTGGACGAGCTGCCGTTCATCGACGCGGCGGGGCTGGCCGAGGCCCTGCACGATCACGAGGACTTCGGCCCCTGCCTGGTCAAGTCGCTGGTGCGCTACTCCAACGGCTACCGCGAACAGCCCGCCCAGTTCGAAGCGCTCGAACACCTCGCCGATCTGTTCGCCGCCAACGGCCACCGGCTGGAGCCGCTGATCGTCGAGCTCACCACGAGCCCGGTGTTCCTGCAGGCCGGCACCGTGGACGACGGGCCCATCGAGGAGAGCTGGGAATGAGTCGTTTCCTCGTTGATCGCCGCACCGTCCTGCGCGGACTGCTGGGGGGGGCCGCCGTGTCCGTCGCCCTGCCGTCGCTGGAGGCGATGCTGAACGCCAACGGCACCGCGTACGCCGACGGCTCCGTGCTGCCCCGCCGCTTCGTCCTGTACTTCTGGGCCAACGGCATGCTGCCGGACAAGTTCACGCCCATCGGGGTCGGCGAGGGCGACGCGTGGCAGCTCAGCGAGCAGCTCGCGCCCCTGGCGCCGCACAAGAGCAAGCTCGCCATCGTCACCGGCATGCAGGTCAAGGTGCCCAACCGGATCCCCCACTGGTCCGGCGCGGCGGGGCTGCTGACGGGCGTGGAGCCCATCGGCGAGGAGGGGGACTGGACCTGGGGTGGCCCGTCCATCGACCAGGTCTTCGCGCAGGAGGTGGGTGGCGACACGCGCTTTCGTAGCCTGGAGGTGGGCATGCGCCCCCAGGGCGGCGTGAGCTTCAACGGCCCCAACAACCGCAACCCCTCCGAGGACTCGCCCCGGGCGTTCTACGACCGCCTCTTCGGGACCGGCTTCGTGGCCCCGGGCGAGGATCCGATCATCGACCCCACCATCGGGCTTCGGCGCTCGGTGCTCGACGCGGTGATGGAGCAGACAGCCGAGCTGGAGGGTCGGGTGGGCACGGCAGACAAGCTCCGCCTGGACCAGCACCTGTCGGGGATCCGCGATCTCGAGACGCGGCTGCAGCGCATGGAGGAGGATCCGCCGAACCTCGCCAGCTGCGTGCGCCCCGACGAGCCCCCCGGCGACGACTCCTTCGCGGACCTGCTGGACAAGGGCCGGCTGCTCGCGGATCTGGCGACGATGGCCCTGGCCTGCGACCAGACGCGGGTGCTCAGCTACACCTTCACCGGCCCCGTGGACAACTTCGTGTACCCCGGCATCAGCGACGGGCACCACCAACTGACCCACAACGAGCCGGATCCACAGCCCGAGGTGGACCTCGTGGTCAAGCAGATCATGGGCGAGCTGGCGGGCTTCGTGGGCAAGCTCGACAGCGTGGTCGAGGGCGACGGCACGATGCTCGACAATCTGGTGATGCTCGGCACCTCGGGCCTGTCCCTGGGCCGCACCCATTCGCTCGACGAGTACCCGCTGGTGATCGCCGGCGGGGCCTGCGGCTACCTGCGCCAGGACGTGCACTACCGCTCCGACACGCGGGAGAACGCCAGCAAGGTGATGCTGACGCTGCAGCGGGCGATGGGCATGACCACCGGCTCATACGGCGCGGGCGATGCGTTCACCGACGAGCCCCTGACGGAGATCGAGCGATGAGCCGCGCCCTGCCCCTCGTGATCGCGGCGGCCCTGGGCTGGACCGGCTGCGCCGTGGACGACGATGACGTCACCACCGGCACCTCGGAGCTGTCCGTGGTGACGGCCCTTCGCTTCGCCCGGGAGGAGCCCGAGGGCTTCAGCACCGGCGGCTTCGATCTGGACGGCTTCGACAGCGCCCTGGGGGGCTCGGACGGCTGCGGCATCGGCGATCTCGTGCACGTCGTGACCGGAGAGCAGGGCATCGACAACAGCTTCGGCTCCAGCCTGCTGCCCGCCCTGGAGAACATCGGCGGCGGCCCGCTCGAGGATCTGATCCAGAACTCGATCCTGGACGGCGAGCTGCTGCTGATGATCGAGCTGGACGGCGTGGACGACCCCATGAACGACGACTGCGTCGCGCTGCACGTGTCCCGGGGCATCGGCCCCGCGATGATCGGGGGCGACGGCGCGATCCTGCCGGACCAGACCTACTCCCGGGATCCGGACAAGCCCACGAGCGTGGTGGAGTGCGCGGTCCTCCAGGACGGCGTGCTGCGGGCGGATCCCTTCTCGCTCCGCCTGCCCCTGAACATCTTCGACGAGCACGTGGATATCACCCTGCTGGACGGGGCCATCGAGGTCGCGCTGCTCGGGCAGGGGCGCATCACCGGCAGCATCGGCGGCGGCGTGGGGATCCAGGATCTGAAGGACAACGTCGCCACCCTCGATGGCATCGGCGACCAGATCCCCGCCCTCATCGGACCGCTCCTCGACTTCAACGCGGACCTCGCCCCCACCACCCTGGGCACCTGCACCCAGCTGTCCGTGGCGATCACGTTCGAGGGGGTCGGCGCCTGGTTCTACGAGTAGCCGCGCTCACTCCGCGAACGCGACGCCGGTGGCGTCCAGCGTCAGGGTCCAGTCCGGCGCGGTGATGCCGCCGCCCTGCCCGTCGAACGAAGCGAAGTAGGAGGCGCCGTCCACGGTGATGGCGAACGCCACGCCGTTGCCCACATCCAGCGTCTGCACGACGATCTCGGCCGGGTCTTGCGCCCAGGGGCTCAAGATGGCGAGGAAGTCCGGCGCGAGGCCGGTGATCACCCCGTCCAGCACCGCGTGGTTGGCGATCTCGCGGTTGAGCTCGAACTGGTGCACGTGGGGCGGCGCGTCCTCGGTGTACGGCGGCTCCTCGGCGCTCACCGGCCCGTCGGGGCTCTGCAGGTGCACGGCGATCCCCACTCCGCTGGGGCGCTGCCAGCTCGCGCCGTCCTCCGCCAGCGCGAACGCGCCGCCGCTGCTGTAGCCGGCATATCCGTGCATGCGCCAGCGGTGCTCGCGGGCCTCCGCGGCGGTGGTGTCGAGCTGATCGAAGACCACCGCAAACCGGCCGTCCACGAGCACCGCGGTGCGGGTCACGGTCGTGTCCTCGTAGGTCTGCCGCGCCGTCGCGAAGGCGCTGGGGCCCCGCTCGTCGAAGCCGATGAGCTCGGCGTCGGCGTCCCCGAAGTTGGTCAACAGCCCCTTGTTGGGGGCCGCGATGCCGTCGATGAGCACCAGGTTGTGGGACGGCGAGTGCGCGGTCTGGGCGTTGTCGAGCTCGAAGGGCTTGAAGTACCCCGGATCGATCAGCAGGTACTCGCCGAACGCGGCCAGGGTCAGGGACGTGCCGTCCACGTGGTCGTGCAGCGTCTTGCGCGCCGGGCCCGCCTCCCCCATAAGCAGCATCCACAGCGCGTCCTGGTCCCAGCTAGACCGGAGCACCGCGTTGCCCGCCGCCGGCAGGTAGCGGTGGGTCCAGGCCGGCGGCGCCGCGGTGAAGCTGTCGTCGTAGTACGCCAGGTGGTGGGCGGACAGATCCGCGCCGTGGTGCAGCTCCATGGGCCGGTCTCGGTTGCCGAGCCAGTCCCAGGCGTACCGGCCGTCCCCCCCGAAGGAGCTGAGCAGCGCGCCGCCGTTGAAGGGGTTGAAGTACGCGTCCCCCAGCGGAGGCCGGCTGCCCCAGGGCAGCGACAGGGCGAGGCTCCAGTCCACCGTCGCCGCAAAGCTCGGGTCCCAGATGGGGTTGTCGAAGGTGAAGGGCTCGCCGTCCAGGCAGGTGATGGGAGCCCAGGGATCCCGGTCGTTGCGGTTGCGGCAGTCGCTCAACAGCTCCAACGGCTGCACGCCGTACAGGTTGTCCACCGCGATGAAGATCGCCGCCGCCACCCCCCAGGCGAACCCGAAGTAGAACGGGCCCTCGCTGACGCCGCCGTCCGGCTGCACGTAGCGCCCCTCGGGGCCCCACAGGTACTGCAGCTCCGAGAACGCCCAGTTGCCCCACAGCGCCGCGTTGGGGTGGTTCGGAAACGCCAGGGCGACGTACCCGATGGCGGCCGCGGTGCGGATGGGGTGGTTGTTCTGGGACGGCCCCAGCACGAACGCGCGCACGCCCTCGTCCAGCAGGAAGAAGGCGAAGAACTGGTCGGTGATCGAGGTGAGCTTGCGCTCCGCCTCCGCCGCCTCGTCGTCGGGCAGCCAGGGGGTCGCGCGCAGCAGGTCCAGCGCGTTGACGTAGCCCATCAGGGGGTGGGCCATGCGGATGTTGATGTCCCAGTTCTCGTGCGTGTCCCAGTGCGTGCCCAGGAAGGCGAACCCGTCCCGAGCGCGGGTGGCGGCGGCCTCGTCGTCAAACAGCCACGCCAGCAGCGCGTTGGCCTGGGCCCGCTCCGCGTTGCGGCCGTTGATCCCCGAGTCCCACGCCTGGGGATCGTCCTGCTCGTAGCTCTGCGCGGCCTCGGCCTGGATCCCGGCCAGGATCGTGACGTAGGGCTCCCGCTCCAGCCGATCCAGGATGATCTGGCGGTGCTCGGCACGCACCATCATCGACGGATAGGCAGGGGCCGCCGGCGTGGGCTCCGGGTCCGGGGGGGGCTCCGAGGGGCACCCCAGCAGCAGGGCCGCGACGACGAGCAGGCGCTTCATGGGTTCGCGCTCCAGGGGCCGGCGAGGGGATCGGCCAGCCCGTGCACCTCCGCCAGCAGCATCAACACCGCGCCCACCCCGACGATCTGGTCGGGCAGGACCGGCGTGTTCACGTAGTTGTCGTAGTCCCCGGGGTTGGTGCCGAAGGAGGTGCCCTGCAGCACGAGCCGGCCGTCCTCCTCGGGGAGCTGGCCCGCCACGCCGGCGACGATGCGCGACAGAATGGCCCCCCAGGGATCGGCGGGCAGGACCCCGGCCCCCAGCCCCACCGCCACGGCGTAGCCGATGAGGGCCGAGCCCGACGTCTCGGGGTAGTTGCGCGCGTCGTCGCCCATCGGGGCGTTCAGGACGGTCCAGAACAGGCCGTCGTCCCGCTGGGTCGCCCCGGTGGCCTCCAGGTGGGACACGAACAGCGCCTCGATCTCCGCCGCGTCGGGGTGGGATGGGGCGAGCCGCAGGAACTCGGCGGCGGACACGAGCACCCAGGAGTTGCCCCGGCTCCAGTAGATGGGCTCCGCGGGGATGTTGACCCCGGCCAGATCGTCCCAGGCGTGCCGGTACAGCTGGTCCTGCGGATCCCGACAGAGCTGGCTGAACAGCCGGTACTGGGTCACCCACTCGGTCAGGAACGCCGGGTCCTGCGTGCGGCGGAACTCCTGCAGCAGGGTCATGCCGATCATGAACTGCGAGTCCACCCAGACCTGCAGCGTGTCCCCCATCAGCGGGTGCTCGGGGCCCCAGTGGGGGAACGCGCCGTCGGCCGTGCGGGGCAAGCTGGCGAGGTAGCTGGCCGCCGCCTCCGTGATCGGCGTGTAGTCCCGGGAGGGGTCGTCGGCCATCAGGGAGGCGGCGACGGACGCGGGGCTCATGGAGTCGGAGCTGTTGAACGTCTTCGGGTCGGCCTCGGTGAACTCGCCGATGTGGTCGTCCATCCAGGTGACCCCGAAGGCGTCGTGGCCCGCACCGGGATCCGCCGCATGCAGCCGCAGGAAGCCCCAGGCGAGCACCGTCTGGATCCAGTCCAGGCCCAGATCGTCGGGCTCCCACCGGTCCTGCGCCTGGTCCGCGAGCCGCGCGGCGACGGGCAGCGTGTCGTAGCGGGCCACCGGGGCATCCGGCACGGACTCCGACGGACAGCCCAGGAGCAGGACGAGCAGGCAGATGGGAGCAGCGCGCACGCCCCCAGGGTACCGGGCGCGCGGCCGCCGCCAAGGGGCCCCATCGCGGCCCGCAGAAGACTCGAGTGGCGTTCGAGGTCGAGGAAGCCAGGAGGAGACGAGCGAGGCGCACTTCAGTGCGTCGCAGGGAGCGACGACGCCGCTGACGAAGAGATCGGGCGGCACGCAGGTCTTCCGCGGCTCGCGATCAGCCGACGTCGGCGCGTCCCACCGAGAAGTAGCGGAAGCCGTGCTTCGCCATCTGCTCGGGTCGGTAGATGTTGCGGCCGTCGAACACCACCGGCGTCGCGAGCCGGCGCTTCATCTCGCTGAAGTCCGGGTGCCGGAACTCGCTCCACTCGGTGTGGATGATGAGGGCCCCGGCGCCGTCCAGCGCGTCCATGGGGTCGGAGACCAGCTCCACCCGCCCCTCGAAGTACGCGGTGGCGGTCTCCTCGGCGACGGGATCGTAGGCCACGACCTGCGCGCCCTGGGCGAGCAGCCAGTCGATGATGGTCAGGGACGGCGCCTCGCGGATGTCGTCCGTGCCCGGCTTGAACGCGATGCCCCACACGGCCACGCGGGTGCCTTTCAGGGAGCCCAGGACCCGCTCGATCTTGCGGATGAACGCCTGCCGCTGGTGCTGGTTGACGCTGTGCACCGCCGTCATGAGCTGGGTGGGCAGGCCCTTGTGCAGGCCCATCCCGATCACCGCCTGCACGTCCTTGGGGAAGCAGGACCCGCCGTACCCCAGGCCGGGATACAGGAAGTGGGGCCCGATGCGCTTGTCCGCGCACATGCCCCGGCGCACCTCGTCGATGTCCGCCCCGAACGCTTCGCACAGGTTCGCCATCTCGTTGATGAACGAGATCTTGGTCGCGAGCATGGCGTTGGAGGCGTACTTGACCATCTCGGCCGACGGGATATCCATGATCTGGACAGGATTTCCCTGCCGGACGTAGGGCGCGTACAGATCGCGCATCTGCTCGGCGCTGACTGCATCTGCGACCCCAACGACCACCCTATCCGGCTTGTTGAAGTCCGTGATCGCGTCGCCTTCCTTGAGGAACTCGGGGTTGGAGGCCATGCGGAAGGGCTTGTCCGTCACCGCGGCGATGGCGTCGGCCACGGCCACGTTCGTGCCCACGGGCACCGTGCTCTTGACGATGACCAGGGGCCCCGGCGCGGGGTAGCTGCCCGCCTCGATGGCCGCTCCGATGTCCCTGGCCACCTGGAGCACGAACCTCAGGTCGGCGGTGCCGTCCTCGTCCGACGGCGTGCCGACGCAGATGAAGATCGCCTCGGCGTCGGCGTACGAGCCCGCCTTGTCGGTGCTGAAGTGCAGCCGCCCCTTCTGCACGTTGCGCAGGACCAGCTCGTCGAGGCCGGGCTCGTAGATCGGGGACACGCCCTGGCGCAGCCCCTCGATCTTGGCCTCGTCGATGTCGAGACAGACCACCTGGTTCCCCGTGTTGGCGAGGCAGGTTCCGCTCACGAGGCCGACGTACCCCGTTCCTACGACCGTCAGGCGCATGACTCCTCCGTACCCGCTCCGCGGGCGGCGGGACTGTAGAACCCCCGGCGCAGCGGCGCTAGCAGCGCACCGGGGGGCGCTCAGTCGGACGCGCCCACCAGCGCCTCGCCCGTCCGCATGCGGACCCGGTCCTGATCCCCCTGCTGCAGCAGGTCCTCGAAGTAGGTGATCGTCTTGACCAGCCCCTCCCGCAGGGCGATCTGCGGCTCCCAACCCAGCAGCGCGATCGCCTTGCTGATGTCGGGCCGGCGCCGGCTCGGATCGTCCTTCGGCAGCGCGCGGTGCACGACGCGGCTGGTGCTGCCGCACAGCTCCACCACGAGCTCGGCGAGCTGCAGGATCGTGAACTCCCCCGGGTTGCCCAGGTTGATGGGGCCCACCTCATCGTCCTGATCGAGCATGCGCACCAGCGCCTCGATGAGGTCGTCCACGTAGCAGAACGAGCGGGTCTGCTCGCCCTGCCCGTACACCGTGATGTCCTCGCCCCGCAGGGCCTGGACCACGAAGTTGGACACCACCCGCCCGTCGTTCATCAGCATGCGCGGCCCGTAGGTGTTGAAGATCCGCACCACCCGGATGTCCACGCCGTTCTGGCGGTGGTAGTCGAAACACAGCGTCTCGGCCACCCGCTTGCCCTCGTCGTAGCAGGAGCGCGGTCCGATGGGATTGACGTTGCCCCAGTAGTCCTCGGTCTGGGGATGCACCTGGGGATCCCCGTACACCTCGGACGTGCTGGCGTGCAGGATCCTGGCCTTCGTGCGCTTGGCGAGCCCGAGCATGTTGATCGTGCCCATGACGTTCGTCTTGACCGTCTTGACCGGGTTCCACTGGTAGTGGACGGGGGACGCCGGGCAGGCCAGGTGCACGATGCGGTCCGGCTCCAGCAGGATCGGCTGGGTCACGTCGTGGCGGATCACCTCGAAGTCGGTGTTGCCCAGGAGGTGGCGGATGTTGTCGCGCCGGCCCGTGTAGAAGTTGTCGAGGCACATGACCTCGTGCTTGTCGGCGAGCAGGCGCTCGCAGACATGAGATCCGATGAAGCCGGCTCCGCCGGTGACGAGGACACGCATGCCCGCAAGGATACTCAGGCGGCCGCGTCTCCGTCGTCGATGGGGCGGCTGGTGTGCGCGGCCCAGACCAGGACCGAGGCGCTCGCGAGCCAGCACACCCACGTCGCGAGCTCGTGCAGGTCCGGGTTGAACCGCCCCCGTCCCGGCACCACCATGACCAGCCAGGACGCCCCGAACACCACCGTCGCGGCCGTCCCCAGCCGCGCGCCCGGCGGACGGGCCGCCAACCGGACCAGCGCGACGAGAGCCGGCAGCACGAGCAGATCGTCGTAGTTGCGGTGGTAGATCGCCAGCCGGGCCACGATCCCCGTGACCCCCAGCAGGATCCACGGATCCCGGGTCGGACGCCCCGCCAGCCAGGCCGCCAGACCACCGAACAGGACCAGGGCGACCACCGGCGCGTGGCTGTCGAGGTGGTTCACGCCCAAGGCGGTCTGCAGGTTCACCCGGCCGCCGTCCAGGGCCCCGAACCGCGCCCCCTGCACCGCCCGATCCGTCCAGCGGGCGAGCAGCAGCAGCAGGGGTTCGTCGTCCACGAGCTGGGTCGACACCACCGTCAGCAGCGCGTATCCCGCCACCACCAGGGCCGCCGGCCGCCAGCGCCGGGGCACGAAGCAGACGAGCCAGAAGAAGGGCGCGATCATCGAGGGCTTGGACAGCGCCACGAGGAACAGGGCCGCGGCGGCGAGGTCGGTGCCCCACCCTGCGTCACGGCGGGTGAGCAGCAGGACGGCCCCGCACCCCGCCACGATGCACAGCAGGCTCACCTGCCCGATGCGGATCCCGTCGTAGGTGCCCATCAGGGTCAGGGGCAGCAGCGCCGCGAACACCGTGCCCTGCCACGTCCGCAGACCGGCCGCGCGCACGCAGCCCCAGCTGGCGACGCCGGCCAGGACGAGCAACCACAGCGCCCACACCTTGCGCGCCTGCTCGAACTCGGTGAACACGAACAGCGGCCGGAAGAGCAGGTAGGCCGCCGGCGGGTACACCGCGTGGCCCGACGTTTCGTACACGTTCCGGCCCGCCCACCAGCCGTTGGTCTCGCGCAGGCGCAGCTGCAGATCGATGCCCGCGAAGTCCGCCGGGGACCGCACCAGGGTCCGGAACGCCTCCCACACCAGCGGCAGCGCGTACGCGCCCGCCAGCACGGTCAAGCCCAGCAGGATCCACCGACCCCACCGAGCGCGGAACTCACCCCCGCCCTCCCTCACTGGCCGCCTCCTCGCGCGCAGGATACCCCGCGCGCTGCCCCTGGGAACGCCACAGCAGCGCGGCCGCGAGCAGCCACGCCCCCACCCGGAGGGTCCCGAGCCACCCCGGTCCCGGCTGATCCAGGCCCAGCGCGTCGCGCGGCAGCAGATGCAGCCCGGCCATCGTCGCGACGAGCCCCAGCGCGACCCGCCCCTCGGTGCGGCTCCCCCGGCGGCACACCGTGAGCAGCCCGCCCAGGGTCAGGACCAGCACGGCGTCGTCGTAGTCCTGGTGGTAGGCGAAGATCCGCGCGAACACGGCCACCAGCCCCAAGCGCAACCAGAGTCGATCCACGTCCCCATCCGCGGGCAGGGCGAGCCCCCAGACCAGCAGCAGACCCAGGGCCGACACGCTCGACACCGTGTTGGCGTGCTGCAACCCCAGCCACTCGGTCAAGGCGTGCAGGTTCCCGTAGGAGCCGGACGACCCGAAGGCCACGCTGCCCCGCGCGTCAACGAACCAGTGGGCCAGGGGCTGCAGTCCGTCGCCGATGAGGAGCAGGCCCGCCGCGGTGGCCAGCAGGTACCCCCCCAGCACGAGCAGCAGGGGCCGACGTCGCCCCGGCAGGGCCGCCAGCAGGACCACGAACGGCGCGGCCAGCGTGGGCTTGGCGAGGGCGAAGAGCAGCAGCACGGCGCCGAGCAGATCCGTGCCCCACCGCCCTTCGCGCTGGATGAGCAGCAGCGAGCCGAAGAGCACCGCGACGGTGACGTGCACGTGCAGCTGCCCGTTCTGCAGGCCGTACGCCACCCCGCTCACCGCGAAGGGAAGGACCCACGCCACCGGCATCAGCGCGGGCGGGCCCTGGCGCCCCAGGGAGACCCCGAGCCAGCCCAGCCCGAGCAGCGCGCTCAGCGCCCACACCCACTTGAGCGCGCCGTAGCTCATCCACCCCATGGGGCCGAGCGCGATGTAGGTGGCGGGCGGGTAGACGCTGGCGGACTGCATGTCCAGGTACGGCGAGGAGTGGGACCAGATCAGCTGGACCTCGCGCAGGCGGGACTGCAGGTCCACCCCTCCGGCCCGGGGGTCCTGCCCCACCAGCGCACCGAGGGCAGGCCACAGGGCCAGCGCGGCGAACACCGCGAGGAAGGCCGCTGCCGCCCAGCCGAGCGCCCGGGAGCTCATCGCCGGCTCACTCGTGAAGGCGTTTGCCGACCACGAGCGCGAACGCCAGGAGCGCCGCCGCCCCCACGGGCAGCAGGACCCAGGGGGACACCCCCGCCGCGGCCGGCAGGTAGCCCAGCGCGAGGGCCGCGATGCACACCGTCAACGCATACGGGGCCTGGGTGCGCACGTGATCCATGTGATCGGAGCCGGCCGCCGTGGAGGACAGGATCGTCGTGTCCGAGATCGGGGAGCAGTGGTCGCCGAAGATGGACCCGTCGAGCACCGCGCCGATGGTCACGATCACCATGCCGGTCGCCCCCAGGGACGTGGTGGCGCCCACCTCCGCCGCCAGGCCCACCACGATCGGCAGCAGGATCCCCATCGTGGACCACGAGGAGCCCGTGGCGAACGAGATCCCGCAGCCCAGCGCGAACAGCCCCGCAGGCAGGAGCAGCGGTGGGATGTGGGGCGCCATGGAGGTCATGTAGGCCCGCGTCCCGAGCTCGCCGCAGACCTCGCTCATGGCCCACGCGAGGATCAGGATCGTGACCGCCAGCAACATCGCCCTCGACCCGCCCAGCGCCGCCGAGAACGCCTCGGAGGGGCTCAGCAGCCCCTCGCCGATGGTGATCAGGAACGCCACCGCGAGCCCGATGCTCGACCCGTAGAAGAGCATCAGGGTGTTGTTCTCGACCGCCCCGAGCAGCTGCCGGGCGTAGGCGAACGTGAAGCTGCCAGGGACGTCGGGGCCCAGCACCGACCGTCCGTCCAGCACGAACAGCACCAGGATGGAGGCCAGCGTGACCGCCACGGGCAGGAACGCGACGTGGGCGCGGTGCGGGATGCCGTCCTTCGGCTCGGCGTCGGCGCCGTCGCCGGACATGGGCTTGCTGCCGGGACGGAACACCGCCCCCGTGGAGCGCGCCCGCCGCTCGGCCTTCAACATCGGGCCGTAGTCCCGGCCGAGCATGCACATCATCCCTACGAAGAACAGCGTCAGCAGGCAGTAGAACCGGTAGGGGATGGTCTGCAGGAAGACCGAGTAGCCCGCCCCCTCCCCGCCGGCAAACAGCTCCACCGGCAGCTGGGGCGCGAACTGCGACACCTCGTAGGCGACCCACGTGGACAGCAGCGAGATGCCCGCCACCGGAGCCGCCGTGGAGTCGACGATCCAGGCGAGCTTCTCCCGGGACACGCGCATGCGATCCGTCAGGGGGCGCATGGTCCCGCCCACGATGAGGGTGTTGGCGTAGTCGTCGAAGAAGATGGCCAGGCCCATCAACCACGCCGTGATCCGCGTGGCCCGCGCAGAGCGGGCGAGGACCACGAAGCGCTCAGCGACGCCAGCCATGCCGCCGCCGCGAATGGTGAGGGCCACCATGCCCACCAGGGCGAACACGAAGCCGACCACGGACAGGTTGAAGGACTTCCAGCCCACCGGGGTGCTCTGCCCCGCCGGGATGGCCGGGTCGTAGATCGCGTGGCGGAAGATGAAGGTCTCGAACACGTCCCACAGGCCAACCATGGGGGTGGTCCAGCCCGCCCCGTCCCGGGCCGCGATCATGGCGGCGCCGAGCCACACCCCCCCGAACAGCGGCAGGATCGTGGTGCGGGTGGCGAAGGCGATGGCGATGGCGATCAGCGGCGGCAGGAGCGTGGCGGGCCCCGCGGTGTCGCCGGAGGGCATCACCAGGACCGCGAGGGGGATGAGGGCAGCGAGCGCGATGCGGACCGCGAGGCCGCCCATGGACGGCCCCTCCTCCTCCTCACCTCCGATCATCGATACATCGCCTTCTTGCCGCCCTTGGGCTTGCCGGTCGTGCCGGCCATCTTCATGGCCTGGTTCATCGACGGCTTCTCGAGGTGGAACTGCCACCACTGCTCACCGAAGTCGCTCATGCGCAGCTTCTCGCCGTTCTGCAGCCGCCTGAGGTTCTCGCTGATGGGCACCGCCGAGGGGCACTGCTCCTTGCCGGCCACGAGGCTCGCGCGGGCGCCGTCGGCGTCCTTGAGCTTGACCTGCATGAAGGCCTTGAGCCCGTAGAGCATCGCCTCCTTCTTGTTGGCCGAGATGGTCTTGTCGAGGATCTCCAGCGCCTTGTCGGGCTTGTGATGCCAGAACCAGTAGGAGGCGAGCATGCCCTTGGCGGGCCAGTGCTTGACCCAGGCCTGCTCCAGCAGCGGGAGCGCGGCCTCGAAGTCCTTGTCGATGAAGTACAGGGTGCCGATCTGCCCATCGATCTGGCCCCGGAGCAGGAACACCCACTTCGCGTGGGGGTAGGCGCCCACGAGCATCTTGATGGCGTTGGGGATCCGGCGCTGTTGGATCTCCCGCTGCAGCTCGACCATCAGCTCTTCGACCGCCTTGCTGTGCCGTCGGGCGAGCAACCAGTACACGCCGGCGAGGATCGCAAAGGCTGGAAGGAAGGCGTAGGCCGGCCTGGTCAGGTTGGCGACCAGGGCGAAGGACACGGCGGCGGCGGCGAGGGCACAGATCAGCGAGTACATGGGGCGCGGATGATACTCGGGGGACGGGTGGATACAATCATCGGATGCCCCTGGACCTTGCCCGCATCGAGAAGAAGGCGATCTCCGAGTCCGTAGCCGAGCAGCTGCGCCTCGCCATCCTGCGGGGCGAGGTGGCCGTCGGAGAGCGCCTTCCGCCGGAGCGGGAGCTCGCGCCGAGCTTCGGCACGAACCGCAACACGCTGCGGGAAGCGATCCGCTCGCTCGAAGCCCAGGGGCTCGTGGTGGCGCGACAGGGAGACGGCGTGCGCGTGACGGACTTCCGCGAGGTGGGGGAGCTGTCGCTGCTGCCGGACCTGATCCGGGTCGCCCCCGCCGACGAGCGGAACGCCATGCTCGACGACATCCTGCGCATGCGCCGACGCATGGCGGTGGAGATCGCCGGCCTCGCCGCGGAGCGCGCCACTGCCGAGCATGTCGAGCGACTGCAGGAGCTCATGCGGCTCCAGGGCGCCCACGACGGCGACATCCTGCTGACCATGCAGACGGATCTGGCCATCTACAAGGCGATGGTCGATGCCGCCGGCAGCGTGGTGGCGCGGCTGATGTTCCACACCATGAGCCGGCTCAGCCAGGCCTGCGTCGAGCGCATCCCTGCGCTGCTGTTCGTGCATCCCCAGTACCTGGTGCACATGTCCGCGGCGGTGCAGTCGATCAGCGAGGGGGACGCCGCCGGCGCGTCAGCCGCCATCGAGGTGCTGCTCAGCGCGACGGACGCGACCCTGAAGAAGCGCGTCGACCTGTTCGGCTAGCGCGCTAGGGGATCAGGACGAGGTTGCCGGCGGCCGTGATGTAGTAGGCGGGCACGGGCTCGCGGAAGATCGACGGCGCCCCGAGGGTGAAGCCGGGCAGCTCCGGGATGGGGATCCCGCCGATGCCGCTCAGGGTCGAGGTCAGCTGGGGCACCAGCAGGTCCACCACCGCGTCCATCAGATCCTCGACCACCTCGCCGTTCAGCTCCGGCCAATCGCTCGTGACGTAGCTCATCGACACGACGGGGTTCTGCACGCCGAACTGGATGAGGTTGTTGGCGTCGATGGTGAGGGACGCGTCCGCCGTCAGGGTGACCGCGAGCTGCATCATGAGCCCGTAGGTGCCGCCCGGATCGCCGTACACGTTGACCATCATGTCGCCCAGGCCGAGCTCCAGCAGGTCGCCGCCCGAGGACGACGGCCCCACCACCGGGGGCAGCAGGGGCAAGGTCTCGAACTCGATGGTGGTCAGCGGCAGGAAGTCCTGCAGGCTGCTCAGGTCGAGGCCCAGGGCCGCGCTGTCCATGGAGAAGTCGATGACACCGGCCTGCCACACCGAGTGCAGCAGCTGGTTGACGAAGTTGTCGGCCATCGACAGGTCGAAGTCCGGCGTGGCGCCGTACACCGGCAGGGTGTAGTCGTCGCGGTTCCAGGCGCCCAGCGTCGCCGGCGCGTTCGGGCCGGGGGCCGCAGACACGATGCTCTCCAGCGCGATGGTCATGCCGTTGACGTCGATGTCGATGTCCTGGGGCAGGGCCTCGATGTCCAGGTCCGTGCCGAGCAGCGGGATCGTCGTGGCGATGCTGATGCCCGCCAGCGCGTCCTCGATGATGACCGGCATCTGGCTCTCCAGGACCGGGGGCAGGATCGTCTCCATCAGGGTCTGGAAGATCGGGCTCAGCCAGCCCAGCACCAGGTTGAGCACGTCACCGAGGATGCCGCCGCCATAGATCGACAGACCGAAGCCCGGCAGCGCCACGGAGGTGTTGGCCATGCCGACCTTGATCTCGTTGGACGAGTTCACCCACAGGCTGACGTCGCTCCAGATCTGCGCGGAGCTGGCCGCCGCCTGCATGCCCAGGTTGATGTTGATGGTCAGGAAGCTGATCGACGGGAAGATCTGACCCCAGATGCCGCCGCCGATGGCGAAGGGCGAGATGCTGGCGAAGAAGTCCAGGTAGCCGTTCTGGGCGTCCAGGTCGATGACGATCTGCCCCAGCGTCGCGCTGGTGATGCCGGCGTTGATGTTCCACCAGGTCACGCACTGGTTCCCGAAGGGCCAGATGTTGATGCAGGTCTGCTGGCTGTTGCTCCACAGGGGCTGATTGATGAACCCGGCCACGAGGGCCTGGGGGTCGAACAGCGACTCCGCCATCCCCTCGATGGTGTCGATGGCCCCCTCGTTCAGACGCGCCAGGATCCCGTCCTCCTGGGGAGTGCCCATGGGGTTGAAGAGACCCCACAGGTAGGTCTGGTGGTGGTCGGACACGTTGCCGTCGCCGTCCACCGCCACCAGCTCGATCTCGTTGAGCCCCGGCTCCGGAGTCATCGCGTACGAGAAGAGCCCGCCCGCGGTCAGGGTCGCCGGCGCGCCGTTGATCTCCACCGACACGACCCCCGTCCAGGCGTCGGACACGGAGCCGGACACGAGCACGGTCGGGCCGTTGGCGCTGGGGATCTCGATGCCGCGGGCCGGCGTGGTGACGCGGATCGACGGCCCGGTGGAGTCCACCAGGACCGGCCCGTCCTCGTCGTGCAGGCTGTAGGCGGGGATGTCCGCGTGCACGTTGAAGAAGCCCTCGTCCTCGAAGCGCACGAAGTTGCCCCAGGCCAGGGTGCCGACGCCCGGGTCGGTGCTCAGGGTGGGCATCTCGTCCGACGGGTTGCCGAACTGGTCGCGCACGTCGATGTTGACGATGATCCCGTCACCCTTCTCCACGTCGTAGCTCGACAGGGAGATGTCCAGGCTCGCGGGCTCCGCGGCCATGACGGTCAGCGTGTCGGTGTCGGTGGCGTCAGAGCCCACGAGCGCGCCCGTGACCACGTAGTGGCCGATCATCTGGGACATCACCTCGTTGGTCGCAGAGACCGTGGCCGGCGCGTCGGCGGTGAAGACGACCTCGCCGGAGGCCTCGTTCCCCCACGCGTCCGAGATCAGGGCCGTGACGCCGATCGGCACCCCCGCCAGGGTGATCGGCACGTCGAGCTCGACGTCGATGTCGAAGGCGGGGCCGGACAGGATCACCACCTGGGCCGCGGCGACGAGGGTCGCGCCCCGCACCTCGGTCTGGGCGAAGTAGGTGTAGGTGTCGGTGTTGGTGAAGCGGTACACGCCGGCGCCATCGAACATCACGCCCAGGGACGGCGAGATCTCGGTGCGGATCTCGTACTGATCCGTGACGTCGGCGCCTTCGGGGTCCAGCAGACGGGCGGTGAAGGTCACCTCGTCGCCGGCGCCGGCCTGGGGCACGGATGCGGTCACCTCGAGCGTGTAGTCCGCCGCCGTGGTCGAGCTCGGCGGAGTGAAATCGACCCCACCGGGGCCCTCGGGATCGTTGCAGCCCGCCAGGGCGGTCAAGACGAGCATCAACGTGACAAGCATGCGGCGCATACACGACTCCATGCCCCGATGGATCGAGGCGTTCGGACTGTACCAGCGGCTTTCGCGATGGCCAGGGTTTTCACGAGCACATTGAAGGGACTGCGCGCTTGTGCACGCCCCGTCCGACGCGCCCGCTCCCCAAGCACGAAAGCCCCGCCGAAGCGGGGCTTTCGATGACGTTCGGAGACCGAACGCTACATCGCGGAGTCGTCGTCGTCGGCCGCGCTGTCGTCGTCGTCGCCGGTCGTGGGGCAGCCCGCGAGCACGACGGTGGAGGACACGAACGCGAGGGCCATCAGGATCATCATGAAACGCTTCATCTTCAACTCCATTCGCGAACCTCCGGTGGCTCGCAGGCGCTGGCGCGCCATCCACGTCATTCTGTAATGGATGGGTCCCGGAAACCCCACCCAACGCTGTCTGGCGCGGCTTTTACCACGTCGCCACGAGGATTCAATGGCCCGGCGTTTTCTCTTGCTTTCGATCACCTTCGTCGCCCTGCTGGCGCCGGGTCTGGCGCAGGCCCAGCCAGAGGTGGAGGAGCTGCTGCGCGAGATCGAGGGCATGCTCGGAGGCGCCGCCGAGGCCCTCGATCCGGCCGCGCTGGTGGCCGCCGAGCTGGCCGGGGTGCAAGCCGCCGCGCACATGACCGCGACCGCCCCGATCACCGCCCGGCTCATCACCCGCGCGGACGCCGCGGCCCACCTGCGCCAGCTCTTCGACGCCCAGCTGCCCCCCGCCCGCCGGGAGCCCATGCAGGCGGCCTGGCACGCGATGGGCCTGCTGCCGCGGGATCAGACCCTCGAGCACGCCGTGCTCACCCTGTACGGAAGCCAGGTCGGGGGCTTTTACGATCCGGTTCGAGATGTGCTGTTCCTGCTCGACGACATGCCCGCGATGGTCCAGGTGCCCATCGTGCGCCACGAGCTCGTGCACGCCCTCCAGGACCAGCACGTCGATCTGGGCGCCTGGCTGGCGGGCGCCGAGCAGGACGAAGACCGGGCCGCGGCGCTGCAAGCGGTGCTCGAGGGCCACGCCAACGACGTCATGAACCGCGCGAACCTGGCTCCGCTGGGGCTGGGCGCCGACGGGCTGGCCGGGATGCAGGGCTCCCCGGGGCTCCTGGAGGAGCTGCGGGAGCTGCTCGGAGGGGACGAGGACTCCGGGGACATGAGCGAGCTGCTCGACCTGGGCATCGACGCGTCCGCCCTGGACGCCTTCGTCCCCCGCGACACCCCGGCGTTCCTGCGGGCCCAGCTGATGTTCCCGTATGTGGTGGGCACGCGGTTCGTGTCGGGGTATCGGGCGGCCCACCCCGAAGATCCCGGCTGCGCGGCGCTGTACCTGCGCCCCCCGACCACCACCGCGGAGGTCCTGGACCCGACCCGCTGGGAATCGGGCGCGCTGACGCCCGACATCATGCCGCCGGGCACGCTGATGCCCGGATGGACGCGGACCTTCCACAGCCCCCTCGGGCGGCTCCTGACCTGGGTTCTTCTGACAAATCAGGCAGATCCATTCGCAGGAGAGCCGGACGCGGCCCGCTGGCAAACGGCGACCCCTGACAGAAATGTCGCGGTCGGCGTCGGATGGGCGGGCGATCATGTCGCGGTCTACAGCCCCGCCCCAGAGCAATCGGGCACGTACGCGCCCGATTCAGTCGTCGTCGCCTGGACCGCGCGCTGGGCCTCGGAGACGGAGGCCCGGGAGGTCGCAAGGATGCTGGAAATGCGCGTACCGACAGCGCGGATCACGGTGTCCGGGGCCCGGCTGGACGTGATCTTCGAGGCCCCCGAGGGGCTCGAAGACCGGGCGATGAGCAGCGTTCGCGCCTGGAAGTAGTGCCGGGATGCGGAAGTGGCACGGCAATTGCCTGTGTCGGGCCTGACTCGCAAACTCCACTTGCGCAAGGAGATGACCCCATGAAGAAGTTCCTGATGATCCTTATGGCCCTGGCCTTCGTTTCTTCGACCGTCGTGCTCGCCGGTTGCCCCACGGGCGACGACGACGACAGCGCGGCCGACGACGACGACTCCGCGATGTAGTCGCGGCGGCCCTGAGCAGCCGCTCAGAGCCCGAAAAGGCCGACCCCATCGGGGTCGGCCTTTTTCGTTCCGGAGCTGTGATGCGCGCGGGCGAGCCCAGCGCTCAGGAATGGGTCAGCCGGGCAGCAGGCTGCGCAGCAGGGCCCGGTCGCGGACCACGCCTCCGAGCTGGCCCACCGTCATGGACGCCACCGCGGAGCCGAGCTGGCCGCACGCCTGGATGGGCCAGCCCCGGGCCAGCCCATAGAGGAAGCCGCCCGCGTAGGCGTCGCCCGCGCCGGTCGTGTCCACGGCGTGCACCGGGAGGGCCTCGATGGGATACACGAGCCCCTCGTGGCGGATCAGGCTGCCCCTCCGTCCGAGCTTGACGACCACCGTGTCGGCCCACTGCCCGACCTCGTGCAGCGCCAGGGCGGCGTCGCCGCCGCCGATCAGCGTGCTGGCCTCCTCCTCGTTGAGGAACACCACGTCGGCGTACCGGCGGATCACGGTCTGGATCGCCTCGGAGAAGTGCTCGATAACGAACGTGTCCCCCACGTCGAGGGAGATCCGGGTGCCCGCGTGCAGCGCCCGATCCATCGCCTCCATGGCGGCGTCCCCGATGCTGCCGCCGGTGAACAGGTAGCCCGTGATGTGCAGCCACCGGGCGTTCTCGATGACCTCGAAGGGCAGCTCGGACTGGCCGAGGCTCGTGGTGCCGCCCAGGTCCGTCAGCATCGTGCGCTCGGCGTCGGCGGAGGACACGAGGCTCAGGCACTTGCCCGTCTGCACGCCGTCGCGGCTCACGAGGTGGTGCTGGCCGAGGGTCTCCTGCAGCTTCTTCGCGTAGACACCGCCCAGATCGTCCCGGCCCACGAGGCCGCAGAAGGTCGCCCGACCGCCGAGCATCGCGACCGTGGACACGGCGTTCGCGCAGGACCCGCCGGGGTGCATCTGCACGGACGGACCGCGGACTTCGCTGTACACGCCATCCCAGCGCTCGTGAGAGACGAGGTGCATCGTGCCGCGCTTGAGGTCGTGTCGCGCGATGACATCGGTGTCATCGAGGACCACGAGGGCATCGACCAGGGCGTTTCCGAGACCGCAGACGTCAAAGGGCATGGCAGCTCCAACGCTTCGCGTGGACGGTGGTCCCCTGGCACAAAGCGGCCGGAAGCTAGCGATCTCCGACGCCGGGAGCAAGAGATTCGGCCATGGTGGTAACCGTTGGGGGCCGCCCCCGTAGGAACACAGCATGAGCGCTCGCTACCGGATCCCCATCTCCCTGTTCGACCGCCGCGCCGTCCTGAAGGCCGCGGGCCTCGCCCTCGCGGGGGCCGCAGTGGGCTGCGACACCCTGGACATCCCGCCTCCCCAGCCCGCCGGATCGCTGCCGGGGATCTCGCCTCAGGCGGACTTCTACGTGCAGAGCTGCTGCGGCACCCCGAACATCGAGCCCGCGGATCACAGCATGGCCCTGGTCGATGGGGCCGACGGCGGGGTGCTGGCGCGCATCGACGTTCCTTACGTACAGACCCTGCAGGGTCGGTCCAAGGAACACACGCTGCAGTGCATCGGGTCCAACCCGCGCTTCCTGTTCGTGGACAACGCGATGTGGACCGGCCTGCCCCTCATCGAGATCCTGGCCGACCTCGGGGTCGCAGTTCCCGCCGGCGCCGTCGAGCTGATCTTCTGGTGCGCGGACGGCTACGACGTATCCATCCCCATCGAGGATCTGGACACGCCCATCTGGCTGGTGTGGGAGATGAACGAGGAGCCCCTGTCCCTGCGGCACGGCGCGCCCTTCCGATTCCTGGTGCCCGGCCGCTACGGCACGAAGAACCCCAAGTGGTGCGAACGCCTGGAGTTCTCGCAGGTCGCCCACGTGGGCTTCTGGGAGCGGGAAGGCTGGAGCAACGAGGCGGCGTACCGGCCCAACGCGCTGACGCTGGCCCCCGCGGCCTACTCGGTGGTCGGCGAGGGCACGGTGCGCATCCAGGGGGCGGCCTTCGCGGGGTTCGACCCCGTCAGCGACGTCGTCTGGACCGATGACGACGGCGCCACATGGCAGGACGCCGAGATCACCTACACCTCCGAGAACGAGCACACCTGGCGGCTGTGGGCGTTCGAGTACGCGCCGGCGGGGCCGGGCACCTACAAGCTGCGCACTCGGGTCACCACCGAGAGCGGCGCCATGTCCGCCGACACGGCCACCGGGACGGATCAGTTCCTGGGCTTCGACGGCGGCATGGAGATCACTCTCGAGGTCACATGAGCCGTCTGTTCCTCCTGCCCCTCGCGGCGGCCCTGGCGCTGCCGTCGTCCGCCCTCGCGGGGCCGTGGACCAAGGGGCTCGGCGAGCACTACGTCAAGGCCGGGGCGGACTTCTACGCCACCCACGACTACGAGGACGCGCGCGCCGAGTCCGACGGCGAAACGGCCGGGTTCCAGCGCTTCTTCGGGCAGCAGTACTCCATCTACGGCGAGGTGGGGGTGTTTCCGTTGTGGCCGATCCAGGTGACCGTGCACCTGCCGGTCTCGATCGGCAGGGCGGTGTTCTACGACACCGCGCTGATCGGCGAGGGGGAGGTCGGCAAGAGCCAGACCGCGCGGCTGGGTGACCTGCGGGTCGGCGTCCAGACGGCGATCCTGCGCAAGCCGTTCCAGCTGGCGGGCTCCTTCGACGTCAAGGTGCCGCTGTACAGCAACGACCGCGTGGGCTTCGGCCTCGGGCCCTACCGGCCGTTCTTCCCGCTGCCCGGCGACGGGCAGATCGACCTGACCGCGATGCTCATCGGCGGCGGCAGCGCGCCCACCAGGGTCCCCCTGTGGGTCGAGGTCGGGGTGGGCTACCGCCATCGCACCGAGGCGTTCGTGGGCTGGGACACGGACCTGGTCTTCGTGGACGGGCTGCCCTTCTACGCGGCCGTGGGCATCGCGCCGGGGCCCCTGTGGATCGTGGTGCGCGCCGACGGGATCAAGAACTTCGTGCAGGACGAGACCACCCGGGAAGCCCTGACGGTGGGACCGTCGGTGGGAGTCACGGTGTGGCGGGGGCTCGCCATCGAGGCGCGCTTCGCGGCGGACGTCCTGGCCAGGAACGCGCCCCGGGGGGTGTCCTTCGGGGGCGGCGTCTCCTGGAGGTGGCCAAATCCCGCGACGAAGCCTCGTTCTGAGTAGACTTCGCCGCCGTGGGCCGAACACTCCCCCTGTTGATGATCCTGTTGCTGACCGCGTGCGGCGGAACCGGCGATCCCGTGGAGATCGCTCCACTGGACGAGGGACCGACGCGCACGGATCCACCGACCCCACCGCCGCCGAGCGGCGAGCATCCGCTGTTGCCGCAGGAGCCGCTCCCCGAGGACGAGAGCACGCCGGCCCCGGAGCCGACCACCGCCGCGCCGGTGGTGCCTGCCCAGGCGCGCACCCCGATCACGCTCGATCAGGTGGTCCTCGCGGCGCGGGTCACGGACCGAAAGCCGGACGGCGTCTCCGACACGTTCCGTGACGGCACCGAGGTGTTCTGCTTCATGAAGGTGAGCAACCCCGGACCCCCGCGCACGCTGCACCACGAGTGGTTCTTCGAGGGACGTCGCAAGTCCGGGATCGCCCTGAGCGTCAAGGGACCGACCTGGCGCACGTGGTCCTCCAGGCCGGTGTTCGGGGTGGGCGCGTGGCGCGTGGATGTGGTGGACGAGGAGGGTGTGGTGCTCAAATCCCTGCCGTTCACGGTCCGATGAAGACGCTCCTGCCGCTGCTCCTGGCGCTCCTGGTCGCTGGACCCGCCCTCGGTCAAGAGGAGGCCCCGACCACCGGCGAGTTCGGGCAGATCGAGGTGCTGCGCGACCGCACCGGCGGCGGACTCACCCTCGTGCGCAACCACGCCCGGGAGGTGGAGATCGTGCGCAACGGGACCCCCATCCCCGCCACTCCCGGCATGGTCATCCAGCTCGCGGACGCCGTGCGGTGCGGCACCGGCATCGTGTCGATCATCACCCCCGACGGCGCCCGGATCGAGATCGGCGAGCGGTCCCAGGTCCGCTTCGACGCCGGGCTCCTCACCCAGCGCCTGGGGGACGTCCTCGTGCAGACCCAGGGCCGGCTCGCGGTGCTGGTGGGGGATGCGCGCATCGAGATCGAGGGCGGCGCCACCCGCATCACCAGCGGCCTCAAGCTCCAGGGCGTCGTGCAGACCCTGAGCGGCCGCGCCCGCGTGCTCACCGGAGACTCCGAGCGCGTCCTCGAAGCCGGCCAGGCGACCGAGGTCGGCACCGCCGCAGTGGTCATCCGCGACCTGAGCGCCGCCGAGATCGAGGCCCTGGTGGAGCCCCGCGGCCTGTTCGAGCTTCGGGAGGTCCAGCCGTTGGCGAGCACCGACCGGGCCCACGTGCTCGTTCAGGGCGGCATCGGCCACCTCGACGGGGCGGACTGGGGACAGGTGGACGTGTCGGCCCGGGTGCGCCTGGGCGGTCCGGTCTGGCTCAGCGCGGGCGCCGGCCTGATCATTCGACCCGCGGAGGAACTGCCCGGCTGGAACACCGTGCTGGCGCTGCCCGTCCGGGCGGGGATCCGCTTCGTGGCCCCCCTGCCCCGCTCGGTGTTCCTGCACGGCGGGGCGGACCTCTCCGTCCTGGTCGGTGAGCGCTGCACGTCGCTGGACGGATGCCCGCGCAAGCTGTCCGCGGAGCCTGGGGGCCTCGTCGAGCTCGGCGCCGGGGTCTACATCCACAAGCGGCTGGGCCTGCAGATCGAGCTTGGCGGCGGGCTGTATCGGCGCCGGTTGCCGCCGCCCGCTCCCGGGCTGGCCACCGTCGTGTTCCCCGAGTTCCAGTTCCACGCCCTCGTCGGCCTGTTTGTGAGGCTCTGATGCACGCCCGCTTCGCCCTCGCGCTCGCCTGCGGGCTCCTGCTCCTGGCGCCCTCCCTGCGCGCGGACGACGACGACTCCGCGTCCGACGACGACGACTCCGCGGAGTCGCTCCCCAACGACGCAGGGACCTATGGCTGGCTGTGCGGTGTGGGGGCTCCCTCGGCGGTCCCCGCGGCGCCGATGCTGCTCCTGGCGGGGGTCGGGCTGCTCGGCCGACGGACGGCTCAGCGGCCCTGACTGATCGGCGGTGCCCGCCGCGGAACGTCCGGATCCTCAGCGACCGGGTTCTCCAGCACGCCGATCCCCTCGATCTGCACCCGCACCACGTCGCCCTGCAGGAGGGGTCCGACCCCCGCCGGGGTCCCGGTGGCGATGACGTCGCCCGGCTCCAGGGTCATCACCCGGGAGATGGTGGCCAGCAGGGTCGCCACGTCGAACGCCATCAGGGACGTGCGGCCGTCCTGGCGAAGGGTCCCGTTCACGGCGCAGGTCACGCGCACGTCGGACGGATCCAGCTCCGTTTCGATCCACGGCCCCAGGGGGCAGAAGGTGTCAAAGCCCTTGCCCCGCGCGAACTGCGTGTCTGACCGCTGCAGGTCCCGAGCGGTCACGTCGTTCAAGCAGGTGTAGCCCAGCACCGCATCCAGGGCCGTGTGGGGATCCAGGTGGCGCGCGCGCCGTCCGATCACCACCGCCAGCTCCGCCTCGTGCTCCACCCGCTGCGAGTCCGGGGGCAGCAGGATCGTGTCCCCAGGACCGACCACCGCGGTGCCCGGCTTGAGGAAGAGCAGCGGACGACCAGGCACGGTGTTGCCCAGCTCGGCGGCGTGGGCGACATAGTTCCGACCGATGCAGACGATCTTGCCCGGCCGGACTGGCGCCAGCAGCCGGCCCTCGGACAGCGGGCGCGCGGCGGGCAGCGGGGGATCAGCTCCGGGGCCACTCAGCCGGGGCGGGAGGACCCGCGCACCGGCGGCGTCGAACTCGACCTGCCACACGCCGTCCGCGGCCTGGAAGCGACCGATGCGCACGCCGGCCTACAAGCAGACGGCTTCGGGATCGTTCCAGTAGTTGCCGATCTGGTGCCCCTCGGTGCACCAGTCGGGCGGAACGACCATCACCCGCGTCTCGTCCCGGCCGTAGGTCGGGTGGATCACGGTGACCGCCATCTCGCCGGTGTCAGACCCCGCGGTGAACGTCCACTCGCCGTCGTAGGTCAGAGGATCACCCTCGTTGTAGTGACCGGAGGGGTAGCCCTGGTCGGGGCGGGGATCGACCTCGTCCTTCTCCTCCCAGGGACCCGTGTTCACCTCGACCTCGTCCCGGGTCACGGAGCCGATGAGGACGTCGTCGTTGCGCCCCTCTTCGGCGATGCCGTTGGGGCCAGGGGCGTAGACGCCCGGCAGCATGGTGTACGAGTTCATGCCGGGTCCGCCGCCGCCGGTGGCGCGGGTCCACATGTCGGACTGCTTGCCGCCCTGGCCCCAGTACAGCTGGGTGAGCTGGTCCCGCTCGTGGCCGAGGAAGGCGTTCACGTTCTCGGCCGTGACCGTGATGGTCATGGGCTCGAGGAAGGACTCGATGCCGCGCAGATCGCTCACCCAGACCTCGGCCGTGAACACCCCGACCCAGCTCGGCGTGCCCGTGATGGCGCCCGCCTCGTTCATCGACAGGCCCGTGGGCAGATCACCGGTCGAGACGGTGTAGCGCGCGGGCCCGCTGTAGGCGTCCAGGCCGTTGGAGGTGATGCGCACCACGCTGAGCTGGGCGCTGAACTCCTCGTCGTATTCGGCGGCGCCGAGCGAGGACAGATCGAGACGGCCCTGCCCCGGCGCACACCCCATCGCCAGAGACAGGACGGAGAGCAGGAAGACGAGGGCGTTGAATCGACCAGGAACGTTGAACACAGGCGGTCCTCCGAGGGAGCGAAGAGTATCACGTGGTAGTGTCCCGACCGGTGGCGCGAACCGTCCTCCAGCTGCGAGTCGGCGCCACGCGAGACCGTGGCTTCCTCTTCCGCACTTGCGTCCGCCCGCCGGCCACGATCACCATCGGTCGCGGAGCCGGCGCGGTTCTGCCCATCGACGATCCTTCTGCTCCCGTCGAGCATCCCCTCTTCAGCATCGGCGCCCAGGGCTGCCTGGTGGATTGCCGGCCCGAGTGGGGCCTGACGATGTACCGCGACGAGGGCACGGTCACGGGCGACCAGCTCCTGGCCGAGGGCACCGCCATGCAGACCGGTCGCCGGATCCTCATGCGGGTGGCCCCGGGGTCCCGCGGGGCCCTCAGCTTCGGGGCGGTCCGTCTGCTGTTCAAGTGGGAGGTCGTGCCCGAGGAGCAGATCGGCGAGGTGCCGCCCAGCGACCTGGGCGCGGTGCCCCGCTGCCACGCGTGCGGCCTCGCGCTGCGGGACGCCCTCGCGCGGGAGCCCCTGCTGGCCCGCTGCGACGCGTGCCGGGCCCTGAACCGCTTCGTGGATCCCGACGGACCCCATGGCCGCGCGGCCCCCCCGCCGGTCCCGGCCCGGGCCGCTCCCCAGTTCGTCGAGACCGAGCCCGATTCCTCCCAGAGCGTCGCCACGGTCAGCGAGGAGCGCGACACCCTGCTCGCCGTCCCGATCTTCGCACCCCTGACCACCTGGAACCTCAACGTGCTGCCCCAGCACGCGCAGCCTGCGGGCCGCCCGGGACTGGCCCAGACCCCGCTCGAGGTGCGCGTGGCAAAGAACCCGGTGGTGGCGGTCGAACAGATGCAGACGGTGCTGTCGAAGTCGCCGTTCATGAAGCGTCCGCCCGTCGGCTCCTCGGACCTCCCGCCCGACCCGAGCCCGATGCAGACCGCCGAGCCGGCCTCCGTGGAACGGGAAGAGCAACCCCTGGACGACCTGTTCTACACCGCGGAGGTCGAAGCCCTGGGCCTGCAGGCGCCGGTCACGCTGGACCCGGAGACGGGCCTCGAGACGGGGGTGCCGTGGGGCACGATGAGCGTGCTGTCCGCCAACGCGATGTACCAGCCGGACGAGGGGCGGATCCCGCGGCGGGAGGTGGCCAGGGCGGTGCACCGGGCGGACGAGCAGGAGACAGGCTGGTTCGCCGAGAACGCCGCGCTGATCGCGGCCCTGTCGGGGATCGCGCTGCTCGTCGTGGGCATCGTGCTGGTGGCGGACGGCCCGGTGAGCGACCCGCCCCCCAGGCCCGACGCGGCCTCCCATCCCCCGGCCGCCCAGCCGCGCCCGCAGCCCTCCTCCGAGAAGCCGGCGGGCCCCACCCGCGACGCCATCACCCATCCCACCTCCACCTACGTCAAGTTCCTGCCCGGCGATCCGACCCCCATCTCGATCCGGGTCGCGGGCTTCGCCATCGACCGCACCGAGGTCACCACCCGCGCCTTCGAGCGGTTCTTGTCGGTGACCGGGGCCCGACGGCCCGACTCCTGGAGCACCGACCGTCCCGAGCCCGGGTCTCGGGAGCCCGTCACCGGCGTCACCCTCGACGAGGCGCGCAGCTACTGCCGCTGGGCCGGCGGACGGCTGCCCACCGAGCCCGAGTGGGAGCGGGCCGCGGCCGGCACCTACGGACGCATGTACCCCTGGGGAAACAGCTTCCTGGCGCCGAACGTGTCCATGGGACCCCGGGTGCAGCCGGTCGGCTCGTTCCCCGCCGGCGCCTCCGAGAGCGGCGTCCAGGACCTCATCGGGAACGCGGTGGAGTGGGTCGAGCCGGCCTGGTCCGACGACGGCTTCCTCAAGGGCGGCGGCGCCGGCTCCTGGGCCGCGCGCGGCCAGCTGATGGTGTTCGGGCGCATCGCTGCAGACGCGGCGGACTGGCGCCCCGGCCCAGGCTTTCGCTGCGCCTTCGACCCCTGATCTCGGGCGGGGCAGCGCGGATCCCTTGGCGATGCGCTTCGGGGCTGCTAAATGGTTGAACCAATCAACCACCCTGCGCCGCGAGTCCATGTCCCGAACCCCCCGCCGCCACAACGCAGCGCGCCTGAGCCGTCGACGCATCCTCCGGGGGAGCGCGGCGGTGCTCGCGGTCGGCGCCACGGGCACGCTCGGCCTCACGATCGCGGGCCACGCGGGGCGGTATGAGGAAGCCCACCCGGCGTGTCCGCTGCGGTACTTCACGCGGCGGGAGTACCGGATCGTGACCGACCTCGCCAACACGATGTTCCCCCCGCGCAACGCCCTGGGCATCACCGGCACCGAGGCCCGCGTGCCCGAGTACATGGACCACATGCTCGCGGGCATGCGCGCCGACAAGGCCTCGGAGCTGCGCGCGATGTTTCTTCTGTTCGAGCACGGCACCCTCGCCTTCGGCCTGCGCACCCAGCGGTTCACGGAGCTGACGCCGACGGACCAGGAGCGCTACCTGCGGCGCTGGGAGCGGGCCCAGGTGTACTCCCGCCGCATGCTCGTGGCCGGCCTCAAGGCGTTCCTGGGCATGGCCTACTTCGCGCATCCGGCGGTGCGGGAGCGCCTGGGCATCCAGCATCTGTGCGGGAGCCCCGCGGACGCGCTGCCTCGGGAGGAGTGGTCGTGATCGTCACCCCGTCGAATCCCGAGTGGCAGGCGCTGCGGAACGCCACCGTGGAGGTGGACGTCGTGGTCATCGGCTCCGGCGCGGGCGGATCCGCCGCCGCGTGGCGGCTGGCCGAGGCGGGACACTCCGTGCTCGTGCTGGAGGAAGGCGGCCACTACACCGAGCGCCACTTCTCCCACGACCAGGGCGTCGCGTGGCGGCAGCTGTACGCCGACGACGGCCAGCGGGTCATGAGCGGGAACCTGTACATCCCCGTGGCAGGCGGCCGCTGCCTGGGGGGCTCCACGGTCATCAACTCGGGGATCTGCTTCAGGATTCCGGACTGGCGGTTCGAGCAGTGGAGGACCGAGCGGGACCTCGACTTCTCGCTGGAGGACCTGACCCCCTGGCTGTCCCGCACCGAGCGCTTCATCCGGGTCACCCCTGCGGACGCGCGCGTCACCGGCGGGAACAACCTGTTCTGCCAGGAGGGGCTGGAGGCGCTGGGCTGGAGCGGGGGCCCGATGCCGCGCAACGCGCCGGGCTGCGGCGGCTGCGGGGCCTGCCAGATGGGCTGCCCCACCGGCGGCAAGCTCAGCGTGGTCAAGACCTTCATCCCGGCGGCGATCCAGCACGGCGCGCGCTTCGTCACCAGGGTCCGGGCCACCGAGGCCATCGTCGAGGGCGGCGCGGTGGTCGGCGTCCGGGCCGACCTGCTCGATCCCGACACGGACGAGCCCACGGCGAGCCTCTCCGTGCGCGCCCGGGCGGTGGTCCTCGCCGGCGGCGCGATCCAGACGCCCTGCTTCATGCAGGCCAACGACCTGGGCAACGAGCACGTGGGCGAGCACCTGCACGTGCACCCCGGCGCGGGGGTGATCGGCACCACGGACCGGGACATCCAGGGGTGGCGCGGGATCCCCCAGGGCTTCTACTCCGACCAGTTCCTGGAGTCCGAGGGACTCATCCTGGAGTCCTTCTGGGCCACGCCCGAGGTCTTCTACATGTCGTACCCGTTCGGACGCGACGGCGCCCAGGGCATGACCGACTTCGGGAAGATGGTCGCCCTGGGGGGCGTCATCGCCGACCGGTCCGAGGGCTCGGTGCGCACCACGTCCGTGCCCGGCAAGGCGAAGGTCAGCTACTCCGTGGTGGATGAGGACCGGCGTCGGCTGGTGCTCGTGCAGCGCTACGCGGCGCAGGTGCTGCTCGCGGCGGGGGCCCGGCAGGTGCGGGCGGCGGTGTACGGCGTGCCCGTCATCACCTCGCCGGAAGAAGCGGATCGCTGGCTCGATCCGGACACGATCCGCCTCAAGCAGCTGACCGCCATCTACTCCTCGCACCCCCACGGGACCGCCCGCATGTCGGCGGATCCGGAGCGCGGCGCGGTCGATTGCAGGGGACAGGTCCACGGCACGCCGGGGCTGTTCGTGATGGACGGCTCGATCTTCCCGGACGTCCTTGGGGTCAACCCCCAGGTCACGATCATGGCCCTGGCCTCGTACCTGGCGGACGGCCTGGCGGCGCGCCTGCACGCTTGACGCAAAACGCGGTCAAAGTGGCCGATTTTTCAGGCAGTTCTGCACTGGCGCCGATGCTGGCACTTTTCTCCGAAAATCCCTTGCAGGCAGGGGCTGCAGCGCCCAAGATCGACAGCGGGGAGCGCACCACCCTGCCTTTGGACGTTTGGACGAAAGACACCATGATTCGATTCGACTGGAAGACGCTGATCGCCGCTGCCGCCCTGGTCACCCTGGCCGCCGGATGCCAGGGAAAGAAGAACCAGGTCGCCACCAACACCTCAGGAACCTCCAACGTCGCCTCCGAGCAGCTCGAGGGCGAGACAGCGCCGATCTCCGACGCCGAGATCGCGACCCTGCGGGCGAACTTCCTGCGGGTGAACTTCGAGTTCGACCAGGCCGTGCTCGTCGAGGACGCGCGCGCCGCCCTGTCCGAGAACGCCGAGATCCTGTTGCTGCACGGCGACGTGGCGGTGCAGATCGAGGGCCACGCCGACCACTGGGGCAGCGACATCTACAACCTGGCCCTGGGCCAGCGCCGCGGCGACACGGTCAAGGGCTACCTGCTCGACCTGGGGGTGCCCGCGAGCCAGCTGTCGGTGATCTCCTACGGCGAGGAGCGCCCGCTGGTGGACGACATGGACCGCCAGAAGGAGTCGCCCAACCGGCGCGCAGAGTTCGTCGTGACGGCGGGCAGCGACAAGGCCGCGTCCTCCTACTGAGGCGCTTGCGGCGGGGCCTGCTCCTCGGACCAGGCGTACCGGCCGGGCCGTGAGAACGCGACACCGCTGACGTGCTCCCCGAGATCTCCGGGGGGCACGTCGCCTTGCGTTCCGGACCAGCCCACCACGAGATCCCCATGGAGCAGCAGCGGCACGCCGGCCACCCGCGCCACGCGGTACGCACCGCCCCGCGGGAGGTCCGCCAGGGTCTCGATGCCCAGGAGCTCCTGGGGCGGAAGCCGGAGCAGCGGGTGGTGCGCGAACCCCGCGAGGGGGTCCATGCTGCCCTGCCAGCGGAGCGCCTCACGGCCCCGGTGCACGTCCGGGAGCAGGACGACCCGCTGGAACCACACCGGCTCGGTGGCGTGCACGGGCTTCGGCGGCAGGCGGCCGCTCTTGCTCGACGCGGCGACGACCGCGGTGGCCCACGCCACCACTTCACCGACCGACGGATTGCCGGCGGTGCTCCGACCCAGGATGTCGCCGTTGACGGCCACCACCGCGCCCGTCTTGGGCTCCAGGGCGAACCACGTGCCCTCCGGGCCGAGCCGTGCCGCGAGCTGCTCCTTCAGCGCCCAGATCAGCGAGGTCTCGATCCGGGCCGCCCGGGTCTCGTGTCCGCGCCCCAGCCGGCGACGGGCGCCGAGGCTGATCAGCTCGACCCACGCCTCGTCTCCCCCCGAGCGGGGCGCCGGGATGGGGCTGTGTGCGATGGACGCGGCCTCGACCGGGGACAGCCCGCCCCGCATGACGAGCTCGTCGAGCACCTGCGTGCGCCGCAGCCGGATCTGGTCCGGGTCCCCGGCGAGATCGAGCCGCCACGTCGCGGCCACCGCCACGGCGACCTTGTCTCCCGCCGACAGCTCGGCCAGGGGCCGCCCGAAGCAGACGTCGGCGGCGCGCACCAGGCCCCGACGACCGAGGCACAGCGGCGCGTGGTCCAGCCACGCGATCGCCCGCTCGGACACGGACACATCGGCATCGAGCCAGGTCGCCAGGAGGTCTTCGCGCACGCGACGGACCGGGCCCGGCGTCTCTTCGGCGAGCAGCAAACGCGCCAGCTCGACGGACAGAGCGGAGGCCGGCGCACCCTCTCCTGCGAAGGCGCGTCGAAGCGCCGGACCCAGTGAGGTCGCCCGCCGGCTCCGAGACTCGTAGAATGTGGACGGCGCGGCAGCAAGGAAGGCCTCGACGAGCTCTTCGTGCTCGTCTCCGGGCCAGACACCAGGTTCGACGATCAACAGCTCAGCGCGCACCTGCTGACGGTCGTCCACCATGGTGCTCTGGCTCGGAGACCGCCAGGAGCTCAACGCGGTCAGGTCCGCCGGAAGCTGACGCGCGACACCCACCACGGAGACCACCCCGATCAGCGCCACCGACAGCACCCCCGCGAGGCCCCCGACCAGCATGCGCAGCGCTGGGCTCATCGGCTATCTCCTGGCAGTGATGGGCAGCGCCATCCTTGTCCTCGCGGTCACGACCGCGCTCCGCACCCGCAGCCCCGCCCCGGCCTTCACACCGGACAACGGACCGACAGTCTACCGCCCGGTGCGCCATGCGCCGGTCACCGAGCCTCCGGATGGGCACATCGCCCTTGCGGTGCTCTCGGGCCGACTCGACGACGAGGCGGGTCGGACCGCCGCGCTGGAAGCGACGCTGCGCCTGCATCTGTGGCTGGCCCTGCGGGACGTGCACCCCACGGGCCCCCTGCTCGACTGGGGCCCCGCCGCTCCCCCCAGCGAGGAGCGGGAGCGCGTCGCGGCGAGCCGCTGCCAGCCGGGACCGGTGACCATGCACACCCCCCTGGGTCGCGACGATCCGCCGCTGCTCGGGTCCCCGCTGCGGCCCCGCAAGACCTTGCGCGTGTACCTGGACGTGGGGGCTGAGTCCGACGGGATCTCCGTCGAGGTGCGGGTGTGTCCCCCCGGCTCCCAAGGCACCACCCAGCTGTTCACGGGACCCACCGGCGACGAAGGCGTCGTCCTGCGGGAGGTGCTCACCTGGCTCAGCCCGCAGCTGCACCTGAAGGACGTCGAGCCCTGGTTCAATGCCTGGTCCCAGCCCCTGGCTCCCGACCTCGGGGTGCTGCGGGCCTATGGCGCCGCCCTCGTGGACTCGATGGAGGGCACGACGCCGCCCCAGCTGCTCGAAGCGGCCCGATTGCTGCCCGAGGCAGGGTGGCTCGCCGCCGCGTTGGCACCCCACGGGCCGGGTCGGCGGGCGCTGCTGGAGCGGGCGTGCTCGCTGCGCCCCGGCTTCACGGCGGGGCTCGAGGACCTGGCGTGGAGCTGGGTCGAGGAGGACCGCGCAGATCTGGCCCGGCTGACGCTGGAGCGGCTGCGGGGCGACAAGGCCACCCGGCCGGCCGGCCTGCTCCTGGCCGCCCGGGTGCTCGAACAGGGCCGCCCCGCCGATGCCCTCGCCCTGCTGGAGGACCTGCCGCCGGCCTGGTCCGGCACCACCGCGGCGCGGCGCCTCGAGGCCCGGGCCCAGCTCGAGCTT
>CALAGR010000111.1 GCA_937891735.1 uncultured Pseudomonadota bacterium | reverse complement strand
GCGCCCACCTCGTCGGCGTCCGGGAGGGGATCGCCCCGGGCCGCCAGGGCCAGGGCCACCGCCAGGAGCGTCCACGCCGCCACCGGCGCGTGGCCCCCCGCGATGGCGAGCAGCCCGTCCTTGAGCAGGAACGGAGCCACGGCCAGCAGGGCGCTGAAGAGCCAGGTGGCCGCCCATCCGCCGAACCGCAGGGCGAGCCAGCCCCCCGCCACCGCCAGCACCGCCATGTACAGCAGGGACACGGAGGCCCAGGCGAGGGCGTGGTCGCCGAACAGCAGGAAGCCGGGCATGGCCAGGAACGCGTCCCAGATCTGCGAGCCCTGGTGCAGGTTGAACTGGAAGTGCGGGAAGTACCCCAGCCGGCCGTGCACGAACTCGCGGGCCGCGCTGGACGCGAGGGAGGTCTCTTCGTCGAAGCCGTGGGCGGGGTGGGCGCGCAGCCGCAGCCAGAGGCCCAGGACGGGGCCGGCGGCCACTCCGGCCCACGGCATCGAGCGACGCAACGCCTCTGTCGCCTGGCGGATCCGGGTACTGACCATGAGCGCCAAGCCTACCCCGCCCACCCCCGACCATGAACCGTCCCCCGATCTTCGGCCTTGACCCGGGGGGGATCGGCGCCTAGCGTCCGGCCGCCTCAGAAGAGGCGCGTTGTTGGTGGCCCGTCCAGAAAGGATGGGCCTGGGAAGCCGGTGAAAGACCGGCACGGCCCCCGCCACTGTGACCGGAGCATGAAGCCACGTGGCCTCATGATCCGGGAGTCAGGAGACCGACCAGGGACGCAGATTGGGAACGCTCGTGCGCGGAGGGCGCGGGGCGGCTCCGGGCGTCCCCTCGTCCAGGAACCGTCCTTTCAGTTCGATGACCCTGCTCTGGCTGGTGCTGGTGGCGTCGCTGTGTGCGGCCCTCCCCGCGTGGGCTGACGAGCCCGGCGACGCGGGGGCAGACCCGCCCGGCGACGACGACGACAGCGCGGCGGACGACGACACCCCGCAGATCTCGGCGAGCACCACCGTGCGCTCCCGTCGGCAGCGGCGGGCCGAGGAGGCTCACCGGGATCCGGCCTCCGCGGTGCTCATCGAGATCGATCCGGCGCTGCTTCCCCCCAGCGCCAGCGTGGCCGACGTGCTGCAGGACGTCGCGGGCGTGACGATCCGGCGCTTCGGGGGGCCTGGGGATCCCTCGTATGTGCGGATCCGAGGGTCCAGCGCCCAGCAGGTTGCGGTGTACGTGGACGGAGTGCCCCTGAACGCCCACGGGAGCAGCGCCATCGACCTGTCGGAGCTCGACCTGGCCTCGTTCGACCGGATCGAGGTGTACCGCTCCGCCGCTCCGCCCGAGCTGGGGGCCGCGCCCATCGGCGGCGTGGTGCACCTGCGCACCCGGCCCGACGTCGCCGCCCCGATCCGGCTGCGGGCGGGCTGGGGCTCCTGGGGCACCCACACCCTGTCCGGGGGGGCGGGGCTCGCCGGGAAGCTGCCCCGGGGCGCCGTGGGCAACCTGCGCCTGAGCGCCGCGTACGACGGCACCCGCGGCGACTTCGTGTACTTCGACAACCACGGCACGCTGTACGACGCCACCGACGACACCACCCGGCGACGAACCAACAACGCGCTGGATCAGCTCGACGTGGCGGGGACCGCTCGGATCGTGAGGGGACCGTTGGATCTGTCCCTGCAGGACCGCCTGCTGTGGCGGGAGGGCGGGGTGCCGGGCCACCCCAGCCGGTCCGCCGAGCGCGCCCGCTTCGGCGTCACCGACAACCTGCTCGGGGGGCGGCTCCGGCTGCGCCTGGTCCCGACGCTGCTGGCGACCGGCGACCTGTCCTGGCGGCTGCGGGGCGAGCGCTACCGGGATCCCCAGGCCGAGATCGGGCTGGGCGCCCAGGACAGCCGCGACGCCATGCACGAGGGTGGGGCCGGGCTCGGAGCCGACTGGCGCCCGGTGCCTGAGCTGGCGGTGCTGTCCTCCGCGCGCCTCGATCTGCACACCTACACCCCGCGGACCCTGCTGCCGCAGCCCCGCACCGACGCGACCCGCCTGCGCCTCGCGTCCACCCTCGCGGTGAGCGCCCCGGTCGAGCTCGCCCAGGGCCGGATCGCCGTGTCGCCGACGATCCGCCTGGTGGTCCTGGACGACCGGTGGATCGGCGCCGATCCCTTCGGCGGGGGCCCCGTGTCCGACGGGCCGCGGGTGCGCGTGGAGCCGCTCCCCCAGCTCGCGGTGGCGCTGCGGCCGGTGCCGGAGTTGACGATCCGGGCCGCCGCCAGCCGGGGCTTTCGTCCGCCCACGTTCCTGGAGCTGTTCGGGGACCGCGGATCGGTGAAGGGCAACGCCGCGCTGCGCCCCGAGACCGGCCACTCCGCGGATCTGTCGGCCCGCCTGCGGCTCGTCCCGAACCCGCTGTTCAGCACGTCCCTGGAGGTGGGCGGCTTCATCACCGACACCATCGACGCGATCGCGCTGGTGCCCAACAGCCAGAAGACCGCGGTGCCGATCAACCTGGGCCACACCCGGGCGGGCGGCGTCGAAGCGGCCTGGGCGGTGGACGCGCTGCAGCACCTGCACGTGGACGCGTCCATGACCTGGACCGAAGCCCGCGTCGTGCAGGGCGAGCGGGGCACGGTGGGCAACCGGGTGCCGGGGGTACCCCCCGTGCAGGTGGACGTGGGGGTGCAGATCTTCTGGGATCCGTGGGTGCGCCTCGGCTGGCGGTTCGACTACACCGCCGGCACGTTCGACTCCCCCTCCAACTTCTTCCTGCAGGCCGCCCGGCCCCTGCACAGCGCCCACCTGCGGCTCCAGCCCGGCCCGCGGCTGCCCTGGGTGGCGCTGGAGGTCCTCAACCTGACGAACACGCTGTCGGCGCTGCAGGTGCGTGATCCCCTGCACCCCTCCCCGGACGACCGCTCGCCGGTCTCCATCGAGGACTACCGCGGCAACCCGCTGCCCGGACGGTCCGTGCACCTGACGATCGGATGGAGTCCATGAGCCCCCGCCTGCCCCTTGTCCTGCTGCTGCTCCCCCTCGGGGCCTGCGTCGCCACGCCCCCCGACGACCCGCCGTTGTTGCCCGACGCCGAGTCCGACGACGTCATCGTCGTGCACGCGCCCTTCACCGGAGACGCCACGGTGGCGGTGATCGATCCGTCGACCCTGCAGATCTCCGACGGGCTGCTCGGGCTGTCCGGGTCCGACTGGGTGCCCCAGACCGCGGACGGCTCGGTGTGGCTGCTGGGGCGCTACGGCATCGACGTGGTGCGGCGGTACGCGGACACGGAGTTCGGCGCGCCGACGTTCGAGGTGTCCACCGGCGCCGGCACCAACCCCCAGGCCCTGGCGTGGTGCGGAGGGCGGCTGTACCTGAGCCGCTACGACGTGGGCGACGACGGCGGCGGTGACGTCGTGGTCCTCGACCCGGACACGGGCGCGCAGACCGCACGGATCGATCTGGGCGCCTGGGCGGAGAGCGCCGACGGCACCCCCGAGCCGGCGCAGCTCGTGCCCCTGGGAGACACGCTGTACGTGGCCCTGGAGCGGCTGGATCGGGACGCGGGCTGGGTGCCGGACCCGACCGGACGGGTGCTGGCCATCGACTGCGTCAGCGGCGCGGTGGTGGACGAGTACGTCACGGGCCCGAACCCCGACATCGAGCCGGCGGGGCCCGCCCTCGCGGTCCGCACCGACACGGGCATCCAGTTCCTCGTACCCGGCGAGGGGCTCACGTCGGTCCTGGAGCCGGACGCGCTGAGCGGAGCTGTGGACTTCCTGGGTCTGGGGGCCGCGGGGGACGCGGGGCTGGTGGTCCTGGAGCAGGGCGGCGACCCCGGCAACGAGGTGTGGTGCCTCGATCTGCGCACCGGCGCGCGGGAGCTGCTCGACACCCGGGCCGAGCGGGCGTGGAGCGTGCGCAGCGGACCCGACGGGCGGGTGTGGGTGCTGTGGCGGGATCACTGGGCCACGGGTGAGATCGAGACCGGCGGCATCGCGGTGTACGACCCGGCGGCGTGCTCGGAGATCACCGACGGGCTGCTGGTGTTTCCGTCCGATCCGGCGGCCATCGCCTTCCGGTCCGGCTCGTGATGCGGGTCCTTGCGTGGCTGCTGATCGCTGGGTCGATCACGGCGTGGAACGCGGCGATGAGCGTGGGATGTGCCGGGTCGCCACCTCCCGCCGAGCGGCTGGTGTTCCTGCGCGACGCGGTCATCGCCCCCGCCGGATCCGGAGGACGCCCGCTGGGCGATGGGCGCGAGCTGGTGGCCGCCACCTGGACCCCCGGGGTGCCCACGACCCTGGGCGGGCGCACGGATCCGGCGCCGGCCCGACCCGAGTGCGCGCCGCTGTTCTCGGTGGAGCTGGGGGACGTGCGCAGCCTCATCGCCCGAGGGGCCGAGGCCCCCGAGACGGCCCTGGCCTTCTCGCCCGACGGGGATCGACTCGCGGTGGGCACGCACCGGGGGGAGCTGCTCGTGCTGGATGCGTGGACGGGCGCGATCCTGGCCCGGCGCCGCCTCGCCGAGACGATGATCAAGCAGGTGGCGTGGGCCGCGGACGCAGCAACCATCTATGCGGGCGAGGCCTCGCCGGATGCGTTCGTGCAGGCCCTGGAGCCGGGCGACCTGTCCACGCGCTGGTCGGTGCGGCTCGCGGACCACGTGGGCAGCTCGCCGGCTCCCCCGGACACCGACATCTACGGCGTGTACACCCTGCCCGCGGCCTACGCGCTGCGGGTGCTGGCCGGCGGAGACCTCGTGGTGGCGGGGGTGCACGCGTGGCCGGGGCCGGACGGGCAGATGCAGAACCGCTCCCGCCTGCTGCGCCTGGGTCCCGACGGCACCACGAAGGCCGCGTGGCCGGCAGAGGGTCCGGCGGACGCGGTGCTGCGCTTCCCGGCGGTGTCCGGCGCGCTGATGGTGGTGCCCCTGGACCGGTCGGCGGCGGGACCGCCTCCGGACCTGCCCATCGGCAGCGTGCTCGCCTTCGACCTGGACTCCATGACGCCCATCGCGTCGTTCGCCACGGAGCCGCTGCGGCCGCACTTCACCTCCGCCGCGATCTGGGAGGCCCTGGACGTGGACGCGGCCACCGGCCAGGTCCTCTCGGGCTTCGCCGACGGCCGGGTGCAGCTCGCGCCGCTGGGCGGGGTCCACCGGATCGAGCGGTCGCTGGGGGCGCCGATCCTGTCCGGCGGCGTGCCCATCGCAGCGGGGGTCAGCTGGGGCCGGTTCGTGCCGGGGGGCTTGGTGACGATCACCGGCACCACCAACATCCCCTGGGGCAGCCAGACCACGGCCACCCGGCCCCCCGCCACCCATCCGGGGGAGAGCACGGTGTGGATGCACGACCGGGCCGGGGAGCCGGTGTGGACCTGGCACGGCGAGCCGTCGCTGCACGGCCTGTCCGCGTCGCCCGACGGCCGGCGGCTGGTGGTCGGCGCTGGCGTGCGGCCCACGGATCAGCGGCGGGACCTGTTCGGCGCCCTCGTGTTCCGGCTGGACGGGGCGGGGTCCGGCGCGGATCGCCTCGAGGTGAGGTGCTCGACGCCGAGCCCGGTGTTCTTCCGCCATGCCGTGCTCGATGACGGGCGCATCGCGCTGTCCGAGGTGCCGTGGCGCCTGGACGACGGCGCGGTGGCCGGCGCGTACCGGGTGACGGTGCTGCGTTGAGTCGAGCCCTGCTCGGAGCGCTCGCGCTGATCGCGGCCGTGGGCTGCGGTGAGCCCGTCGTGGCGCCGGTGGTGCGGGTGGGGCCCGAGGTCGTGACCGTCGCGGGGAGCGGGCTGCGGGCCGTGGTGGTGACTGACGAGGCGGGCCTCGTGCTGGGCCGACGCGACGCCCGAGGCGATCTGGACGAGCTCCGCATCGATCACCACGGCGCGCCGGGAGCGTTCATCGAGGTGGCCGTGACGACGCGGACGGAGAGGGAGCCGCTCCGCGTGTCGGCCCGGATCCCCACCGCCCCGGGGCCCCTGTCCGTCCAGGTGGACGTGCCCTCGGGCCAGGGCGCGCGGCCGCTGCAGGGATCGGTGCCGTTCGTGGTGGTGCAGGGCTCCTCGGTCCAGGCCACGTTCGTGTTCAGCGCCCGGGAGCCCGGCCCCGTCCAGGTCGTCGTGGACGGCGTGCCCCACACCGTGTTGATCCGGGTGGCAGGGGAGCGGGCGGCGTTGACCTTGCCCGTCGTCCCGGACCGGGCGACGGCCGTGTCCGTGACGGGGCATGGGGTCGCCCTCGAAGGGACCTTGCGGCCCACGGTGCTTGCGGTGCAGGCGGCCCGGGAGCGGCTCGTGCTCGACGGAGTCGCCTTCCCGGCCTCGGCCACC
>CALAGR010000110.1 GCA_937891735.1 uncultured Pseudomonadota bacterium | reverse complement strand
AAGATACAGGCTTCCCGTCCACGTTCTTCGCATCTACGTCAGGAGGTCTGGAATCCGACCGATCCGACCGGACCGATCACTCGGCACCAGAGCGAGTGGCGCAGACTCCGCGAAATCGAGAGCAGCACCCCGTATTGAGGGGTGCCGCCCCGAGGTATGGTCCTGAACTCAGGGGCGGAGAGAGAGCACGAACCAGTGAGCTCGGCAGGCGAGGGCCCCAGCGAGGGGGACAAGGCGAGCTTGATGCTCACACCCGTGAGCGCGGACTCCGGTGAGGAGGCTGTGCCCGCCTCCGGGCGGGCGCGCGCGCGGCTGATCGCGCCCCAGCCAGCCCAGATCGGGCTCCCCGTGGCGGTGCTCTGCCTGGCGGGGGTGCTCGCGGCGATGCAGGCGACGATCCTGCTCCTGGGGTCCGACGCGCCCCCCATCCTGCCCGCGCTGGCCGGAGCGATGGCCCTCGTGCTGCTGGGCAGCCTGCCCGTCACGGGCTGGTGGGTCGTGCGGCGGCTGCGCACCGCGGGCGCGGCGGAGGAGCAGGCCCTGCGCGACCTGCTGGGGGCCGGAACGGAGGCGTGCCTGTGGTGGTGGGAGCCGGTGAAGGACCAGGCCTGGTTCTCCGAGCGATGGGAGGAGCAGCTGGGCTTCACGCCGGCCTCGCAGGATGCCCTGGGGAGCTGGGCGGCCCGGGTGCACCCCGGGGACCGGGCGACGTTCAAGGCCGACTTCGACCGCCTCGTGGACGGATGGACCGACACCATCGAGCTCGGCTGCCGCCTCATCGTCAGCCCGGACCGGCATCGCTGGGTGCACATCCGGGCGGTGGTGTCCCGCGCCCCGGACGGCCGGGCGGCGCGGGTCGCGGGCTCCGTGAGCGACGTGACGGAGCAGCACCGGGCCCAGTACACGCTCGCCCACCGGGCCTTCCACGATCCCCTGACCGGCCTGCCCAACCGGGCGCTCTTCCGCGACCGCCTCGGGAACGCCTTCGCCCGGGCCCAGGCCGACCCGGACTACCGGTTCGCCGTGCTGCACCTGGACATCGACCGCTTCGCGATGATCAACGACGTGCTCGGCCATCGGCAGGGGGATCGCCTGCTGGTGGACATCGCCCGCCGCCTGGAGCCGTGCGTGGGCCCGGGCGACACCCTCGCGCGCTACGGCGGGGACGAGTTCACGGTCCTGCTCGATCCGCTGCAGACCCCCCAGCACGCCCAGGAGGTCGCGACCCGCCTGCAGGCCGCGGTGGCGGTGCCGATCTCCGCCGGCGGCCGCGAGCTGGTGCTCTCCTCCACGATCGGCACGGCGCTCTCGGACGAGAAGTACACCGCCCCCGACGAGCTGATCCGGAACGCCGGGGCCGCCAAGACCCAGGCCAAGGCGGACGGCCGCGCGGGCCATGCGCTCTTCAACAGCGCCATCCACCGACGCATGGAAGCGGCGATGCACCTGGAGGCCGAGCTGCGCCTGGCGGTCGACAGGAGGGAGCTGCAGGTCTACTACCAGCCCATCGTGCACGCGGGGAACGAGCGGCTGCGCGGGTTCGAGGCCCTGCTGCGGTGGCAGCACGACACCCTGGGCTGGGTCTCACCGGCCGACTTCGTGCCCCTCGCAGAGCAGACGGGGCTCATCGAACGCATCGGGCTGTTCGTCGCCGAGGAGGTCTGCCACACCATGGTCACCTGGCCTGATCAGCAGGTGACCGTGTCGGTGAACCTGTCGCCGATCCAGCTCGGCTCGGCGTCGCTGGTGCAAGACCTGACCCGGGTGTTCCGGGAGTCGGGGGTCGACCCGACCCGCCTGCACTTCGAGCTGACCGAGACCGCGGTGATGAAGGACGAGGGCAAGTCCCTGGCCGTGCTCACGGCGCTCAAGGCCCTGGGGGTGCACCTGTGCATCGACGACTTCGGCACCGGCCACAGCTCCTTGCTGTACCTGCAGAAGTTCCCCATCGACGTGCTGAAGATCGACCGGGCCTTCGTGCATGGGATGGACCCGGAGAGGCCCGGCATCGTGCGCACGATCGTCGATCTCGCCCGCAGCCTGGGGATGAGCACGGTCGCCGAGGGCGTCGAAGAGCCGGCGCAGCGGCAGGCGCTCCAGGGTCTGGGCTGCGATGCGCTGCAGGGCTTCCTCTTCTCCCGCGCGGTGCCGGAGCCGGACGCGCGCCAGATGCTCGACCATGCGCCGGACTGGTACGCCCGCGTGACCCGGGACACGGTCGAGTGACAGATTGTCGCGGCGGTCCCCCGCCCCCCGACCGCCGTGCCAGATTGTCCCCTCGGCGACCCGGGCCCCCCTGAGCTGCTGAGCCGCGCGCCCCGCCGGGATCCTTTCGGCGTCTGACTCCACGGGCCCTGAGGCGCCACGAGATGAGGCAGGCACGGTTCTTGCTCTCCTCGGCCGCGCAATGGTCGAACGCATTCCTCGTCCCATCGTCATCCTCGCGCTCCTGGCCATCTTCGCGCTGGGGCTCGCGCTGGGCACCAACGCGTTCGTCGCCCGGCAGCTGAGGGTGTCCCCCGAACGCCTGGCCGCCGCCCGGGCGGGCGCTCCGACCCCCCGGCAGGCGAGCGCCGCGGACGGTGAGGACGAGGGATCGGACGGCGACGCCGCAGACGAGTCGAGCGCGCAGGCGCGGGAGCCGCGCACCCGGGCCCGGATGGTCGGGTTCTGGAAGGACCCGATCGTCAAGCGGAACATCTTCGACTCGACCAACGCCCTCGCCGGCAAGCCGCCGGAGCCCCCCAAGGAGCCGGGGGACGGAGAGGTGGACAAGGCGTCCGAGCTCGCCGCCACCCTCATCGCCACGTCCGTCGCCTCGGACCCCATCTGGTCCACCGCCCTCATCTCCACGGACGACGGCGTGGAGGTGTACCGCATCGACGAGGAGATCCTCGACGCCACGATCAAGGACATCCAGCGGCCCACGCTCGAGCGGGCGGCCCGCGTGATCGTGCTGCGCGGCGGCGAGCTGGAGTACCTGGAGGTCGGCGGCAAGAAGGCTCGCCCCAAGCCGGGCGCCAAGAAGGACGAGAAGCCCGCCAAGCCCAGCGGCCCGCACAAGTGGGACGACATCAAGAAGATCAGCGACACCAAGTACGAGATCCCCGAGGCCGACGTGAAGTACGCGCTCGACAACCTCGACAAGATGGCCCGGGAGGCGCGCGTCGTCCCCAACTTCGCGGACGGACAGACGAACGGCTTCAAGGTCTTCGCCATCCGCCGCAACTCGGCCCTTCGCAAGATGGGCCTCAAGAACAACGACGTGTTGACCACCGTGAACGGGTTCGACCTCTCGAACACGGAGAAGGCGCTGGAGATCTACAGCAAGCTCCAGGCCGAGAAGTCCTTCACGCTCGAGATCATGCGAAACGGCGAGCCCGTCAGCCTGGAGTACGACATCCGATGAAGCAGCTGCTCAACCTGCTCCTGCTGCTCACGCTCTGCGTTCCTCCGGCGTTCGCCGGGGACGCAGCGCCCACCAAGGACGCGGCGCACACCAAGGCCGCCGCCACCGACCAGGGCGCGACCTCCGTCGGAGGCGCGACCACCGAGGAGGGCGCGGCCTCCGACGGCGACGACGCGCTCGACGGCACCGCCCAGGCGCTCGACGAGGACGACGAGGAAGACGGGGACGTTCCCCGCAAGATCGACCGGGCCAGCCTCAAGGCCCGACCGAGCCTCGCCGCACCCGGCGCCGCCCTGGGCGTGCCCGGTCTGGACGACTCCGCCGCCGTGCCGCGTCCCCAGAGCGGTCCGCGCAGCCAGACCGCGGGCGCGAAGGGCAAGGGGGGCACCGAGCCCGCGTCCGATGACGACGAGGCGGAGGAGCCTCCGTTCAAGGCGGCGGGGGACCGCAAGGTGCTCACCTCCGCGCCGGAGACCACGCTGCTGCACATCGACTACGACGCGGTCGAGATCAAGGAGGTCATCAAGCACTTCTCGGAGCAGACCGGCCACAACTTCCTGATCGATCCCAAGATCAGCGGCAAGGTCACGATCATCGCGCCGCGTCCGGTGACGAAGGAGGACGCCTACAAGATCTTCCTGGCCGCCCTGGACAGCCAGGGCTACACGACGGTGGTCGAGGGCTACGACCGGCAGGGCCAGCCCTGGCTGACCCGGATCATCGACGCCCGCGAGGCGAAGACCGAGCCGCTGGGCGTCTACCGCAACAGCACGCCCAACGTGGCGACGCTGATCACGCGGATCGTGCAGCTCGAGAACGTGTCGGTGGACGACGTCAGCAAGGTCATCTCGAAGATGATCTCCTCGGTCGGCGACCTCACGGTCTACAACCCGTCCAACACGCTGATCATCACCGACTCCGGCAACAACATCATCCGGCTCCTCGACATCATCAAGGAGCTCGACATCAGCGCCCCGAAGCAGAAGCTCGAGGTGATCCAGATCGAGTACGCCGAGGCCGCCCACGTGGTGGAGATCATCCGCGAGGTCTACGGCGAAGAGGCCTCGGGCACGAAGGCCGCGGTGAGTCCGGCGGCCAGCCGCGCCGCCGCCCGCAACGCGCGCAACTCCAAGTCGAAGACCCCCACCCCCGAGACGGCCAGCTCCACCTCCGTCGGTGACAGCGCATCCATGATCGGCAAGATGATCGCCGACGAGCGCACCAACTCGATCATCGTGCTGGCCACCGAGAGGTCCCTCAAGGACATCAAGGACCTCATCGCCGAGATCGACTACGAGACGGACCCCGAGGCCAACTCCGCCATCCAGGTGATGTACCTGGCGCACGCGAAGGCCGAGGAGCTGAGCCAGACGCTCAACTCGCTGATCCAGGAGACCAACCAGCGCGCCTCCCAGAACGCCCGGACGCCGGCTCCCTCTCGTGGAGCCGCCCCCACGGGCCGCGACGCCGCAGCCGCCACCACTCGAGGCGGCACCCCGGGCGCCGCCGGCAACCTGGGGGGCAACTTCCAGGGCGAGGTCCGGGTGACCCACGACGTGCCCACCAACTCCCTCGTGGTGACGGCGGGCGCGGACGACTTCCGGCGCCTCAAGCGGGTCGTGGACGCCCTGGACATCCGCCGCAAGCAGGTGTTCGTCGAGACGGTGATCATGGAGGTCAGCGACTCGGACGTGAAGGACACGGGCGTGTCGTGGCACGGCGGGCGCCCCGGCGACCCCAACAACCCCACGGGCGTCAACGTGGTCGCGGGCCGCGGCACCCAGTCCCTCAACCTCGCCAGCGCGCTGCTCGACGGCTCGCTGCTCGGCGGCATCGGCCTGGGCATCTTCGGCAACGCGATCGACCTGTCGCTGCCCGGCGTGGACGGCGGCATCCAGATCCCCATGTTCGGCATCGTGCTGCGGGCCCTGCAGGACGACAGCAGCACCAACGTGCTCTCCGCCCCCAACATCCTGACCCTGGACAACGAAGAGGCGACCATCGAGGTGGGCGAGACGGTGCCCTTCCCCACTGGCGGCTTCCTGGGCGGCCTCGGCGGCGCGACGGGCGCGGCGGGCATCCCGTCGATCTCGTTCACCCGCGAGGACGTGGGGATCATCCTGCGGATCACCCCCCAGGTGAACGAGTCGGACTGGGTCACCCTGGACATCTACCAGGAGATCTCCGAGGTCAAGGAAGGCTCCGTGACCGACTCGCTGTCCAGCGGCGGGCCCACCACCACGAAGCGCAGCGCAGACACCCACGTGTCCGTGCGCAGCAACCAGACCATCGTCATCGGCGGCCTGATGCAGGAGGTCGAGACCGAGGCCGAGAGCAAGGTGCCGATCCTCGGCGACCTGCCGCTCATCGGCGCGCTCTTCCGCAACAAGAAGAAGACCAAGCGAAAGACCAACCTGCTGATCTTCCTGACGCCGCACGTGATCGACGGCCCAGAAGACCTGCAGGAGGTCTACCGGATCAAGATGCTGCAGCGCGAAGAGTTCATGCGGCGCTTCTACGGCAAGACCGCGCAGCAGCAGCACGACGAGCTCAACTCGCTGGTCCGCTACTCCATGAACCTGCCCGACACGCCGTCCGTGTACCGGGATCGCGTGTCCAAGCCCCGCGTGGTGAACGTCAGCGGCCCAATGGACGAGTCCGTGGACGACGAGCTGCGCAAGCAGCTGGACGAGGAGGACAACGGCAGCCTCCTCATCACGCCGGACGGCGCCTACGAGGTCGCGCCCGGCGAGGAGGAAGAGGACGCCGGGGACGACGGGGACGACGGGGACCTGGAGTCCGTCCCGGGCGACGAGAGCGGCGACGAGGCCGACGGCGACGAGGACACCGAGCCCGCAGGAACGCCCTAGTGGCCCTGCGGAAGCAACGGCTGGGCGAGATCCTCGTCGGTTGGGAGAAGCTCGCTCCCGACTCGGCGGACTCGGCCGTGGAGTACGCCCAGAAGCAGGGCATTCGCATCGGCGAGGCCCTCATCAAGCTCGGCCTGGGCCAGGAGCAGGACGTCGTCGCGGCCCTCGCGGAGCAGACGATGCTCCCGACCCTCGCGTCGATCCCCGTGGAGTCCATCGATCTCGATCTGTACGCCGAGCTGCCGATCAGCTTCGCCAAGACCCACGAGGTGATCCCGCTGTGGATCGACGAGGACGACGGCAGCGTGGCCGTCGCCGTGTCGGACCCGTTCAACACGTCCCCGGTGGACGACCTGCGGGTGCTGCTGGATCGCCCCGTCACGGCCTGGATCGCGGCGCCCTCCCAGATCGTTGACGCGATCAACAAGGTCTATGACCGGCTGGCCCGCTCGGCCGGACAGGTCATCGAGGAGCTCGAGGACACCAAGGACGCCGACGACCACCTCTTCGACGAGATCGAGGACATCGTCGACAGCGACGACGACGCGCCCATCATCCGGTTCGTCAACTCGCTGCTGACCGAGGCCCTCAAGGAGCGCTGCTCGGACATCCACTTCGAGCCCTTCGAGCGCACGATGGCGGTGCGGTTCCGCATCGACGGGATCCTGTACAACAAGGTCGAGGCGCCCAAGCGGCTGCAGGCCGCCATCTCCTCCCGCGTCAAGGTGATGGCCCAGCTCGACATCGCCGAGAAGCGCCTGCCCCAGGACGGCCGGATCCGCATCAAGGTGGCCGGGCGCGACGTGGACATTCGCGTGTCCACCGTGCCCGTGGCCCACGGCGAGCGCATCGTGCTGCGCCTGCAGGATCGGAGCGCGGGGCTGCTCTCGCTCGACGAGATCGGCATCGAGGGGCCGAAGCTGCCGGCCTGGCGCGAGCTGATCCGCCGGCCCCACGGGATCCTGCTCGTCACGGGCCCCACCGGCTCGGGCAAGACGACCACGCTGTACGCGTCCATCAGCGAGGTGAACCGGCCGGACATCAACATCCTCACGGTCGAGGATCCCATCGAGTACCAGGTGAAGGGCATCGGCCAGATGGCCGTGAACCCGAAGATCGACCTGACCTTCGCCCGCGGCCTGCGCGCCTACCTGCGGCAGGACCCGGACGTCATCCTCGTCGGCGAGATCCGCGACCTGGAGACGGCCGAGATCTCCATCCAGGCCTCCCTCACCGGCCACCTCGTGCTGAGCACGCTGCACACCAACGACGCCGCCACGGCCGTGAACCGGCTCGTGGACATGGGCGTGGAGCCCTTCCTGGTGGCCAGCTCGATCAGCGGGATCATGGCCCAGCGGCTGCTGCGCCGGCTCTGCAAGACCTGCAAGGAGGAGTTCCAGCCGGTGCCCGCGGATCTGCTCGAGGTGGGCATCGACCCCGCAGACCTGCACGGCGCCGTGTACCGGCCCAAGGATGGCGGCTGCCCCGACTGCCTGCTGACCGGGTACCGCGGACGAACGGGCATCTACGAGCTCCTGATGATCAGCGACCGGATCCGCTCGATGGTGGTGCAGAACCTGTCGTCCTCGGAGATCCGCAAGCAGGCGGTCAAGGAGGGCATGACGACGCTGCGCATGGACGGCGCGAGCAAGTTCCTGCAGGGCCTGACGTCGCTCGAAGAGGTCATCCGCATCACGCAGGAGGGCGCGACCGCCCTGGAGGACGCCGCGGTCGCATAGCGATCCGGCGACAACACAATGGCGGTCTACGCATACAAGGGACTCGACAAGGCTGGCGGCAAGGCCGAAGGCATCGTCGACGCCGAGTCCGCGAAGGCAGCCCGCCAGAAGCTGCGCAAGCAGGGCGTGTTCACCACGGACATCGTCGAGGGCCAGGCCGGCGCGGGGGCGATGCGGCGCGCCG
>CALAGR010000109.1 GCA_937891735.1 uncultured Pseudomonadota bacterium | reverse complement strand
ATCCGCTGTTCGTGGTGCCGACGCTGCGGGCCCGCCGGCGCAAGCGGCGCGACGAGAGCCTGACCGGCTGGTACGCGTCCCTGGCCTGCGGGCCCCTGACGGGTGCGGTGGGATTGGCTGCGCTGATCTGGCCCACACCGCGGCTGGGGATCGCCTTCGTGGTGCTCGCCGTGTGGGGGTGGGCCGGCTTCGCGCTGCACGGGATGCTGTGCCGGATCGTGCCCTTCCTGGTGTGGTTTCACCGCCTGTCGCCGCACGTGGGGACGGCCCCCGTGCCGCCCATGCGCAAGCTGCTGTCCCAGGAGCGCATCCGGGCTGCGCTGGCGGTGCACGGGATCTCCGCCGTGCTCCTGCTCGCGGCGGTGGGCGCGCAGAGCGATCTGCTGGCGCGGCTGGCCGGTGCGGCGCTGATCGCGACGGCGGCGGCGCTGGCGGCGAACCTGATCAGCGTGCTGCGGGTCCGCGGGCCTGGGGGCGTGAGGCCGGCCCCGGCTACGCTGGTCGGGTGAGCCCCACGCCTCAAAAGGAGAAACGCACCCTTCGGTTCTGGGCGCGGCGTCAGCCCCGGGTGCGGCCCGAGGACTCCGCCGCGGTCGTTGACGTCCTCGTGGCCTGGCTGGCGCGGCAGCCGGACACCGGGGTCCTGACCTTCCTCGGCATGGAGGGCGAGATCGCTGCAGACCAGGTCGCCAACCGCATCACCCAGCCCCTGTTCACCACCCGCACCCCCGCCGAGGGATCCCTGACGATGCACCCCTTCGAGGGGCCCCGGGAGCGTCACCGTTACGGGTTCGAGCAGCCCCAGGAGGGCGCGCCCCAAGCGGATCCTTCGCGGATCGGGATCGTGCTCGTCCCCGGTCTGTGCTTCGACCGCAACGGGGATCGCCTCGGCCGGGGCAAGGGCTACTACGACCGGCTGCTGGAGGGTCTCCCGGGTCGGATCCTCGTGGGCGTGACCCTGGAGCGCCTGATCGTGGATGAGGTCGCGGTCGAGCCCCACGACATCCGGATGACCCACCTGGCGACCGAGCTCGGGGTCACGCGGATCTGACTGGCCTCAGAAGCCGGTCCAGCGGTCTGCGATGGCGTCGATCAAGGTCCAGGCCCGGGCGCTCGCGCCCCGCAGCACGCGCTGGGCGGCCAGGTTCTGCTCCACCTGGGCGGCGCGCTTGGCTCCGAACAGGGTCGCGGTCACGCCGGGGCGGTGGGCGACCCAGGCCAGGGCCAGCGCGCTCGGTGGCACGTCGAGCCGGCGGGCGGCGGCGGCGAAGTCTGCGACGTACGCGGCGGCCCGGACGTAGCCCGATCCCGAAAATCGCCCGTCCCGGGCCCGCAGGTCCGAGTCCGGGAACCCAGGCCGGATCGACCCGAAGCGGCCCGTGATCAGGCCGCGGCACAGCGCCTCGTATGCGATCACCCCCACCCCCTGCGCGCGGCAAGCGGGCAGCAGGGTGCGCTCGGCGTCGCGTCGCAGGACGGACAGCGGCGTCTGAAGGGCCGCCACCGGGCCGTGCTCCAGGGCCTCGGTGAGCCCCGCGGCGTCGTAGTTGCACAGCCCGATGTGGCGGACCTTGCCCTCGGTGCGCAGCTCCCCGAGCGCCTGCATGGTCTCAGCCAGGGGGGTGCCCAGCTCGCAGGGCCAGTGCACCTGCAGCAGGTCGATCACGTCGGTGCGCAGCCGGCGCAGGCTGGCCTCGACGTCCGCCCGCAGCCGGTCCGGGGCGAGGTTGGAGCGGGCGTGGTCGGTGCCCGTGGCCGCGTCGCCCCCGAACTCCACCCCGACCTTGGTGGCCAGCACCACCCGCTGTCGGTCCGGGCCCAGGGCGCGGGCCAGGATCGCGTCCGCGTGCCCGTGGCCGTACAGCGGCGCGGTATCGAACAGGGTCACGCCGCCCGCCAGCGCCGCGCGGATGGCCTCGATGGAGTCGCCGTCGCGGACGTCGTCGCCCCACCACAGGCCCCCCACCGCCCAGCAGCCGAACCCGAGCACCGAGACATCGAGATCCGTACCGGGCAGTCGGCGGGTCAACATCGGTCTAGGCTGCGCGGATCGACGACACGACGCAATCGGTGCGGCTCGACCTCAAGGTCGGCTGGTCCTGCAACAACCGCTGCACCTTCTGCGTGCAGGGGGACAAGCGGGATCTGTATCCGGATCGGGACACTGCGAGCCTGCGCAAGCTCATCGAGGAGGGCCGGCCGGGCTCCGCGGAGCTGGTGCTGACAGGGGGCGAGCCCACGGTGCGACGGGACCTGCCGGAGCTGATCGCCCACGCCCGGGCGGTGGGCTACGAGCGGGTCCAGCTCCAGACCAACGGCCGGATGCTGTGCAACCGCCCCCGTCTGGCCGCGCTGATCAGCGCCGGGTTGACCGAGGTCAGTCCCGCGCTGCACGGGCCGGACCCGGACACCCACGACGCCTTGACGCGCGCGCCGGGCTCCTTCAAGCAGACGCTCAGGGGGATCCGCAACGCGCGGGAGGCGGGCCTGCCGGTGGTGCTCAACAGCGTGGTGGTCAAGGCGAACGTGCGGCAGCTGCCCCGCATGGCGGAGCTCTTCGTGCGCCTGGACGTGGTGAGCTTCCAGCTCGCGTTCGTGCACGCCCTGGGCACCGCAGGGCAGGACGTGGCCGCGATCATGCCGCGCTTCACCGAGGCGATGCCGTGGATCCTGCGGGCCCTGACGGTGGGGCGCGCCGCTGGTGTGCGGTGCTGGACCGAGGCGGTGCCGCTGTGTTTCCTGCCGGGCTTCGAGCACCACGCCTCGGAGCCGCGGATCCCCCGCACCCGGATCGTGGACGCGGAGATGGTGGTGCCCGACTACACCGCGACCCGTCGGGACGAGGGCAAGTGCAAGGGCCCGGCGTGTGTCGGCTGCGCGGTGCAGACCCTGTGCGAGGGGCCCTGGAAGGAATACCCCCAGACCTACGGCTGGGACGAGTTCCGGCCCGTCGCATGACCGCTTCGGACTATCCACCTCCGGGCACCACCAGCCGCGGGCGACACCTCGCGGTGGCCGCGGTGGCCGTCATCACCGTGATGGGCACGGTGGGCACGGCGCTGTCGCCGTACCTGCTGGTGCGTCAGCCGCTGCTGCTGATCGCGCTGTCACCGGATGTGCGCAACATCGTGCTCGTCGCTGCCCAGGCGGACTTCCTGCCGGTGCTCGCGGTGGCGGAGCCGCGGCGGGCGATGGGTCTGTTCGCCATGTACGCCATGGGCTTCTTCTACGGGCCCCTCGCCATCGCGTGGTTCGAGCAGCGCTCGGCGCGGGCCGGTCGCGTGCTCCGGTGGCTGGAGCGCCTCTTCGCCCGCCTGGGGGCGCCGCTGCTGGTGGTGTTCCCGGCCTACACCGTGGGCGCGCTGGCGGGGGTCGCGCGCACCCGGCTGCGGGTGTTCGTGCCCGCCATGCTGGTGGGCCAGGTCGTCTACATCGGCGTTTCGTACTTCCTGGGAGACGCCGCGCGGGAGTGGACGACGCCCCTGGTGCGCTTCCTCGGGGAGCACCTCGTGGAGAGCACCGCGGTGTGCGTGGCGGCGGTGGTGATCCACCAGGTGTGGTCCCGGTGGGGCCGGACGGGGCCGAAGGACGGCTGACCCCGTATCGTGTCCGCATGCGCACCACCGCGATCTTCGCCGTCGCCCTCGTGGCCCTGGGCTTCTTGTTGCTCTTGCTGCTCGAGCCGATTCGCCGCGCCGCGGTGGTCTATCTGAGCGATGACTATGCGGTGAACACGACCCCCGCGAAGGGAGCGACCTTCGACGGGCTGGATGCGCAGCGGCGGCCCCTGGCGGTGACCCTGAAGGAGCGCGCCGCGGGCTTCGAGCAGCCTACGGAGCTGGCCTTCGTGCCGGGCCAGCCGGACCTGATGGTGGTGCTGGAGCGCACCGGGACGGCCTGGTGGATCGATCTCGCGGGCGAAGCCAGGAAGGAGTGGTTCTCTGTCGACGTGCTGACGGCGTCGGAGCAGGGCCTGCTGGGTCTCGCCTTCCACCCCGGGTTTGCGGACAACGGGCGGTTCTTCGTGAACTACGTGGCCCGTCGCGAGGGGGCCGCCACCACCGTGGTGCAGGAGTGGCGGATCCCGGCCGGGAGCACGCCCCGGACGGCGACGCCGGTGGCCCACGCGACGGTGCTGCAGGTGCCCCAGCCGTACGCCAACCACAACGGCGGCCAGCTGCTGTTCGGACCCGACGGCATGCTGTACGTGCCCCTGGGGGACGGCGGGCTCAAGGACGACGTGCACGGCAACGCCCAGAACCGCGGCACGCTGCTCGGCTCGATCCTGCGGCTGGACGTGGACAAGCCCGCGCCCCACGTGCCCGCCGACAACCCGTTCGTGGGCATCGCGGGGGTGCGCCCGGAGATCTGGGCCTACGGCGTGCGCAACCCCTGGAGGAGCAGCTTCGCCCCCGGCGGGCGGCTGATCGTGGCGGACGTGGGCCAGAACCTGTGGGAGGAGGTGGGCTTCGCGCGGGCCGGGGCGAGCCTGGGATGGCGGACCTGGGAGGGGAGGCACTGCTTCCCACCGGGACAGGAGTGCGAAGCGGGCGAGCACATCCAGCCGTTCTGGGAGTACGCGCACCCCGAGGGGCAGTCGATCACCGGGGGCCGGGTCTACGAAGGGGCGGCGATCCCGGATCTTCTGGGACGCTACGTGGTCGCAGACTTCGTCAGCGGGCGGCTGTGGGCGGTGCCCGTGCCGGCAGAAGGGGACGGCCCGGTGGACGAGGCGGAGGTGCGGGCGCTGGGGCGGTGGGACCTGCTGCCGTCGTCGTTCGCGGCAGATCCGGCGGGCGAGCTGTGGGTGACGGACTATGGGCGGGGGCGGATCCTGCAGCTCGTGCCTGCGACGCCGTAGGGGGCGAACCGCGGCACGCCGGCGGGCGCGAGCACCCCCGAACACCCCCGAAGTGGGGGGAGCTTTGAAAGCTGGGCGGGTTCAGTGGCATTCCAAGAATACTGATCACACGTTCAGCTATTGATGTACGCTCGTTGGTCCGATGCCCCCGCGCTACGCCGAGCTGCACTGCTACTCCAACTTCTCCTTCCGGCGAGGGGCCTCACACCCCAAGGACCTGCTGCTCCGCGCCCAGGAGCTGGGGATCTCCGCCCTCGCCATCACCGACCGCAACGGCCTGTACGCCTCGGTCCGTCACCACGTGGCCATCGAGCGCCTGCAGGAGGCCGCCCCCAAGCCCCCTCCGACGCCGCGGTATCCGCACGCTCCGCCCAACCGCCGGGGCGTCGCCCCCGACGACGGCAACGCGGCCCGCGAGCACAAACCCCTGGCGGACTCGGGACCGCGCACGCTGGAGGATCTGCTCGATCCTGCCAACGATCCCCCCCGCGCCCCCGTGCCCCAGGCGGTGTACGGCTCCGAGCTGACGCTGGCCGATGGGGCCCGCGTCGTGGCGCTGGTCCGGGATCGCCAGGGCTGGCGCAACCTGTCCAGCCTCGTGAGCGAGGCGCGCCTGGCCACGGAGAAGGGCACCGCGCTGCTCCCGTTCGAGCGCCTGGTGGAGCGGGGCGAAGGGCTCACCATCCTTTCGGGCGGGCGCTTCGGCCCCATCGACCGCGCCCTGCTCGGCATCGACGGGCTGACCGCCATGGGGGACTGGAAGCCCAAGGGCCCCTGGGGGCGCCCCCTGGGGGCGTGGCTCATCGACGGCTCGGGCCCCGGCGCCGGGGCCGAGGTGCAGCACGGCGAGGAGACGCCGACGTCCCGGGCGCTGCGGGAGTCCCGACAGCTGTTCGGAGCCCGGCGTCGTGAGCGGGACGACCCCGACGCCCGCTGGCGTCGCGCCACCCAGACCGCCGCGCGCTTTCGGGACGCCTTCGGGGACCGCTTCTTCCTGGAGCTGAACGAACACCACCTGCCCGAGGATCAGTGGCTGCGCCCCCTGATCACGAAGATCAGCGACGACCTGGGCGTGCAGCGCGTCGCCACGGGCCTGGTGCACTACGCGCGGCCCGAGGACCGGCAGCTCCAGGACGTGATGAGCTGCGTGCGTCTGCGCTGCACCCTGGCGGACGCGGGCACGCGCCTGCTGCCCAACGGGCAGTTCTTCCTGCGGGGGCCGGCCGAGATGGCGGCGCTGTTCGCCTCCGATCCCGGCGCCGTGGACCGGACGGCGGACCTGGCGCTGGACCACCACTTCTCCATCCCCCAGCTGCCGTACACCTTCCCCGTCTTCCCGGTGCCCGACGGCTACACGCTGCACACCTGGATGGAGGAGCTGACCTGGGACGGCGCGGCGACCCGCTACGGGTCCCGGCTGGAGTCGGATCCGCGGATCCGCGCGCAGATCCGCCACGAGCTCGACGTCATCGGACGCATGGGGCTGGCCGGCTACTTCCTCATCGTCTGGGACATCGCCCGGGAGTGCCGGCGTCGCGGGATCCTGTGCCAGGGCAGGGGATCCGCCGCCAACTCCTGCGTCTGCTACTGCCTGCTGATCACCGCGGTGGATCCCATCGGCCTGGAGCTCTTGTTCGAGCGCTTCCTGTCCGAGGCCCGCAGCGGCTACCCGGACATCGACGTGGACATCAGCAACTCCATGCGGGAGGAGGTGCTGCAGTTCGTCTACGACAAGTACGGGCGCACCCACGCGGCCATGGTCTGCAACGTCATCACCTGGCACCCCCGCAGCGCCGTGCGGGACGTGGGCAAGGCGTTCGGCCTGGGGCTCGACCAGGTGGACCGCATCGCAAAGAACCTGGACCACTACATGATGGGGGCGGATCACGAGCGCCCCCACGGCCAGCGGGAGGACGGCGGGATCGAGGACCTGGTGCAGACCTTCGGCGCCGGCGTGGAAGGGCTCGTGACCGAGGACGGGCGCGTGCTGCAGCAGGTCTTCCAGTACACGAAGGCGCTGTGCGGCTTCCCCCGGCACATCGGGATCCACAGCGGCGGCATCGTGCTCTCCGGCGTGCCGATCACCGAGGCCTGCCCGGTGGAGAACGCCTCCATGACCGACCGCACGGTGCTTCAGTGGGACAAGGACGACGTCGCTCACGCGGGGCTCGTCAAGATCGACCTGCTGGCCCTGGGCATGCTGTCCGTGGTCCAGGAGAGCCGGCGCCTGCTCGCCCTGCGGGGGGAGCACTTCGACATGGCGCACCTGACCTACGACGACGAGCGCGTGTTCGACATGATCTGCGAGGCGGACACGGTCGGCGTCTTCCAGATCGAGTCCCGGGCCCAGATGAACACGCTGCCCCGGCTGCGGCCGCGCTCCTTCCACGACCTGGTGGTGGAGGTGGCCCTCATCCGCCCCGGCCCCATCCAGGGCGACATGGTGCATCCCTACCTGCGGCGGCGGCAGGGCAAGGAGGAGATCACCTACGCGCACCCCAGTCTGCGCCCGATCCTGGAGCGCACGCTGGGGATCCCGCTGTTCCAGGAGCAGGCCATGAAGATGGCCATCGCCACGGCGGGGTTTTCCCCGGGGGAAGCGGACCGCCTGCGCAAGGTGATGGGCTTCAAGCGGGGCACCGAGGAGATGGAGTTCCTCTTCGCCAAGATGGTGTCGGGCATGGAGGCCAACGGCTTCCCCACCGAGGTCGCCCTGAACATCCGCGGCCAGCTCCGGGGCTTTGCGGCCTACGGCTTCCCGGAGAGCCACGCCGCCAGCTTCGCGCTGATCGTGTACGCCTCGGCACACCTCAAGCGGTTCGAGCCCGGGGTGTTCGCGGCGGCGCTGCTCAACTGCCAGCCCATGGGCTTTTACAGCGCGGCCACCATCACGGCGGACGCGCGGCGCCACGGGGTGCAGATCCTCCCCACCTGCGCCAACCGCAGCGCGTGGCGCTGGACGGTGGAGGACAAGCTCGTGATCCGCTCGGGCTTCGGGCAGCTCAAGGGCTTCTCGGAGGACGACGGGCTGGCCATCGAGGAGGCTCGCCGGCAGGAGGGCGCGTTCGAGTCCATCGAGGACTTCTGCGACCGGGTGCGGATCGACCGGGACAAGCTCGAAAAGCTCGCGCGGGCGGGGGCCTTCACCTGCTTCGGCGTGGACCGACGGCAGGCCCTGTGGATCGTGGCGGGGTGGCGGCGACGGCTGCCGCTGGAGGGCAGGGCGACCCAGATGGCGCTGCCCGGCTTCACTCCGCTGGGGGCCGCCGAGGAGAACCTGATGGACCACGCGGTCGCGGGCTTCTCGCCGGAGCTGCACCCCATGAGCTTCGTGCGGGAGGTGATGCGCGCGCGGGGGATCCGCTCATCGAGCGCCGTGACCCGCTCCAGGCACGGTCAGGGTGTGCACACCGCGGGGGTGGTCATCGCGCGGCAGCGGCCGGGCACGGCCAAGGGCACGTTCTTCATCACCCTGGAGGATGAGGAGGGCTTCATCAACGTGATCATCTGGCCCCAGCACTTCGAGCGGCACCGCACCTTGTTGCGCACCTGCCGCATGCTGGCGATCAAGGGCACGGTGCAGGTCAGCGACGGCGTGGTGAACGTGCTCGGCACGCACTTCACCAACCTGCTGGTGGACGAGGAGATCACGGACCTGCTTGGCGCGGAGCAGGATTGGGGGGGCCTGCAAAGCCGCAACTTCCACTGATTCTCGGACGTGGGGTGCCCCAGACGCCCGATCTCTTCGTCGCGGGCGCATCGCTTGTGCGGCGTACATGAGTACGCCTCCGCGCTCTTCCTTCGCTCCTCGACCTCGGACGCCTGGAATGCCCCACGCCTCGAGAATCCGCTCGGAACTGTCTCGGACGTGGGGTGCCCCAGACGCCCGATCTCTTCGTCGCGGGCGTCATCGCTTGTGCGGCGTACATGAGTACGCCTCCGCGCTCTTCCTTCGCTCCTCGACCTCGGACGCCTGGGATGCCCCACGCCTCGAGAATCCGCTCGGAACTGTCTCGGACGTGGGGTGCCCCACCCGGCCATCGACGTCGTGCTCGAGACCCGCTCGATGCTGCTCCACGACCTGGTGCACTACGCAGTGGAGGGGGCCGAGGGGCTCACCGACGGCTTCTGGGGGCTGCTCGCGGGCGGCGCGTCGTTGGCTGACTTGCGCGACCCGGACGCGATCACCCCGGAGGTCTGGGAGCGCCTGCTCCGGATCGAGCGGCGTGTGGCGCGCCTGCAGGGCGCCCTGGCCCGAGGCGGCCCTGAAGAGGAGGCCGCGAGGACGCTGCTCCGCGCCGTCCGGGGGGCGTGGGCCGCGACGAGTCAGGGGAGGTCGCTCGAGCTCAGCTGGCCGCCGTCGTCTCCGCGCGTCGTGCAGGCCCCGGCCTGACCCTCCTCCGCCGCTTCAGGAGCAGCAGCAGGGCCATGGGCAGCAGGCCGGTGTCTGCGTCGTCCGGGTTGGCGCTGTCCACGCCGCACGAGCAGCCGATCCCCGGAGCCGCTACTCCGGTCCCGCCCGGCGGGTCCAGGACCTCTCCGTCGCAGTCTTCGTCCACGACGTTGCCTGGGACCTCGTCCGCCGCGGGGCTGATGCTCGCGTCTGTGTCGTCGCAGTCCGCGTCGCTCACCGCATACCCCTCCGGCACCGCGCAGAACGGGTTGCCCGGGTGAGGGGCCTGGGGGTTGCCGTGGCCGTCGCCGTCCGCGTCGAGGAATACGTCGAAGGACGTGATCCCGTCGTCGATGGCGCCGTTGCAGTCGTTGTCGCGCTGGTCGCAGACCTCCACCAGGTTCGGGCCGACAGACGAGGCGTCGTCGTCGCAGTCCCCCGCGCACGGAGGAGCCCCGTCCCCGTCGTCGTCCGCCTCGTCGCCCGGCACCAGGCCATCGCAGTTGTCGTCAACGCCGTTGCACAGCTCGGCCGTACCAGGGAAGCGGTCGGGATCGGAGTCGTCGCAGTCGCCGCCGCCGTGGATGGGCGGCGGATGTCCGTCGCCATCGGCGTCCAGGTCGGTGCAGTCGGGCGTGCCGTCCCCGTCCAGGTCCGGGAACCCGTCGACCAGGTCGCCGTCGCAGTTGCTGTCGGTCGCGTCGCAGAACTCCGTGGCGCTGCCAGAGATGTTGGGGTTCTCGTCGTCGCAGTCGGTGCCCCCCTCGGACTCGGCGGGATCCCCGTCACCGTCCTTGTCCGCGTCGACGCAGTCGGGCTCCCCGTCGTTGTCGAGGTTGGCGAAGCCGTCGACGAGGGACCCGTCGCAGTCCGAGTCGACGGCGTCGCAAGCCTCGGGGGCGCCCGTGAACACGTCCGGGTCGTTCGGCGCGCAGTCCGCCGTGTCCGGATCCCCGTCGCCGTCGTCATCCAGGTCGGCGCAGTCGGGCAGGTCGTCGCCGTCGATGTCCCCGAACGCGTCGGCCACGCTTCCGTCGCAGTCGTCGTCGACGTCGTCGCACACCTCCAGGCCGGCGGGGGAGATCGCCGGATCCCCGTCGTCGCAGTCCGCGAGCACGCCCCAGGCCGTCAGGCACCCCGGGGTGTCGGCGTCGAAGAAGCCGTCGCCGTCGGCGTCGAAGTCCTCGTCGATGCCGCTGCCGTCGCCGGGATCGTCGCAGTCCTCGTCGGTCCCATCGCAGGTCTCCACGGATCCCGGGAACGTGAGCGGCGCGCCGTCATCGCAGTCCACCGAGAGCAGGGCAGCACAGGCCGGATCGGAGCCGTCCGCGAAGCCGTCGCCGTCGCCGTCGAAGTCCTCGTCGGTGCTGCCGTCGCAGTCGTTGTCGATGGCGTCGCACAGCTCCGGGCTGCCGGGGTAGACGAGGGGGTCGGCGGGCGCGCAGTCGAGCGTGTCTGCGACCCCGTCGCCGTCGCTGTCCGGCCAGGTGCGCAGGTGGATGCCCTGGGGCTGGGCCGGATCGAGGGGGATCCACCGGGTCTGGCGCTGGGGCGGGTTGGTGCCGCTGTCGAACGCCAGGCGGCCTCGCACGTGGTAGGCGCTGCCGGGGAGCAGCCCCGAGACCGGGACGTCGAGCGTGGTCCCGGTGGTGCCGAGATCCGTCCACGGGCCCTCCGTCAGCCCCAGTCCGTCGAACGGCGTGCCGTGGGGCTTCGCCTCCACCTGCAGTCGACCGGTGGCCCGTCCAAACGGCGAGCGGGCGAGCTGGCGCCAGACGAAGCCGGTGGAGTCCGAGAGGCCGCCGCGCGCGAGCGGCGTGACGCCATCGGGCTGGAGCACGCGGACCGCGGCGCCGAAGGGCGAGCCGCCGCCGTTGCCCGGGCGGAGCTGGAGCCTGCCGGGGTAGGTGCTGCTGTTGACATGGCCGTAGCTCAGGAGATCACTGAACCCGTCGCCGTTCAGGTCTCCCGATCCGACCGTCGTGCCCAGGGAGAGCCCGGTCGAGCCGCCCGTGAACCAGGCGGCCATGCTCGGGTCTGGCCCGCCGGGCGCACCCCGATACAGGGCGATGAGACCCTCGTTCGATGGCCCGCTGGTGAAGGTGGGCGCGCCGATCAGCAGATCTGCGAAGCCGTCGCCGTCGACGTCGCCCGCTCCTGCGGACACCCCGAAGCGCCTGGAGACGGTGGACGAACCCCAGGTGGCGGAGAGCGCGAGGAACTCCCACGGTGTCGCGGACAAGCCCGCAGGTCCCCCCAGGAACAGCTCGGCGTAGCTCCCGTCGGTCGTGGCGGAGAACGCCGGTGCTCCGACGATCACGTCGGCATATCCGTCGCCGTCCACGTCTCCGGCGGGTCCGACGCCAGTCCCATACCACGCGCCGGGCGCATCGCCGTAGCGGGTCCAGTCTGGGCTCGCGCCCAGGCCTGTCGCCGAGCCGAGGAAGAGCATCGTGGCACCCTCGTCACCGAGCGGGCCGTTCGCGTGCAACGAGCCCACGAGCAGATCGCCGAACCCGTCCCCATCTACGTCGCCGGGGGCCGCGGCACGACGGAGCTCCGCGCCGGCGGCGCCCCCTTCCATCATCCAGACCGCCTGGGGATCAAGCCCCGTCGGACCACCGGAGTACAGGAACACCGCACCCTCATCGATGAGGGCTCCGTCCCAGTCTCCAGCCCCGACGGCGAGGTCCATGAACCCGTCGCCGTCCAGGTCCGTCGCCGCGACGTCCCATCCGAAACGGGCCCCCGCCTGTCCCTCCTGGAGGATGAGCGTAGGCACTCCTGGGAGCCCGTTGGCGGTGCCGGGGAAGACAAAGACCGCGCCTTCGTCGGTCGCCGCGCCGTCGGCGAGGGCGGAGCCGAGCGCGACGTCGTCGTACCCGTCTCCATCGAAGTCGGCGAGGGCGACGCCGCACGCAGTCGCGCCTGCCTCACCCGTCGCCCAGGACCAGTCCGGGGTTGTAGCTGGCCCGGCCGGGCCTCCGAAGTACAGCTCGAACACGCCCTCGCCCAGGGTGTTCCCACCCAGGGCGGCGAGGACGAGGTCCTCGTAGCCGTCGGCGTCTACATCGCCCACGTCGAAGCACCTGCCGCGCTGCTCGTTCGTCGCGGACCCCGTGACCGACCAGGACACGCCACCCGGATCGGCGCCGGTGCCAAGCCAGACGTCCACCCGCCCCGCATCGACGAGCGCGCCCGCGCCGTCCCAGTTCGTGGATCCGGCGGCAAGATCCGCGAAGCCGTCGCCGTTCACGTCCCCCACTCCAGCGAGCCCCATGCCGAGGAGGTCCCCCCCGTTGGTCCCCTCCAGGAGGCGATCAGGGGCGCTCGTCGGCCAGCCGGCCCGACCGGTGTAGACCGCCACGGCCCCTCGCGTGGGGAGGCCCGCCCCCCACTTCGGAGCGCCCACGAAGAAGTCGGCGTAGCCGTCAGCATCCAGGTCGCCCGCCGCCGCCAGCACGGAACCCAGCTCAGCGCAGCAGGCGCCGACCCCGCTGCCCGTCACCGACCAGACCGGGCCTGGGTTCAGCCCGCCTGAGGTGCCTTCGTACAAGTAGGCCACTCCGCCGAGCACGTTGCCGGCGCTGCCGCGCATGGGCGCCGCCACCAGCAGATCGGCGAAGCCGTCGCCGTCCACGTCGCCCGGCCCGGCCGCGCTGTAGCCCAGCTGCCAGTTGGCCGTCTGCCCGGCGATCTCCGTGTCTGGCGCGCCGGTCGGCATGCCGTACCAGACCAGGGCACGTCCCGCGTTGGTCTGGCTGCCCTCGGTCCATCCGGGCGCGCCCGCGGCAAAGTCCGCCGTGCCGTCTCCGTTCACGTCACCGAGCCCGGCGAGGCTGCCGACGCCGGCGCCCAGCTCGGCACCAGCGGATTGGGCGCTGAACGTCCAGGCCGCGCCACTCTGAAGTCCCGACGAGGAACCCAGGTACAGGAGCAGTTGGCCCGAGTCCGTCTGGGAGTCGTCGTACCCGGGCGCTGAGACCAGCAGGTCGCCGTAGCCGTCGGCGTCGACGTCTCCCACTCCGGCGACGTTCCAGCCGAGCCCCTCGCCTGGCTGGGTTCCCTCGACCGTCCAGTCCTCGGTCACCGACAGACCGCTTGCCGATCCGTGAAACACGAGCACGCGCCCCACGTCTGGGCCCCCTGTGCCATCCCAGCGATTCGCCCCCACCGCGACGTCGGCGTAGCCGTCGCCGTTGACGTCGCCGATTCCCCGAGCGTTGTACCCGTGGCCCGAGTCGGTCTGGTCGCTCTCGGAGAACCAGGTGGGCGCCGCCGCGGGGCCGCTCGGTGACCCGGGGAAGAGCCAGACCACGCCTTCATCGACCTGGCCGTTGTCGTACCACTGGCTGCCGAGCAGCACGTCGTCGTACCCGTCGCCGTCGACGTCACCCGCCGCGGCGGTTGTCCTGCCCATGTATGCCAGCGTCTGGTCGCCGAGCCAGCTCCAGGACGCGCCGGAGGCGATCGGCGAGTCGACCTGACCGAGCTGGAGCGAGTCGAGCGGGTCGAGGGGCGCGCAGCCCACCAGCATCCCCACGATCAGCGCTGCACCGCCCCACTCACGCATGGGGCACGCTACCACCGTCGCGATCAGCCGCTGTTGCTGACGATGAGCCGGTACGTGTCCCCGCAGTTGTAGCCGGAGAAGCGGTTCACCCGGATGTAGTAGACGCCGCCGTCGTCGCCGGGGCTCGTGCAGCCGGCGGACCAGCTCGCGTACTCGTCGGCCGTGTACCAGTTCAGTGAGGACGCCTTCAGGCTCAGACCCGCGCTGTAGATGTACAGGTCGTAGTCGGTGTTGGCGGGGATCGACTGGAGCCAGGCCTGCACCTGGAACGAGTCGCAGCCCCACTCGAAGTCGTCGTTGGTGTTGATGTAGAACCAGTCGGCGTTGTCCGCGGTCGAGTGGAACATCGGGTAGATGGTCACCGAGGTGTCGTCCCCGGAGATCCAGGGCGCGGTGCTGCTGCCGTTGTTCACCTCCCAGTTGTCCCCGACCGCGTTCTCGTCCACCGTGCCGTCGCAGTCGTTGTCCACCCCGTTGCAGGTGTCGTTGAGCCCGGGTCGGATCGAGCTGTTGCCGTCGTTGCAGTCGCCAGCGCAGGTGGTCCAGCCGTCGTTGTCGTTGTCGAAGCCCTCGTCGATGCCGCCAGCGCAGTTGTTGTCGATGCCGTCGCAGACCTCGGGGCGGCCCGGGTAGATCGCGCTGTTGTTGTCGTTGCAGTCGCCTGCGCAGGTGGTCCAGCCGTCGTTGTCGTTGTTGAAGCCCTCGTCGACGCCGCCGGCGCAGTTGTTGTCGATGCCGTCGCAGATCTCGGGGCGGCCCGGGTAGACGGCGCTGTTGTTGTCGTTGCAGTCGCCCGCGCAGGTGGTCCAGCCGTCGTTGTCGTTGTTGAAGCCCTCGTCCACGGCGAAGTCGCAGTCGTTGTCGAAGCCGTCACACACCTCGGGGGCGCCGGGGTAGATCGAGCCGTTGGTGTTGTTGCAGTCGCCGGCGCAGCTGGTCCAGCCGTCGTTGTCGCCGTCGAAGCCCTCGTCGATGGCGGTGTCGCAGTCGTTGTCGATGCCGTCGCACAGCTCCGGGCCGCCGGGGTAGACCCAGCCGTTGCCGTCGTTGCAGTCCCCGCCGCAGGTGGTCCAGCCGTCGTTGTCGTTGTCGAACCCGTTGTCGACGGTGCCGTTGCAGTCGTTGTCCCAGCCGTCGCACACCTCGGACAGGCCGGGGTTGATGCTGCCGTTGCCGTCGTTGCAGTCGCCCCCGCAGGACGTCCAGCCGTCGCCGTCGTTGTCGAAGCCCTCGTCCACGCCGAAGTCGCAGTCGTTGTCGATGCCGTCGCACTGCTCGGTGGCGCCGGGACTGATGGACGGATCGCCGTCGTTGCAGTCCACGGGCGAGCAGGCCAGCCCTGTGCCGTACCCGTCGCCGTCGCCGTCCGTGGCCGAGCACACGCAGGTCGCGTCGCCGCTGGCGCAGTCCTCGTCCACGCCGTTCTCGCACACGTCCACCGCAGCGGGGGAGATGTTGGCGTTGGCGTCGTTGCAGTCCACGAAGGCGCAGGCCGCGGCGTCCCCGAAGCCGTCGCCGTCGTTGTCCGAGTCGAAGCAGGTGCACGAGTCGTTGGGCCCCCCGGGGGTGCCGAAGTCGCTGCCCGGCGCGGTGATGGGCACCGCCGACCCGCACCAGTTGGCGGGGTTGTCGTTGACCGACGCGTCCGGCGGGCCCAGGTCCGGGTCCAGGCTTCGGGACTGCCCGATCAGGCTGCCCGGGTAGAAGCCGACGTTGTAGTCGCTGCGATCCACCTGCACGCCGTCGAAGCTCAGCACCACCTCGTCGGCGCCGTTGCTCAGCACGAAGTTGCTGTACTCGTAGCTCGCGTACACGCCGCCGTTGCTGTTGGGGTCGTTGTTCCGGGCCAGGAGCGTGTAGCCCCAGGCCGGCACCACGAGGCTGACGTTGATGAAGTGGCTGTCCGTGCCGTCGTCGTGCAGCTCGAAGCCGAGCAGGTTCCGCGGCGTGCCCGAGGGGTTGTAGATCTCCACCCACTCGCCCGCCACGTCCGACACCACCGTCGGATCCACCAGGAACTCGGAGATCACGAGGTCTCCCGGCTCCGGAAGCACGTCGGTGAACGCGCCGTCCCAGGGCGACCACGTCGTCCCGTCACCGGCGCGCACCTCGCAGCTCCACGCGTCGCCCCACTGGGTCTGCGCGGCAGGCATGGTCCAGGCCCCGGCCCAGGCGGGCACGGCGGCGCCGTCCACGAGCCAGCGCACCTCGTAGCTCACGGTGTCACCGGCGTCCGGGTCCGTGGACGGGGTGTAGGAGCAGACCAGATCGTCGGCGATGCTCGCCACGGGGCTGGGGGTCAGCTGCGCGACCGGCGTGCTGGGCTGGGTGTTGGAGATCAGGACCGTGTTCGAGGTCGTGGGCAGGCCCGTGTCCACGCCGTCCCAGGGAGTGAGCACGCAGGTGACCGGGTCTCCCTCGTCGAAGTCCGCGCCGGTCAGGGTCAGGCCGCCGCTGAACGTGCTGCTGCCGACGGTCCACGACACCAGGTAGTCCTCGGGATCCCCATCCGCGTCGAACCAGCCCGACCCCGCGCAGGTCAAGGTGGAGCCCTCGAACGCCGGATCCGGGGACAGCACCGCGGCGGCCACGGCGGGGGCGGCGTTGCAGCCCTCGTCGATGCCGAGCGCGCAGTTGTTGTCGATGCCGTCGCACAGCTCGGGCGCACCGGGGTTGATGGCTGCGTCGCCGTCGTCGCAGTCCAGCCAGGGACACGTCCCGTCGGTGCCGTAGCCGTCGGAGTCGCCGTCCGAGGCGAAGCAGGAGCAGTCGTCGTTGAGCAGCCCCGGCGTGCCGAAGTCCGAGCCCAGCCCGTCGATGGGCTCGCTGGATCCGCACCAGTTGGTCCAGTCGTCGTTCAGGGCGGCGTCGGGCATGCCCACCGCGGGGTCGAAGCTCGCGGTGCGCCCCGACAGGGATCCCGGGTACAGGCTCAGGTCGTAGTCCACCCGGTCGATCTCCACGCCGTCGAAGCTCAGCACGATGGCGTCGAACACGTCCCCCAGCGCGAACCCCGAGTACTCGTAGTCCACGTACACGCCGCCGTTGGTGATCAGATCGGCGTTGCGCCCCAGGACGACCCAGCTCCCGGCGGGCACCGGCACGGACGTCGTGATCATGTGCGAGTCCACGCCGTCGTCGTGCAGCTCGAAGCCCTGCAGATCGATGGCCGTCGAGCCGGGGTTGAAGATCTCGATCCACTCGCCCGCCACGTCGGAGACGACGGTCGGATCGGCGAGGTACTCCGACACCACCACCTCGCCCGCCGCGGGCTGCACCAGGGTGTCCCAGGACGCCAGGCCGCTGACGTCGGTGCCGTCGTCCGCCTGCACCTGACACGTCCACTGCTCGCCCCAGGAGGTGGCCGACGATGGGATGGTCCACATCCCGTTCCAGCCCGGCTGCAGCGCGCCGTCCACCAGCCACTGCACCGAGTAGGTGAGCGCATCCCCGGGGTCCGGGTCCGTGGCGGGGGACGAGGTGCAGACCAGGTCGTCGGTCAGACCGGCGATGGGCTCCGGCGTCAGGAGCACGCCGGGCAGGCTCGGGGGGCTGTTCTGGATCTCCACGGAGTTGGACGTCCGGGGCGCGCCGGCGACCACGCCGTCCCAAGGGGTCAGCTCGCAGACCACCGTGTCGCCCTCGTCGAAGGTGGCGCCGTCCAGGGTCAGTCCCGTGCCCGTCGCCGCCGACCCGTTCACCGTCCACAGCGCGGTGTAGTCCTCGGGATCGCCGTCCACATCGCTCCAGCCGACCCCCGCGCAGGTCAGCACCGTGGTCTCGTAGGCGGGATCCGGCCCGAGGGTGGCCCCCGTGCTGGTCGGCCCGGTGTTGCCGATGGTGACCGCGTCGCTGCCCACGGCCGAGGACTGACCGCCGTCCGAGCCGGTCACCTGGCACGTCCACTCCTCGCCGCGGCTCGTCTCGCTCGCCGGCAGGGAGCCCGTCGCGTGACCGGTCGGGCCGCCGTCCCGCAGCCAGGCGTAGGTCAGGGTGACCGGCTGCCCCTCGGGATCGGTCGGCGCCACGGTGACGAGGCAGGTGAGATCGTCGTCGGTGAAGGGGGCGTTGGGTACGACATCGACCGACGGCGTGGTCGGGGGCAGGTCCGCGGGCACCACGATCACGGTGATCGTGTCCTGACCCGACAGGCCGCCGGCGTCCGTGACGAGCACGGTGATGGTGTGGGTGCCGATGCTGAGATCGTCGGTCGAGAACGTCAGCAGGCCCGATCCCAGGGGCGCGGCGGTGTCGAGGAGCCCGTCCTGGCTCGACGACCACTCCACCGTCAGCTGGCCCAGGGGCCGGTCGTCGCCGACGGTGGCCGCGAAGGGCGCGACGTCGTCCTCGATGAAGGTCGTGCCGTCGGTGGGGCTGGTGATCACGACCTCCGGGGCCGTGTTGGTGAAGTCGATCCGCAGCGGCACGCTGGCCTGGCCGACGCCGTTCTCCGTGTCCGTCGCGGTGACGGTCACCAGCCACAGCCCCGGCTCGAGGGCGCTCAGCACGAACTGGCCGTACCCGCCGCTGTCCAGGGACACGACGTCGAAGGGGATGGCGTCGGCGTCGATGTCGGTGCGCACCGCGCTGGGTCGCACGGCGAGCTCGTCGGGCTCGTCTTCGGGATCGGACGCCCGCACCTCGAAGATGATCGCGGCGTCCTGCTCGTACACGGCGGGATCGCCGTCGGCGTTCACCTGGGGCGCCAGGATCGTCAGGATCGGCGCCGTGTTGGGCAACCGAACCGGATCGGACGAGTTGTTGCAGCTGATCGTCAGGACCAGCAGGGCGAGGAGGGTGATCTGCGCGCGCGTCTGCATGTGCGCATGGATACCCGAACTGCGGGTGCGGAGCCAGTGGGAAGCGGCGCCCTGGTTGCGATCAGTCGACCTCGTGGTGCCACCGCTGCCCGAGCCCCGGCAGATCCGGGTCCAGAAGGAACGGGGCCCCGCGCATGCCGCGGTGCTCGAGCAGCCCGTGGGAGGGGCCGTCGGGGCGCGCGTAGCGGGTCTTGTCCAGCTCGACGACGACCTGCTGCGCGGGCCGGTCCGGGGCGCGCTCGAACGTCAGGTGCACCGCGCTGACGAAGCGCAGCGGGTCGCCGGGCTCCGGCGCGGGCGCGATCACCACCAGGGAGCTGGGGCTGTCGGTGACCAGCCGCTGCAGACGATTCCAGCGGCTCCCATGCCCGCCCCGGCCGATCCAGTCGAGCACCACCAGGTCGAAGGCCTGCCAGCGCAGCAGGAAGTCGGTGCACCGAAGCGCCTCCGAGTCGCTCTCCACCTGCACCAGCACGAGGTGCCGGGCCTGCACCCCGGCCCACGCCGCGGAGGCCGGCGAGAACGCCCCCCGATGCACCCAGGCGGCCTGCCCGGCCTGACCCGTGAGCCCCGCCACGATCCCCAGGGCGGCCCCCGTCTTGCCCGAGCTGGCAGGACCGCTGAGCAGGCTCACGGCGCCTCGGGGGAGCCCGCCGGGCAGGAGGCGGTCGATGCCCGCGACGCCGGTGGGCAGGATGCCGACGGCCGGCTTGTCGAGCTGATTGGTGCCCGGAAACCGCTGCTGGAGCAGGTCGCGGAGGGCCGCGATGCGGTTGGTGGGGGCGACCGTCGTCAGGTCGAGGGCGGCAGAAGAGACCATGAGCTGATCATACGTTCAGCGTTCGTGAAGATCCATCGTCGCGATCACCGCGCGTTCGGATAGACCTCGGCGCAGGGGGCGGGCTCTACGACCACGGCGCGCTGCGCGAGCTCGCCGTCCACCAGCAGCACCACCGCGCCGGGGGCTGCGTCCACGCGCTGGTGCACGTCCGAAGGGCTGCGCACCCGGTGCCCGTCGATGGCTACGAGCCCCTCGCCCATGCCGACGCCCGCGGCCTGCAGGGGGCCCCCCGGGACCATCGCCCGGACCCGGACCACGCACGTCGCGGAGTCGGTGATGACGGCCACGGTCGGCTCGCACACCAGGTGCACCCCCACGCAGCGCTCGGGGCTGCGGTAGCCGATGCCCAGGGCGGCCACCCGCGCGGAGTCCACGCTCAGGGTCTCCTGCCGACCGGTCTCGCTCCGGTCCATGCCGCCTTCGCTTCGCACCGTCGTCCAGGTGCTCACGACCGCCTCCTGCTCTTCCAGGAGCACCACGTCCGCGCCGTGCTGCTGGGCCGTCCGGGCGATGCGCGCGCCGATCTCGTCCGGATCGGACCCCTCCATCTGCGTCGAGCCGATCGCGTAGGACTCGGCGGGCAGATCCGCCACCAGCCGGTCTGCGTGCAGCTGCACCGGGGTGTCCGAAGGGCGGTAGCGCAGACCCGGCACACGCCAGGTCCAGGCGGAGCAGCCGCAGATCAGGATCAGCAGCAGGGGAAGCGCAGACCGAATCGAACGGCTCAGTTCGTCACGGTGGCGATCAGGGCGAACGTCCAGATCGTGTTGTCCGCGTTGAAGCTGATGGTGGTCTCCACCTCGCCCACGTCGTTGGGTCCCACGAGCAGGGTGCCGCCCACGGCGAGGAAGTTGTTGGCCGATCCGGCCGCGTCCTCGCTGCCCAGGGGCTGGATGTCCACCCGGTCCGTGGGGCAGCTGATGTTGAACGGCGTGCCCACCACGAGGTCGCAGTCCACGCCCATGGAGATGATCTCGTCGGTGTTGTTGGTCGCCACGATCGTGCCGCTGGGGGGCGGGTTGGTGCCCACGGCGACGGTGCCGAAGTCCACCTCACCGGCGCCCCGGTCATCCACCGGAGGATCCCAGCTGAGGTCCGGCAGCTCACCGCCGTCGGTGGGGCAGCCGGTCAGGATCAGGAGCGACAGGGCGAGGGTGAGTCGGAGCATGCAGACCTCCGCTGCGGGGATCCCGCGAGCGCAGCGACCATATCAGGCGGTGTTCCGGTCGGGGAAGGCGCCGGGGAGAGGCGCTACTCCGGACCGGTGAGGGCGACGCTGATGGAGCCGCCTGCCGCCGAATCCACCCGCTGCTTCAGGTGCGCCTGGTAGTTGTTCAGGTACTGGCTGAGCTCGCGCAGGGCCTCGGCGTCGGCCTTCTTCACCAGCGCCATGCGTCCCCGCTTCAGGGCCTGCTCGGTGTCGAAGATCTCGCGCTTCTTCAGGCTGAGCTTGCTGTCCCGCAGGAAGTTCTCAAGGGCGAACAGCTGCTTCTCCACGGAGTGACGCAGATCCTGCGCCTCCTTGCCGATCTCGTCGTCCTCGTCGGCCTGCTGCAGCTGGTGCCGCGCGTCGTCGATCGCCTGCTGGCTCATGCCCGACGGCGAGTGGATCGTGATGCCCTGCTGGGCGCCGGTGCGCACGTCGCGCGCGCTCACGTTCACGATGCCGTCGGTGTCGATGGTGAAGGTCACCTCGATCCGGGGCACCCCCCGCGGCGCCGGCTGGATGTTGGTCAGCTCGAACTCACCGAGGCTGATGTTGTCCTTGGCGAGTTCCTCCTCGCCCTGCAGCACGTGGATCTTCACCGTCTTCTGGTTGTCCACGACGGTGGACACCATCTGGGTGCGCACCACCGGCACGGTGCTGCCCTTCGGGATGAGCTTCGCGCTGCGACGGCCTTCGATCTCGATGCCGAGGCTGAAGTTCGTCACGTCCAGCAGGGTCACGTCCTTGACGGTGCCGCCCAGCATCCCCGCCTGGACCGCGGCGCCGACGGCGACGACCTCGTCCGGGTTGAAGCTCTTGTTCAGGGGGACGCCCACGAACAGGGCCTTGACCATCTCCTGGATCTTCGGGATCCGGGAGGAGCCACCGACCATGATCACCTCGTCGATCTCGGTGGTCTCGAGCTTGCTCTCGATCAGGGCCTTCTCGCACTCGTCGATCGCCTTGCGGAGCAGGTCCTCCACCAGGAACTCGAAGGTGGCGCGGGTCAACACGGTCTGCAGGTGCTTCGGACCGGACTCGTCGGCGGTCAGGAAGGGCAGGTGGATCTCCGTCTCGAGGGACGTGGAGAGGTCCATCTTCGCCTTCTCGGCGGCTTCCAGGAGGCGCTGCCGGACCATGCGGTCCCCGCTGACATCGAGGCCATTGGCCTTCTTGAACTCGCTCGCGAGCCAGTCCACGAGGCGGTTGTCGATGTCGTTGCCGCCCAGGTGGTTGTTGCCTGCGGTGGCCTTCACCTCTGCGACGTCCGTGTCCACGTCCAGGATGCTGATGTCGAAGGTGCCGCCGCCGAAGTCGAACACCGCGATGGTCGCCGCCGACTTGCGCCGGATCGTGTAGGCGAGGGCGGCGGCGGTCGGCTCGTTGATGATCCGGAGCACGTCCAGGCCTGCGATGCGCCCCGCGTCCTTGGTCGCCTGCCGCTGCCGGTCCGAGAAGTAGGCGGGCACGGTGATCACGGCCTTGTCGATGGGCTCGCCGAGGAAGTCCTCAGCCGACTTCTTCACCTTCTGCAGGATGAACGCGCTGACCTGCTGCGGGGTGTAGGTCTTGCCCCCCACCTCGATGCCGATCGTGTCGTCCCCGATGTCCACGATCTTGAAGGCGACCTTGCTCGTGTCCGAGCGGACTTCGCTGAACTGGCGCCCGATGAACCGCTTGATCGAGTGGATCGTGTTCTCGGGGTACATCAGCAGCTGGCGCTTGGCGATGTCGCCCACGAACCGGTCGCCGTCCTTGCTGAAGCCCACCGTGGACGGGGTCAGCCGGGCGCCCTCTTCGTTGATGATGATCCGCGGCTCGCCCTGCTCGATGTAGCAGGACACCGAGTTCGTCGTTCCCAGATCGATCCCGATGATCTTGCTCATTCGGCCCTTTGCATGCGTTGCCCGCGACCCCGCATGCGAGCGCTTGATCGTATTCCGTGGCCATGATCCGTGTCAACGATCCAGGAGGGCCCCGGATCGCCCGCAGAGGCCGCGCGGAACGTCGTTGTTGACACCAGCGAGCCCCCTGGTGACACTCGCGCGCGCCCTGCCCGGGTGGCCCAACTGGAAGAGGCAGGGGACTTAAAATCCCCGAGTTGCTGGTTCGAATCCTGCTCCGGGCACCACTGCCCCACGATCTGCCCTCCCCACGGAGTCCCCCATGACCCTGCGCCCCGCGCTCCTCGCCCTGACGATCCTGCCGATGATCCTGTCCGGCTGCCCCAGCGGCGACGACGACGACAGCGGGGACGACGGCCCCGAGGGCGACGCGCCGGTCCTGCAGAGCGTCATCATGTGCGAGCGCCCCGGGGATCGTGATCGCTGCGTGGACGAGAACGCCACCGGCGCCTTGCAGCTCGCGTTCGACCTCAACGTGACCGACGTCGACGGCGACCTGAACAACCCCCAGTTCTTCATCCTGCTCAACGAGCAGACCCCCTGGCTCGACGGCCGGATCGAAGACGACCTGGGGGATGGCGCGAACGTGCGCATCAACCTCGGCTGCAGCTTCTACACCCTGGGGGCGGACCTGCCCTGGCGCTTCACGATGCGCGACGCGGCGGGCAACGAGTCCGACGAGTTCGTCGGCAGCTTCGCCGTGCCGGTCGACGAGCCCACGGACGAAGCCGGCGGCCGCTGCCCCAGCCAGCTCTGATTCCCCACTCCCTGGAGGTGACCGTGCGCAGGTCCATGCCTGTCTTCGTGGTGCTGTTTGTCCTGCTCGTCGCCCCCGCGTGCGGCAAGAAGGGCCCCCCTGCCACGTCCGGCGACGTCACCGGCGTGGAGGCGCACAAGCCTCCCGTCGTGCCCACGGGCCTGGTGGACGCCGACGCCGAGTTCGACCGTCGCCACGAGCAGGCGGGCACCGAGGCCGCCATCGAGAAGTACGAGGCGGCCCTGCTCCTGCACGAGCTGCCCGCCGGCGTCGATCGCTGGGCCATCCTGGTGCGCTTGTCGGTCCTGTACTACGGCAAGGCCTATCACTACGACCGGGACCTGCCCAAGAAGGACCGGATGGCGACCTACTGGCGCGGACGCGAGTGCGGCTGGGAGGCCCTGCTGATGCGCAACGAGGAGTGGGCCGCGGCCATCGAGGCGGGCACGAGGATCCCGGACACCATGGTCCTGCTGACCGCGGATGACGCCCCCGCCGCGTTCTGGGCCGCGTCCAACTGGTCTCGCTGGGGTGAGCTCAAGGGGATCCTGCGGGTGGCGCTGGACATCCCGAAGGTCAAGGCCGCCAACCAGCGCATCCTCGAGCTCGCCGAGGACTACTACGCCGGCGGCGTGCACCGCTTCTTCGGCGCGTACTGGATCGCCATCCCGCCCTTCGCGGGCAAGGACGTGGCCAAGGGTGAGCTGCACTTCAAGCGGGCCATCGAGATGTTCCCGGACCAGCTCGAGACCAAGGTGATGTACGCCGACTACTACGCCCGCGACGCTGGCGACAAGGAGCTGTTCGTGAGCCTGCTCCAGAGCGTCATCGACGCGAAGCCGGACCCGAGCGACACCTACTACTTCGAGCACCTGGTGGCCCAGGCCGACGCCGCGCGTCTGCTGGCCCAGGCCGACGCGATCTTCGACTGAGCTGGAGACCCATGCGCCCCACGATCCTGTTCGTTCTGTTCGCCCTGCTGCTGTTCGCGCTGCCCCGCCCCGCCGCGGCCGGGCACGAGATCCGGTTCGGCACGCTCGCCCCCGACGACACCCCCTGGTCCGAGGTCCTCATGGACTTCAAGACGAAGGTGGAGGCGGACTCGGGCGGTGAGATCACGGTCAAGGTCTTCCTCAACGGCGCCCTCGGTGACGAGCGGGCCATGCTTCAGAAGATGCGATACAACCAGCTGACGGGGGGCGGGTTCTCCACCGGCGGCATCTCCACGGTGGTGCCGGAGCTGCAGATCCTGGAGCTGCCCTTCCTGTTTCGGGACGACGCCGAGGCCGACTTCGTCATGGACGAGGTCATCCGACCCGAGCTCGAAGCGGCCATGGAGGCCAAGGGCCTCAAGCTGTTCGTCTGGGCCGTCAACGGCTGGCTGGACTTCGGGGGCCCCAAGCCCATCCGCACCCTGGCGGATCTGCAGTCCTGCAAGGTGGTGATGCAGGAGAGCCAGGTGCAGCTGGCGATGTACGCGGCCCTGGGCGTCAGCGCCACGCCGCTGCCGATCCCCGAGATCCTCGGTGGGCTGCAGACCGGCATGGTGAACGCCTACTCGGGCAGCCCGGTGTTCAGCACGGCGGCCCAGTGGTTCGCCCACACCGAGGCCTGGGTGGACAGCAACCACATCTATCAGCCCGCCGCGGTGGTCTTCAACAAGAGCTTCTGGGACTCCCTGGAGCCGGCGCTGCAGACCCTGATCAGCGGCTACGCCGCCCAGCTGCAGAAGGACGCGCGGTCCGCGGTGCGGGGCCTGGACGACGAGCTGCTCGTGGGCTTCGCCGAGAACGGCATCGCGGTGAGCGCCTGGACCGCAGAGGAGCGCGCGGCGTTCCGGCACGCTGCGTGGCCCTCCCACCAGGCGATGGTCGCCAACGGCGCGTTCCCCCAGGCGCTGCTCGACAAGGTCTACGCCGCCCTCGAGAAGCGGCGCGCGGGCAAGTAGCCCGGTGCTCGCGACGCTCCGAAGGGTCGATGGGGCCATCGCCCTGGTCGAGAAGGTCCTCGTTGTCGTGGCCATCGCGGGCATGGTCCTGCTGTCCTCGACCCAGATCGGCATGCGCACCGTGGGCGCCGGCGGGCTGGCCTGGGCGGACGAGCTCATCCGGTTCGCCATGATGTGGGTGGCCCTGCTCGGGGCGTCCCTGGCCACCGCCGAGCGCCGCCACATCACCATCGACCTGCTGGATCGCTCCCTGTCTCCGCGCACCAAGGCGGCCTTCAACCTCGTGGTGGAGGTCCTCGCGGTGGTCGTGATGGGGCTCATCGCGTGGGTGGGCTGGTGGTACATCGGGCAGGAGCGGGCCTACCCCGACCGGAGCCCGGCCCTGGGCGTGCTGTACTGGCACGTCAAGACGATCATCCCCATCGCGCTGGGCGTGATCGCGTGGCGGTTCGGGCTGCTCGCCATCGAGGACGTCAAGGGACTGCGCACCGGCGACTTCGGCTACCTGGACGGACCGGACTCCGAAGGACGGCTGTACTGATGCAGACCGTGCACGTCGAGCGGTTCGCGGAGCGCACGGCGACCACCCGGGTGGTGGGCTCGCTCCTGGCGGTGGGTGTGCTCGGCGCGGGCCTGTACTGGCAGTTCGGGCTGGTGGGCGCGCTGCCTGCGGTGTTCCTGCTGCTGGGGCTGCTGGGCGAAGCCCTGTTCGTGACCCTGGGGGTGCTGGCGCTGCTGTCCTTCGTGGTGCTGACGGGCTACGGGTCGTTCACGGAGCGCGCCGTGCCCATCGTCCTGGAGATGGCGCGCATCACCGAGTCGCCGGTGTTCGTCGCGATCCCGATGTTCACCCTGGCGGGCGCGGTGATGACCCGGGGCGGGATCTCCGAGCGCCTGGTGCGCGTGATGAAGGCCCTGGTGGGCTTCCTGCCGGGCGGCCTGGCCATCGCCGCCATCGGGGCGTGCGCCTTCTTCGCGGCCCTGTCGGGCAGCTCGGCGGTCACGATCATCGCCGTCGGGGGCATGCTCGCCCCGGCGCTCCAGAAGGACTACGGAGAGCCCTTCGCCCTGGGGCTGCTCACCTCGTGTGGGGCCATCGGGATCCTCGCTCCGCCCTCGCTGCCCCTCATCATCTACGGCGTCGTGAGCGGCGCGGACATCCAGAAGCTCTTCGTGGCCGGCATGGTCCCGGCCGTGCTGACCATCGGCATGCTCGCGGTGTACTGCAGCGTGCGGGGCTTCCTGGTCAAGGCGCCCCGGCAGCGGTTCGACGGCGCGGAGCTCCTCGCGGCCTGCAAGCACGGGATCTTCGCGCTGGCCCTGCCCGTGCTCCTGCTCGGCGGGATCTATGGCGGCTTCGTCACCGCGGCGGAGGCCTCGATCCTCGCGGTGCTGTACGCGGTCGTGGTGGAGGTCGTGATCCACCGGGAGGTCAAGGTCGCCGAGCTGTGGGGCATCACCGTGGACACGATGATGCTGGTGGGCTCGATCCTCATCATCCTGCTCATGGCCCTCGCGGTGACCAACTGGCTCACCATCGAGCAGGTGCCCCAGGCGGCGTCCGAGGCGATCCAGGGGGCGGTGAAGAGCCGGTTCGCGTTCCTGCTCGCCCTCAACGGCCTGCTCCTGGTGGTGGGATGCGTGATGGACATCTTCTCGGCCCTGGTGGTCATGACCCCGCTCATCCTGCCCATCGCGGTGGCCTACGGGGTCGATCCGGTGCACCTGGGGATCATCATGGTGGTCAACCTCGAGCTCGGCTTCGCGACGCCTCCGTTCGGCATCAACCTGTTCATCAGCTCGGCGTTCTTCCGGCGCCCGGTGGCCGAGGTGTTCAAGGCCACGCTGCCGTTCCTGGGGGTGCTGCTGGTGGGTCTGCTGCTGATCACGTGGCTCGAAGACCTCTCCCTGGCCCTGGTGCGCGCGAGCGGCCTGTAGGTCCGAGTCGACTCGGAGCGAGCAACCCGGCGCGCGGCGCACTACCCTTGCGCGCATGTCCGATTTCCATCGATTCGCAGGCACCGACAGCTACATCACCACCGACGACCTGTCGCGCGACGTCAACGCGGCGATCGCGCTGGGCCGTCCGCTCCTCATCAAGGGCGAGCCGGGGACGGGCAAGACGCTGCTGGCGGGCGCCATCGCCCAGGGGCTGCAGGCCGAGCTGCTGACGTGGCACGTCAAGTCCACCACGAAGGCCCAGGACGGGCTGTACCACTACGACGTGGTGCAGCGCCTGAACGACTCGCGGTTCGGCGACGGCGACGTGTCCGACATCCGCAAGTACATCAAGCTCGGCGTGCTGGGGCGCGCGTTCCGCACCGAGGAGCGCTGCGTGCTGCTCATCGACGAGGTGGACAAGGCGGACCTCGAGTTCCCCAACGACCTGCTCCACGAGCTGGACGCGATGAGCTTCCACATCCCCGAGATCGACGAGACGGTGGCGGCGGTCGAGCGCCCCATCGTGGTCATCACAAGCAACGCCGAGAAGGAGCTGCCCGACGCGTTCCTGCGGCGCTGCGTGTTCCACTACATCGACTTCCCGAAGTCCGAGGTGATGGAGCGGATCGTGCGGGTGCACCTGCCGAACGTGCAGACGAGCCTGCTCGAGAACGCCATCGTCCGGTTCTACGAGCTGCGGCGGGTGCCGGGGCTGCGCAAGCGTCCGTCCACCTCCGAGCTGATCGACTGGCTGATCGTCCTGATCCGGGGCGGGGTGCCCGCCGAGGACGTCGCCCGCTCAGCGCCCTTCCTGGGCACGCTGCTCAAGCAGGAGCAGGACATCGACGTCGCCAAGCGCAAGCTCTCCTGGGCCTGAGTGTTCTCCGAATTCCTCTATTCGCTGCGACGCGAGAAGGTCCCGGTGGGCCTGGGGGAGTGGCTCGCCCTGCATGAGGCCCTCGACCGGGGGCTGATCGAGACGGTCGATGACCTGTACGGCCTCGGTCGGGCGCTGCTGGTGCACACCGAGGGGCACTACGACGCCTACGACGTGGTCTTCGCGCGGATGTTCCAGGGGATGACCGACGCCGCCCTGCACGACGCCCTGAAGCGGTGGCTGGAGAACCCCGTGGACTTCGCGGGCCTGACCCCCGAAGCCTTCGAGGCGCTGACCGGCATGTCGCTGGAGGAACTGCGCAGGAAGTTCGCCGAGACCCTGGCCAAACAGACCGAGCGGCACGACGGCGGCAACCGGTGGATCGGCACGGGGGGCAGCTCGCCCTACGGCAGCGGCGGGCAGAACCCGGCGGGGATCCGCGTGGGGCAGGGGGGCGGACGCACCGCCGTCCAGGTCGCCGAGGAGCGCCGCTTCCGCAACTACCGCACCGACGCGGTGCTCGACGTGCGCCAGTTCAAGCAGGCCCTGAAGATGCTGCGGAACCTGGGGCGCGAGGGCCCCGAGAAGCTCGATCTGGACGAGACGATCGACCGCACGTGCAAGGACGCGGGCGAGATCACCCTGGAGTTCCGCAAGGACCGCAAGAACACCGCGCGCCTGATGTTGATGATGGACGCCGGCGGCTCGATGGCGCCGTACGCCCAGCTCGTGGATCGGCTGTTCACGGCGGCCTCGGAGGCCTCGCACTACAAGGAGTTCCACCACTACTTCTTCCACAACGTCCCGTATTCGAGGCTGTACACGGACATCAGCCGGCTCGAGTCGACGATGACCGACCGGCTGTTCCACGAGCGGCACCCCGACAGCAAGGTGATCTTCGTCGGGGACGCGTGCATGGCGACGTGGGAGCTGATGTCGGCCGGCGGCGCGATCTCGCTGTACCAGCGCAACGTGGTGTCCGGGTTCGAGTGGCTCGAGCGCTTCAAGCGCCACTGGCCGAACACGATCTGGCTGAACCCTGAGCCGGAGCGGTACTGGAACCACCAGACCATCACCGCGATCGGCCAGCTGATCCCCATGTTCCCGTTGACCCTGGACGGCCTGCGTGAGGGCATCCAGGTGCTCAGACGGGGTCAGGTCAGGTAGGCTCCCGCGCATCCTGGGGCGTCGACAAGTGGCAAGTCTCCGGTTTTTGGTACCGGTATCGCAGGTTCGAATCCTGCCGCCCCAGCCACTTCCTTTACTTCTCGCGTCTCATTCCTTGCGTTCGCCTGGCCTTTGAACTAAAAGGCCGCGGGCCCACGGCCAGGGGAACACTCCCTTGGGCCGTGTCCAGCGTCGAGGAGAACGATGCAATACGGTCCCCTGACCATCCTTGCGGGAAGCTCGAACCCGAGCTTCGCGGCCGGACTAGCGGAATCACTCGGACAGCGCGTGGGAGCAATGACTCTCAAGCGTTTCCGTGATGGTGAATCATTCGTCGAGGTCAAGGAGAACATCCGGGGCCGGGACGTCTACATCGTTCAGTCCACGTGCTCCCCTGTGAACGAGAACCTCATGGAGCTTCTCGTGATCCTCGACGCCGTGAAGCGCGCGTCGGCGGATCGCATCACGGTGGTGCTCCCCTACTTCGGATACGCCCGCCAGGATCGCAAGACCTCTGGCCGCACGCCGATCTCGGCCCGCCTGGTGGCCTCCCTGCTGGAGCGCGCCGGCGCCAACCGGGTGCTGGCCCTCGACCTGCACGCGGGCCAGATCCAGGGCTTCTTCGACATCCCTGTAGACCACCTGTACGCCACCCCGGCGTTCCTGGAGGCGGTCCGCGAGAAGCACGGGACGGACCCGAGCAAGCTCGTGGTGGTCTCGCCGGACGCGGGCGGCGTGGAGCGCGCCCTGGCCTACGCCAAGCGGCTCCAGGTGCCTCTCGCCGTGTGCGACAAGCGCCGGATCGAGGCCGGCAAGGTCGAGGAGATCCGGGTGATCGGCGACGTGGAGGGCCGCTACGCCCTGATCGTCGATGACATCGTGGACTCCGCGGGCACGCTGAAGAAGGCCGCCGCCGCGCTGAAGGAGGCAGGGGCCACCGGCGTCTCCGCCATCTGCACCCACGCCGTGCTGAGCGCCCCCGCGGTGGAGAACATCGCTTCGAGCGTGCTCGACAGCGTGCTCGTCACCGACAGCATTCCGCTGCGGCCCGACGCCGCGGCCTGTCCGAAGATCACCGTCGTCACCGTGGCCGGGTTGCTGGGGGAGGCGGTGCGTCGCATCCACCACGGCGACTCGGTGTCGATGCTGTTTGAGCCACACAAGGTCTGACTCGTTCATGCCGTCGGCTCGACCGACGGCGAGATGATGCTCGGCTCCGGTAGGAGCCACGCGGCGACGCCGCAGGAGGTGAAGATGGAGACGTACACAATCAACGCAGAGGCCCGACCGGGGACTGGCAAGGGCGTGGCGCGCAAGCTGCGTGCCGCCGGCAAGGTCCCGGTGGTCGCCTACGGCCTGGGCGGCGACCCCGTCGGGCTGGCGGTCCCCGCAAAGCAGTTCGTGCTGCTCAAGAAGGCCTCCCGAGGCTGGAACACGCCGGTGCACATCGTCGTCGAAGGCGGTGAGGACATCCCGCTGGCGGTGCTCAAGGACGTGCAGCGCCACCCGCTGAGCGGCGCGCTGCTGCACGCCGACTTCATCCGGGTCGTTCCGGGTGCCAACGTGACCGTGCGCGTGCGGGTCGTGACCGTCGGCAAGGCCGCGGGAACCGAGTTCGGTGGCACGCTGCAGACCCCCATGCGCGAGGTGGACATCATCTGCGCGCCCGAGCATGTGCCGGCGGTGGTCGAGATCGACGTCACCAATCTGAAGATCGGCGACAAGATCCTGCTGCACGCGCTGCCCTTGCCGGTCGGATGTCGGCCTGCGTCCAAGCTCAACCTGCCGGTGGTGGCCTGCGTCGGCAAGCGCGGTGGTGCGGTCGCCCTGCTCGACGAGGACGAGGAAGGGGAGGCTGAGGAGACCGAGGAGTAATCCCGGTTCCCTCAGGCAACTCCATGCACCTCGTCGTCGGTCTCGGCAATCCTGGCACCCGCTACGCGCGGACCCGACACAACGTCGGGTTCGACGTGGTGGACAGGCTCGCCGACCGACACGGGATCACCCTGGGCGAGAAGCGATTCAAGTCCGCGCTGGGGTCGGGGAGGATGGCCGGCGGACCGGTGGTCCTGGCCCAGCCCCAGACGTTCATGAACGTGTCGGGCGAGGCGATCGGCCCCATGGCCGGTTGGTACAAGCTCGGTCTCGAGCAGGTGCTGGTGGTGCACGACGATCTCGATCTGGAGTTCGGCGACGTCCGGGTCAAGGTGGGCGGCGGGCACGGAGGCCACAACGGCCTCCGCAGCCTGGTCAAGTGCCTTCCGGGGCCGGACTTCGTACGGGTGCGGGTGGGGATCGGTCGCCCCGAGGGGGCGATGGACGTCGCCGCCTGGGTGCTGGCCCGGTGGTCGACAGAGGAAGCTCCGCAGGTCGACGGGATCGTTGATCGCGCGGCCGATGCGGTGGAGGCGGTCCTCTCGGACGGTGTCTCCGATGCGATGAACAGAGTCAACGGCGAGGGGCGTGCCCTCCGTCGGAAGAAGTCACAGAACAACGATGGAGGGGCCGCAGCCGCACCCGCGGATGGCGTGACCCCGGACAGGAGAGATGCGAATGTGGGCTCGTGAATATGAGCTGATCTACATCGCCCGACCGGATCTGGCGGACGAGGACCTTCTGAAGATCCTCGATCGGACCAAGGGGATCATTACGGATCGGGACGGCCACATCCTCGTTGAGGATGAGTGGGGCAAGAAGAAGCTGGCTTACGAGGTGAAGAAGTACGCGAAGGGCCACTTCATGTACCTCTTGTTCCTCGGAACGCCGGAGATGGTGAACGAGATCGAGCGCACGCTGCGCATCGACGAAGGTTGCCTGCGATTCCTGACCGTCAAGATCGAGGATCGCGTGCACATCGTGGACCGGATCGCCGAGCAGGCGGAGATCGACGCGGCGGCGCCCGAGAAGGGCTCTGACGACGACGACGATGATGATGATCGGGACCGGGACCGGGACCGAGATCGGGACCGGGATAGGGACAGGAACCGTGACCGTGACTCCGACCTGGGTGCCGGGAGCTGAGTCAGATGGGGTGGGGCCCCACCGGGTCCCTCCCTGGCTGCCTTGGCTGGTGGCCGGGCTCGTTTCGGGAGCCTTGTTCCTGGTTCCTGGGGCGCTGCTCGTCCTGAGCGCCTCGCCCCTGCTCCTCGTGGCACGAGGAGGGGAGGCGGGTCGGCTCCTGCGAGGGGCGATGGTGGGCCTGGTGCTCGTCGTCGTCGCCAGCGTCGCGGGGGCCGGTCGGTTCGGCGGATTCGCCGAGGCGGCGCGGCTCTACCTGTTGCTCGGGGCGTTGCCTGCTGCGTTGTTGCAGCCGGTGATTCGCGCCCGAGAGGGAGCGGTGCGGCGGCTGGGAACAGCGACGGCGGCGTGGTTGATCGTCGTGCTGGGCCTGGGGTTGGCGAGCTGGAGCGGTGGCCCGATCGGGGCCGAAGCGGGTGCTGTCGTGGATGAGGCCATCGATGGTCTGATCGCAAGCAGCCGCAGCCGGGCCGGCGAGAACCAGGCCGAGGGTGAGGCGATCGAGGAGTTCGAGCGGCACCGCGATGTGGCGGTGGCGTGGGTGACCCGGCTTCTTCCGTCGCTCATCGCGGCGCTGGGTCTGCTGGGTTTGTGGATCAACGTGGTGTACGTCCGGTGGTTCACGGGCGGCACCGAGGAAAGAGAAGAGGATCTGTGTCTGTTCAAGCTCCCCTTCGGGCTGATCTGGGTCGTGCTCGGGTGCATGGCGATGCTGCTGGTGCAGCTCGTGGTGCCGGGCGCGGGCGCAGCCCCGTGGAGTCTGGCGGCGGGCCTCGGAGCGAACGCGCTCCTCTTTCTGGTCGTCCTGTACTGGTTGCAGGGCGTCGCGGTGGTGAACTGGTGGTTTCTTCGTCTGCCCCTGGGCCCGGTGCCTCGCGCGCTGGGGATCGGGATGCAGGCAGTAGCAATGGCGATACCAGTCGTCTCTCTCGGGTATCTGGTGACCGGTCTGAGCGATGTTTGGCTCGACCTGCGCCGGCGCACGGTGAAGACGAAGTGACGAGCAGAAACGGAGCGAGACGATGAAGGTCATCCTTAGTGCAGAGGTAGACACCCTGGGCAACGCCGGCGACGTGGTCGTCGTGAAGCCGGGGTACGCCCGCAACTTCCTCTTCCCCCGCGGCCTCGCGGTCCGGGCGGACGAGCGAAACACCCGGCAGCTGGCGCACGACCAGCGCGTCATGGAGTCCCGGCGTCGCCGCCTGGTGGCCTCAGCGGACGCGGCCGCGAAGCAGGTCGACAAGGTCGGCCGCGTGGTCGTGGTGCGCACCTGCGGCGTGGACGGCAAGCTCTTCGGCGCGGTCACGAGCATGGACATCGCTGCGGCGTTGGCCGGGCGGGACATCGCCGTGGACAAGCGGCAGATCGTGCTGTCCGAGCCGCTGAAGGCCCTCGGGGACTTCGACGTGCAGATCAAGCTCGGACAGGGCGTCAACGTGGAGATCAAGGTCTCCGTGGAGCCCGACGCGGCCAGCTCGGAGTTGATGGCGAAGGCTGCTGCTGCGGTTCCCGCCGAGACCGTCGAGGCCTGAGTCCGCCGGCCGGGGGAGGCGGCTCGTCGGCTTCGGTCGGCGGCCGCACGACGCGCCGTCGCCCCGGACGATCACCGAACACCCGCTCGGCGCGATCGGGCGTGGCCGTCTCTGCTTTCTCGGTTCTTCGAGGGAGCGGGGTCGACACGCTGGATATGCTCGGCCTGTGCACGACTCAACCCAGACCAGACAGCGCCAGGTCCCCCATGACGTGGGGGCGGAGCGCGCGATCCTCGGCGCGGTCCTGATCAACCCCGAGTCCCTGGGGCGGGCTCAGGAGTCGGGGCTCACGGATGAGCACTTCTACCGGGAGCCTCATCGGGTCCTGTTCCGGGTGTTCTCCGAGCTCGACCGGGATCACAAGGCCATCGATCTGGTCACCGTGGCGGGCCGCCTCGAGACGATCAGCAAGCTCGACGAGATCGGCGGCTACAGCTACCTCGCGGGGCTGCCGGCCTCCACCCCCTCGGTGGCCAACCTCGCCCACTACGTGCAGGTGGTGCTCGACAAGGCGCAGCTTCGCCAGCTCCTGACCCGCGCCGCCGAGATGACCGAAGAGGTCTTCGCAGGTGAGAAGCCGGCCCAGGAGATCATCGACGGCGCGGAGCGGGCCATCTACGAGATCGGTGAGGTCAAGCTCGGCCGCACCCTCGTGCCCATCGCGCCGATCGTCGTGGCCGCGTTCGAGACGATCAAGCGCCGCGCCGAGATGCCCGACGACGTGGTCGGCATGCCCACTGGCTTTCGCGACCTGGACCGGAAGCTCGGCGGCCTGCAGAACACCGACCTCGTCATCATCGCGGCCCGCCCCGCCATGGGGAAGACGGCCTTCGCCCTGAACATCGCCTGCCGCACGGCCCTGGACGCTGGCGCCCACGTGGCGCTGTTCAGCCTGGAGATGGGCAGCGAGCAGCTCGCGGCGCGGCTGCTGTCCTCGGAGTCGCGGGTGCTCGCGCACCGGATCAAGACGGGCCGCCTGCACCAGGACGACTGGCCGATGCTCATCGAGGCGTCCGAGCGGCTGCACACCGCTCCGATCTTCCTGGACGACACGCCGGCGTTGTCGCTGGCCCAGCTCTGGAGCAAGTGCCGCCGGCTCAAGTCCGAAAAGGGCCTGGGGCTGGTGATGGTCGACTACCTGCAGCTGATGAAGGGCACGGGCAAGGAGGGCAGCCGCGAGCAGGAGATCTCCGGGATCTCCCGCGGGCTCAAGGGCCTGGCCAAGGAGTTCAACGTGCCGGTGATCGCGCTGTCGCAGCTCAACCGCGGCGTGGAGCAGCGGGCGGACAAGCGCCCCCTGATGAGCGACCTGCGCGAGTCCGGGGCCATCGAGCAGGACGCCGACCTGATCATGTTTCTGTACCGGGACGAGGTCTACAACGAGAACACCGAGCTCAAGGGCATCGCCGAGGTCCTGGTGCGCAAGCACCGCCACGGCGACACCGGCGACGTGAAGCTCTTCTGGCGCGGCGAGTACCTCCGGTTCGAGAACCTCGCCGAGGACGAGTTCGTTTGAGACCAGCGCTGCTGATCTTCGTTCTGCTCGGCCTGCTGGCGGCGCCCCGCGCGCGGGCGGGGGACTGGGAGCCGGACGACGGCGAGCGGTCGGAGCAGACCCGTCCCGGACCGGACTTCCTGGGCATGGGCTTCCTGTTTCCGCTGCGCCTGCATCTGTCCCGGGGCGGGTACGTCGATGGGCAGATCGCGGGGGCGGACGACGACGGCGGGGAGCTGATGCTCCTCGTGGGGCCGGGGCGCCGCCTGCGCATCGACTACCACCTCGTCACCGGGGTGACGCCTCTGGGGGAGCTGCCCGACGCCGACTCCGCGCTGGTCGACCAGAGGCCGCCGGCGCTCGCGAGCCTGGACGTCGTGTACCGGCGCAGGCCCACCTGGCGCAGCGGCCTGGGGTTCGCCCTGAACCTGTTGGCGCCGGGCACCGGACACTTCATCCAGCGGCAGGAGCGGTCCCTGGGCTTCCTGTTCCTGGGGCTCGATGTGTTCTTTCTGGCCGCCGGCTCTCTCGCTGCCTTCGCGCCGTCCCGCCTCAGCGACCGGGAGCGGGTCTTCTTCGGGGCGGTGTTCTTCGCCCTGGACGGCTTCACGAGGGGCACGGCCGCGGGACACGCGTTCAACCTCGGACGGGAGCGTACGGCGGTCCCGGTGCGAGCCTCCGTCGGGCCTGGCCTCGCCCCTTGAATCGCCGGCGCTCCAGGGCATGAGGACGCCCGGGCGTCCTGGGGGAAGACGTGACGGCCGCTTGACACCCCCCTTGGCAGAAACGTAGAACCGGTCGCGGTCTCGTGCGTGTCGTGCGCGTGAGGAGAGGAGCCCAGATGGCCAGGAAGCGAAGCCCCCGGTCCACCAACGCCGGCGACGACGAGTCTGTGTACTCGCTCGACTCGCTGCGAGAGAAGGTGGAGAAGACGCGCCAGTTCGCTGGTTGGATGGGCGCGGCCTTTGAGCACCGCGACGAGTTCCCGCCAGCGGTGGTCATCACCGTGGTCGGCGACTACCTCCGTCAGTACGACGGCCTGGTCGATGAGCTGCGCGCCGACGCCGCCGAGACATCCAAGGAGCGCAGTCGCCTCGGGGATCTCGCCTCCGGTCTGGAGGACGCGGCGAAGGAGCTCGAGGCCCAGATCGACGAGCTGAAGCTTCGGCACGTGATCGGTGAGCTCACCCAGGAGGAGTTCGACCGGAAGGAGGGCGAAGCGCGGGCGTCTTCGGAGACCGAGGCCCTGCCCCAGACCCGCGACGCCATCGAAGAGATCGACTCCGTGCTGGCCGAGGTGGGCGCCGTGCAGGCGCGGATCGCCGAGATGCGGCGCAACCATGAGGCCCTCGCGGCTGGTGATGAGCCGCCGGCTGCCCAGGAGGAGCCGCCCGCCGTGCAGGAGGAGCCGCCTGCTCCCGAGCCGGAGCCCGAGCCGGAGCCCGAGCCCGAGCCGGGTCCCGACGAGCTGGGTGACGCCGCCTACGCCGCCGGTGGCGGGGACGAAGAGTGGGACGTCGGCGACACCGGCGCCTCCGGGCTGCACGACAGCGCCTCGGACATGGTCGAGGAGACCCTGCAGGAGCCGGCCTCGGCGCCAGCGCCCCCGGAGCCCCTGCCGGTTGCCGGCGATGACCTGATGGCGACGGGCATGATCTCGGCGCGACCGGATCTCGGGGACGCGCCGCCGCCGGTCCAGGCCGCCGAGCAGATCGGGGACGCGCCCGGAGAGGGACCGCGCTTGATGGTCACCCCGCCGGATGGCCCCGAGCAGCTGTACCCCTTCACGGGGGAGGTCATGTCCATGGGACGCGGCCGGAACAACGACATCCAGATCAAGAACGACGGGAAGATCTCGCGGTACCACTGCCGGATCTTCCGCCGCGGCGACGAGTTCATCATCGAGGACAACAAGTCGTCGAACGGAACGCTCGTGAACGGCAAGCTCGTGACCCGCCAGCGTCTCGACGGCGGCGAGCACGTGCAGATCGGCGAGACCCGGATGACCTTCCACCTCTGAGGGCGGGCTCGTGCCAGAGCGGCTCACTCCCGAGGAGCGTTCTTCGCTCCTGAGCATCGCGCGGGCCGCCGTCAGCGCGGCGGCGCTGGGCATTCGGCCTGCGGCCCCCCCACCGGACCTGAGCCCTGGATTGCTTCGACGCACCGGCGCCTTCGTGACCCTGCGCAAGGGCGCGGCGCTCCGGGGCTGCATCGGGCGCACCGACGCCACCGACCGGCTCGTGGACGTCGTGGGACAGATGGCCGAGGCCGCCGCGGCGCGGGACCCGCGCTTCTCTGCGGTGCGCCCGGACGAGGTGAACTCCCTGCGCATCGAGATCTCGGTGCTCGGTCCGTTGGCCCCCGCCGCTCCACAGGACGTCGTGGTCGGCCGGGACGGGCTGGTGGTGGAAGGGTCTGGCCGCCGTGGGCTGCTGCTCCCGGAGGTCGCGGTGGATCAGGGGTGGACCGGCGACGAGTTCATCGCGGGCACGTGTCTGAAGGCGGGGCTGCCCAAGGACGCTGTCCAGAACGGTGCCCGGCTCCTGTCCTTTCGCACGGAGCACTTCGAGGAGCCGGCTTGAGCGAGGAAGGGGCGCGGCTCCTGCGGCGGATGGTCGCCGGCGCGGTGCACGATCTGCGTCATCCGGTGACCGTCATCGAAGGCCAGCGCCGCTTGCTCGAGGAGGGGCTGCTCGGAGCGCTCACTCCGGCCATGCACGAGGCGGTGCTGGCCCTCGAGCGTCAGACGGTGCGAATGACCCGGATCCTGCAGGAGGTGGAGGCCGCCAGCCGCCAGGAGTCCGGTCCCGTCTGCGAGTTCGACCTGGCTGATCTGTTCGCCGAGCAGTGGTCGGACCTGTTCGACAGCCCGCCACCCAGGCTCGCGCGTGGGGTGTTGGAGGGTGACCGGGCCGCGTGTGCGGCGCTGGTGGCCGAGGTCCTGGCGTACGTCGGCTCAGGGGTGGTGGTGGTCCTGGACACGGTTGGTCCCTCGAGCGTGGTCTTGACGGTGCGCGGTCCGATCATCGATCGGCTGGACGCGCTGACCGCCGATGTGCTCTGGTGCTCCCGGGTCACGGCGCGACGACATGGGGGTCACGTCACGATCAGCGGACGCGGTGGGAGCAGCGCAGAGCTGCGCGTCCAACTCGCAACAGGGAGCGGGACCAGGAGGGTGCCGCAGTGAGGGGTAGGGGTGAGCGCCCCGAAGTACTACACGACGTTCCAGGCCGCCGGCCTGCTGGGGGTGTCCCTGGCCACCGTCGTCAACTGGACTCGCGATGGGCTGTTGGCCGCCCATCGCACGCCCGGAGGGCACCGGCGGATCGCCGAAGCTGATCTGGTCGCTTTCGCACGCGCGTACAACATCCCCCTTCCTGATGAGATCGCGGACGCCACGTCGGTCCGACGGCGGGTGTTGGTGGTGGACGACGACGAGGACTATCTGGACACGGTGCGCCAGATCCTCGAGCTGAAGGGCGGCTTCGCGGTGGAGCTGGCGCGGTCCGGCTTCGGAGCGGGCGTCGCGGTGGAGCGCTTTCGGCCGGATGCGATCCTGATGGACATTCGCATGCCCGGCATGGACGGCTTCGAGGTGACGGAGAACCTCAAGCGCATGCGATCCGGGCGCCCGGTGCCCGTCATCGGGTGCAGCGCGTACGCAGACGAGGCGGATCGGGAGCGCATCGAACAGGTCTTCGACCGCTTCGTGAGCAAGCCGGTCGACTTCGACCAGCTCTTGGTGACCCTGGACGAGGTCCTCGCCTGACGAGCCCGCCGCGCGACCCTCAGTCGCTGCGGTCCAACGCCTCGGCGACCACCGACAGCCCTGTCGCCGTCTTCACGCCGCGGCGCAGGGCCACGAGCTCGGCGACGATGGACACCGCGATCTCGCCCGGCTCCCGGGCGCCGATGCCCAGCCCGATCGGGGCGCGCACCCGGCCCAGGGGCTCCGCAGGCGCTCCGCGAGCGGCCAGGCGGCCGATGATCCGATGCGCCTTGGCGCGGCTGCCGATCATGCCCAGGTAGGCCCACTCCCGCTCCAGGCAGCGCTCGACGATCTGCTCGTCGAGGGCGTGGTCGTGAGTGACGACCACCGCGGAGGTGCCCGGTCCCCAGGGCAGGGTGTCGAGCACGTCCAGGGGGGCCTCGCAGGACACCGCCGCGGCCTGCGGGTGGGACTCCGGGCTGGCCCACTCGTCCCGCTCGTCCACCACGTGGACCCGAAATCCGGCCTCGTTGGCGACGCGCACGAGGGCTGTGCCGATGTGCCCTCCGCCGAAGACGATGAGCCAGGGACGGGCGCCGATCGGTTCGATGAAGACCTCCATCCGCCCTCCACAGCACATCGCGAGCTCGCGCGTCAGGTGCGCGGCGTACCGCTCTGCCTGCCCCGTGCGCATCACCTGGGCCGCGCGTTCGCGAACCGCCTGCTCGATGGCGCCGCCGCCGACGGTGCCGACGATCCCGCCGGTGGCCAGGACGAGCATCTTGCTGCCGGCCTTCTGGGGCGAGCTTCCGTTGCTCGCCACCACGGTGCACAACGCCCCAGTCTTGCCCTCATCGAGCAGCCGCAGGACCTCCTGGTACACCTCGATCATGCGAGCGGAGGGTAGCGAGTCGTGTCCGGTCGTGTCCGGTTCGTGTCCGGTTGTCGGACACGAACCGGACACTCCGGATCGGCTGTGCCTGAGCAAAGCCCTGCAATATCAACTGGTTTGTTCCCAGAACGAACATGGCCCGATGCTTGCTCAGCACCGGGCCATGTCGAACCGAATCAGAGTGTCAGCTGGCCACTGCGATCAGGGGCGCGATGACCAGAGCCACCACGCTCATGAGCTTGACCAGGATGTTGAGCGAGGGGCCGGCGGTGTCCTTGAAGGGGTCGCCGACGGTGTCGCCGACCACGGCGGCCTTGTGCGCATCCGAGCCCTTCTCGTGCAGCGAGCCGTCCTTCATCGTGTAGCCGCCGCCTTCAAAGGACTTCTTCGCGTTGTCCCAGGCGCCGCCCGCGTTGGACATGAAGATCGCGAGCACGACGCCCGAGACCGTCACGCCGGCGAGCAGGCCGCCGAGCGCCTCGGCGCCCATCACGAAGCCGACGACCACCGGCGTGGTGATGGCCAGCGCGCCCGGCATCACCATGCGCTTGAGCGCGGCGTTGGTGGAGATGGCGACGCACTTGGCGGCGTCGGGCTTGGCGGTGCCCTCGAGCAGACCCTCGATCTCGCGGAACTGGCGCCGGACCTCTTCGATCATCTCCATGGCCGCCTCACCCACGGCCTTCATGGCCATGGACGAGAACAGGTAGGGGAGCATCGCGCCCAGGAACAGGCCCGCCATCACCATCGGCTCGCTGATGTTGATCCCGCCGATGTTGGCCTGCTGCATGAACGCCGCGAAGAGGGCCAGGGCGGTCATGGCCGCCGAGGCGATGGCGAAGCCCTTGCCGATGGCGGCGGTGGTGTTGCCCACGGCGTCGAGCTTGTCGGTGCGCTCGCGGACGATGGGGTCCTGGTGGCTCATCTCGGCGATGCCGCCCGCGTTGTCCGCGACCGGGCCGTACGCGTCGACCGCGAGCTGGATGCCCGTGGTGCTCAGCATGCCGAGCGCGGCGATGGCGACGCCGTACACGCCGGCGAAGTAGGCGGAGCCCACCACGCCAGCTGCGATGAGGATGATCGGGATGGCGGTGCTCTGCATGCCCAGACCGATGCCGGCGATGATGTTGGTCGCCGTGCCGGTCTTGCTCTGCTCGGCGATGGTGTCCACGGGAGGCTTGTCCATGGAGCAGTAGTAGGACGTCACGAGGCCGACGCAGACGCCGACGGCGAGGCCGATGACCGTCGCGATCCCCACGTCCGTGGCGCTGACGCTCAGCCCGCTCGTGCCGACCACGAGGTCGGTCGGCCACAGCTGCTTGGCGATGACGAAGGTCAGCACAGCCATGACGCCGGCCGCGCCGAACGCGCCCGTGTCCAGGGCGTGCTGCGGGTTGCCGCCGTCCTTGACCTTGACGAAGAACGTGCCGGCGATGGAGCAGATGATGCCGGCCGCGGCGAGCACCAGCGGCAGGACGATGGGGCCGGTGCCGCCATCGGTGAAGCCGAGGCCCAGCACCATCGCGCCGATGATCGCGCCGACGTAGGACTCGAACAGGTCCGCGCCCATGCCGGCGACGTCGCCGACGTTGTCACCGACGTTGTCGGCGATCACGGCGGGGTTGCGCGGGTCGTCCTCAGGCAGACCGGCTTCGACCTTGCCCACCAGGTCGGCGCCAACGTCGGCCGCCTTGGTGTAGATGCCGCCGCCCACCCGGGCGAACAGCGCGATGGACGAGGCGCCCATCGAGAAGCCCGTCAGGATGTTCAGTGTCAGCCGCATGTTGTCGGGGAACATGTTGGTGTAGAGCAGGAACAGGCCGCCGAGGCCGATGAGGGCGAGGCCCACCACCGACATGCCCATCACGGCGCCGGACGCGAACGCCACGTCGAGGGCCGCGGTGAGGCTGATCCGGGCCGCCGCCGTCGTCCGCACGTTGCCGTTCGTGGCGACACGCATCCCGAAGTAGCCGGCGAGCCCGGACGCCACGGCGCCGGTCACGAACGACGCTGCGATCAAGGGGCTCTGGAACTCGCCCCCGCCGGAGTTGGCGAACGCGAGCAGGAGCGCGCCGATCGCCACGAATCCGGCGAGTACGGTGTACTCAGCCTTGAGGAAGGCCATCGCGCCCTCCTGGATCAGGGCCGCGATTTCCTTCATGACGTCGGTGCCAGCGTCCTGCTTCTTGACCCAGGTCGCCTTCCAGTAGGCGTACCCAAGGGCAAGGACGCCCGCTACGGGAGCGGCCACTACGATATCCATCTGATTCCTCCTGGTGCGGGGGCTTCCCGCCAGTTGCGATTTCCTGCCACCGACCCGGCTTGCGCGGGCCGATCCCGGTGGCGCCCTCGTGGGCGGCCTCCGGCGGCCGGCGGCAAATACCAGTGTCCCGCCCCGCTGTCAACGCGCCGCGGCCCGAATGGAGCGCTGCTCGCGTGTCTGTTCCTCGCCTCGACGTGGTGCGCGGAACGAGCGCAGGCCGCCCCACCGATTCCACCCGGACTCCTCCCCCACCTGAGCGTGCGCGCCGGGGTCAGCGGACGTTCAGGACCGGCCGGCTCGGAGGTGCGGCCCTGGGTGCTGTGCGAGCTGCGCTGGAGCTGGGGACCGATGGGGCGGGCGTGGCGGATGCAGCGCGAGCCTGACCAAGCCAACGAGATCGCGCCGCGGGCAGAACCTGGCGGCCTGGAGGACGAAGAATGAAGAACATCCCGATGCATGCGGCCGTCATCTGCATGCTGTTTGCCCAGACGGCGGCGGCCGCGGGTCCGCCCGCTCCCCCGGAGGCCCAGGAACGCGCCCAGCGCGCGCTGCTGACGTTGAGGCCGCGCTTCGAGGCGGAGCCTTCGGTCCAGGCGGTGCAGGCCTGGTCCATCGGCGCCGCCTCCTTGGAGGCGCAACAGACCGCTCGCCTGCTCCTGGACGGCCGGCGCGCCGGGTCGCTGCCCTGGGTTCGGCTGCGGGGTCGGTTCCAGGACGCGGACAAGAAGGACTACGACGAGGTGGCGCTCATGGACGGCCGACGGAGGGAGTCCACGTGGTCTGCAGAGCTGTGGCTCGACTGGGACCTCGCGGACGCGGTGGCGGGGCCGGCGCGGTTCCGGGCGGAGAAAGAGGCCCGCAGCCAGATCGAGCTACGCCAGGCCATCGCGCACGAGGTGACCGTGGCGTTCTTCGACCGTCGGCGGCTGCTGACCGAGCAGGCCCTGGACATCGTCGAGGAGCAGGACCTGGCGAGCCTCGCCCGGCGGGAGGAGCGCAGCCTTCGGGTGCAGGAGCTCGACGGCCTGCTCGACGCCCTCACGGGCCGCAGATGGAGCCGGGCCCTGGAGCGCCTCGAGGGGGTCGAGCTGCCCCCCGCGGGCCCTGTGCTTCCGGTCGGCGAAGCGTCCCAGAGAGGGCTGGCGGAGTGGTGAGCGTGCCGTGCGGAGTCCAGCCCTTTCGTGCTAGAGCGGCCCCGCGATCCTGTTCCCCTGGCGGTGCCGTGCACGGCGCCCCGGGAGCAGGCGCCCGGGGAAGCAATGGCCCGCCAGAAGATCCTGATCCTCGACTTCGGCTCCCAGTACACCCAGCTGATCGCTCGTCGGATCCGGGAAGCGCACGTGTACTGCGAGATCCGGCCGTACACCCAGCCACCGCGTGCGGACGAGCACCACGAGATCGCGGGCCTGGTGCTGTCGGGCGGGCCCTCTTCGGTCTACGCCGACGGGGCGCCCCACCTGACGCGGGAGCAGATCGACTTCGGCGTGCCGGTCCTGGGGATCTGCTACGGCATGCAGCTCCTCACCTGGCTCTTCGGGGGCGCCGTGGAGCCCGCGTCGCACCGGGAGTTCGGCTTCGCGGAGCTGGAGGTGCTGGGGAACTCCCGCCTCTTCGACGGCTTCGAGGCGGGCGAGATGACCGCCGTGTGGATGTCCCACGGCGACCGGGTGCTCCGGCTTCCTCCCGGGTTTCGGGTGGCCGCGAAGTCCAAGAACTCGCCATGCGCGGCGATGGTCTCCGCCGACGACCGCTTCATCGGGGTGCAGTTCCACCCCGAGGTGGTGCACACGGCGCGCGGTCGCGAGCTGGTCGAGAACTTCGTGCTCCGGCTGTGCGGCTGCGAGCCGGACTGGACGATGGGCAACTTCATCGAGCAGGAGGTCGCCCGGATCCGCGCCGAGGTGGGCGAGGACAACGTGATCCTGGGGCTGTCCGGGGGCGTGGACTCCACGGTGGTGGCGGCGCTCCTGGCCCGGGCCATCGGCACGCGCTGCACCTGCATCTTCGTGGACAACGGCCTGCTCCGGTGGCGCGAGGCGGAGGAGGTCTGCGCCCAGTTCTCCGACTTCGAGGGCGTCAACTTCGTGCACGTGGACGCGAGCGAGCGCTTCCTGTCCGCGCTGGCGGGGATCGAGGAGCCCGAGGCCAAGCGGAAGGCCATCGGGCGGGTCTTCGTGGAGGTCTTCGAAGACGCCGCGAAGACCGTGGAGGGGGCGCGCTGGCTCGCCCAGGGCACGCTGTATCCCGATGTCATCGAGAGCGTGTCGCCGCACGGCGGCCCGTCGGCCACCATCAAGTCCCACCACAACGTCGGTGGCCTCCCCGACCGGATGAGCCTGAAGCTCCTGGAGCCTCTCCGCGAGCTGTTCAAGGACGAGGTGCGGGTGCTCGGCGAAGCGCTGGGGCTGTCCCACGAGCGCGTGTGGCGCCACCCGTTCCCCGGGCCGGGCCTGGGGATCCGGGTGCTCGGCGAGGTCACCAAGGAGCGCTGCGACGTCCTGAGAAAGGCCGACCACATCTTCATCTCGGAGCTGCGGGAGACGGGGCTGTACGAGGCGATCTGGCAGGCCTTCGCGGTCCTCCTCCCGGTCAAGGCGGTCGGGGTGATGGGCGACGTGCGCACCTACGAGAACGTCTGCGCGCTGCGGGCCGTGACCTCCACCGATGGCATGACCGCCGACTGGTTCGACATGCCCCGAGAGGTGCTCGCTCGCCTGTCCACCCGGATCATCAACGAGGTCCCGGGCATCAACCGGGTCGTCTACGACATCTCGAGTAAGCCGCCCGGCACCATCGAGTGGGAGTAGGGCAGGGGAAGCACCGAGCCGTCGCGCGCCCCGAATACCGGGATGTCCACCCCCCGCAGGTGCTCCCGGACCGCGCTCGCCGCGTGCTCGGGGGTGGCCCAGAGCGGCGACAGGTGGACCAGGGCCACCGCCTTGGGCCGCGCCGCCAGCACCGCTCGAGCCACCGACCGCGGACTCAGGTGCCGTCCCCGGGGCACGTCGTCCGGGGCGGTGCACTCCACCACGAGCCAGTCCGCCCCCGCCGCCGCCCGAGCCAGCGCCGGCGTCGGTCCCGTGTCGCCCGAGTAGGCCACCGACCAGGCCTCGGTGGCGAAGCGCAGGATCCGGGGGTGCTGGCTGTGCTCCGCGGGGAACGCGGTCAGGCTCGCATCGAGGCCTGCGAGGGCCCGCGGGAGCTCGTCCGGCGCCTGCTCGAGCCAGCTGAGGGGCAGGTCCGTGAGGCGTGGGTAGATCGCGGCGAACATCGCCTCCAGGCGCTGCCGGTGTCCCGGCGCTCCGGCCAGGAGCAGCGGCTCCGTGCGGGCTCCGATCAGCGCGTGGAACAGCAGGGGGAACAGATCGGGCAGGTGGTCCAGGTGCAGGTGGGAGTGCACCACCGCGGCGATCGCGTTCGAGTCCAGGCCGCGGCGGGCCAACCGTTGCAGGCAGCCCGGGCCGGAGTCCACGAGGATCCGCTCGCCGCCCGCGTGCAGCAGGTGGCAGGAGGGGCCGCGTTCGGGCTGGAACTCCAGGGTCCCGGACCCCAGGACGATCCAGCGATCAGGTTCGATCATGACCGGAGTATGTCAGCGCTCCGGGCCGTTGTTCTCGGACGAACCCCTAGGATCACGTCGTGAGGAACTCGAACGGCCCAGCGTGCGTGCACCACCCGGAGATCGGGGGTGTCGCCCAGTGCGTGACCTGCCACGAGGTCCTGTGCTCCGGCTGCTCGACCAGGATCCGCGGACGGAACCTCTGCGCGCGCTGCGTGGCGGCCCAGCTCGCCTCCGCCCCGAGCGAGCAGGACCGGCCGGCGGGGCCGCTGCTGCAGCTCGCGGTGGGGCTCGGCGCGGTGGGGGCGTTCGGGGGGCTCGTGGCGGTGTTCCTGGGGCTGCTCGCCGCCGCCCACGGGTTGGGCTGACGGTGACGGGCCCGGTCGGCCCCCTGGACGGGCTGCGCCGCCGCCTGCGCGAGCTGACCGCGTCGTCCGCGGTGGACGAGGCCCTGGCGCTGTGCCGCGACGATCCCCGGTGGTTCGGGGCCGCGCTGCCCGCGAGCGTGCTGTTCGGGCTGGTGTTCGCCGTGGCCGCCTGGCTGCACGAAGGGCCCTGGTCGACCGCCAGCTTCGATGATCTGTTGTTGGGCCGCAGCCTGCCTGCGGCGGGGGTCGTGACCCTGGCCTGGGTGGCGCGGGGCCTGGGCCACGCCGCGGTGGCTCGGCGCATGGCCGCCTCGCTGGGCCTCGAGGTCGCAGCCTGGCGCCCGGTGCCCCTGCT
>CALAGR010000108.1 GCA_937891735.1 uncultured Pseudomonadota bacterium | reverse complement strand
AGAAGAAGAAAGAGAAGAACAACAATGGACAGGACACGGACGCAAGCGCCCGCGCCCCGTCTTCGCTGTCTGCTGGTCTGGTGGACATTCTGAAAGCCGAGGGGCTGTCCAGTCTGGACAAGGTTGCCAAGCTGACCAGCAAGCAGATCCTCGCGCTCCCCGGCGTAGGTCCAAGCGCCCTCGTCCAGATCGAGCGGGCCCTGGGCGGCCACGGACTCAGCCTGACCCCGGAGCCCGAGAAGCCGAAGAGGGACATCAGCAAGGCCCAGGCGGTCACGGACATCTGGACCGAGGAGTTTGGCGAAGATTACCCCTGGGTGGACTACTACCGACGTGAGTCCCAGACGGCGGACAAGATCCACGCGGCAGCACGTGGCGACCTGGACAAGGTGCGTGCTGGCTTCCGCGCCTACATCACCAAGGCCCGTAACGGGGACGCCTTCCCGCCAGGACCACCGACGCTGGACGGCTTCCTCGTCAAGGCCCCGTCATGGCTCCAGGCATCCACGCCGGACAAGCCCGGACCATCACGCCCCAGCGGCGAGGCCATCTTCGCCCACCTCGTGACCCTGGCTGGACAGGTGGGCCGGTCACGGAACCCGAGGGCCTCGGAGATCCACCAGGACCAGGCCACCGCGGAGCGAGTGTGGCAAGCTCTCGGAGGAGCCGGGGGCTGGCAAGCCCTGTGCGCCTCCACCGACTACGACCGTGGACAGATGCGCCGGGCCTTCGTGCAGGCGTGGGGGGTGGCACCATGAGCGGCGAGATCCTGGCCTACCCCCAGCAGCTTGAATCCGAGCGGGCCTACCTCGGCGGCATCATGCTCGTACACGACCGAGCCGAACAGCTCGACCTGCTCGAGCAGATGAACCCGGAGGACTACTTCGCCTCCAGCCATCGCCTCCTGCACTCGCTGCTCAGGGACATGGCTCGGCGAGGCTTGGCGATCGACGTGATGACGGTCCCCGAGAAGGTGATGAGCCTACCCCTGGACCAGCAGGAGAACATGGGAGGGGTTCGCTACCTGACGCGCCTCACGGCCATGGTCCCGAGGCTGTCCAGCCTGACGAGCTACCGCAAGGGGATCCAGGGCGCGGCCCAGCTGCGCCGGCTGCTGGACACGGCGAAGGAGATCGAGCGCCTGGCGGTCTCGGGCATCGAGCCAAAGGACGCCCTCGACCTCGCCGAGGACCTGCTCTCCAGGATGCGCTCGGGCACCAAGTCGGACGAGTTCAAGCTCGCCCCGGAGCTGTTCGCCGACGCGGCCGAGGATGCGGAGGCCAGGTGGCGCGCCATGGACTCGGGCACCAGCGTCGGCCTCTCGACCCCGTGGGCGGAACTCAACGCCAAGATCAGCATGGAGCCCGAGGACCTCATCATCCTGGCAGCGCGCCCCGGCATGGGCAAGACGGCCGCGGTGGGCAACATCATCAGCCACGTCGCCGATATGGAGGGCCCCCACGGTCGAGGGGTGGCAGCGTTCAACCTGGAGATGAGCGCCGTCCAGTGTGCCCACCGCTTCGTCAGCGATTGGGGCAGCATCGACAGCCACCACATCACGCAGGGGATCAAGTCCCACGAGCTGCGCCAGCGGTACGAGGAGACGAGCGAGCGGCTGGGGGACCGGCTGGCCCTGGCCCTGGACGACACCCCAGGGGCCTCGCTGGCTCGCATCCGGTCTCAGGTCCGCAGGATGGACGTGGTGTTCCGGCGCCAGTACGGTCGACCCCTCGGGCTGATCACGGTGGACTACCTGCAGCTCATGGACTTCGGCTCGGGCAACAGCAGCAAGGCGGACAAGGTGGGCGAGGTAAGCAAGGGGCTCAAGTGGCTCGCCAAGTCCACGGGAGTCCCGGTCATCGCCCTGTCTCAGCTGAACCGCAAGTGCGAGGAGCGAGCCGACAAGCGCCCGATGATCTCCGACCTGCGGGACTCGGGAGCCATCGAGCAGGACGCGGACAAGATCCTGTTCCTCTACCGGGACGAGTACTACAACCCGACGACCACCGCTGACCCTGGCGTGGTCGAGCTCACCACGGCGAAGGCCCGCAACGGCAAGACGGGGATCTCCCGCCTGGGATGGGAAGGCGAGTACACGAGGTTGACCAACGAGATCCGGAGCAGCCGCGCCTACGTCTCGGGGTTGCAGCCATGAGCGCGCTCCACGTCATGGCCCTCCGCGCAGCGCTGGAGAGCGACGAGGCAGCGGCAGCGGTCATCGAGGCCCAGGCCCTGTTCCCTTGGCCCCTGTGTACGCTGACGGATGCCCTGGCCCAGCATGGCCGCAACGACCTCGAGGACTGGCTGGAGGCTCAGGGCGGCTGGTACTGGACCGAGGCGGTACGCGCGCTCAGGCTGGCGCAGTTCTCGCCGCCAGCCCCCAGCCTGCCCGTCGTGCTGGGGCAGCTTGCCCGGCTGGACCAGGCCCGAGATGAGCACATGGGCCGGGAGGCGGGAGTGTGGTTCGGACCGAAGCCGCCGGGGATGGAGTTGGATGAGGTCGAGGATGCCGAGGCCCGCTGCCCCGAGCAGCTCCAGGAGCTCACCCACCTCGAGAGGGACCTGCATCGCCAGGTCTACAGCTACGGCGACATCGCTGACCTGCTCACCCAGGCCCGTCAGGAGGCCCGCGACTACCCCGAGGCGGTCGAGACACGCCAGAACAGGACAGGCGCGCTCAGGAAGGCGCTGGCGGGTCGTGAGTGGGACTCGGGGAGGACCTACCGCGCCCCGGTGTTCCGGCCGATGCCCGAAGTGCCCGAGGTGACCATCACCCGAGAGCAGTGGGAAGCCATCGACGCGCTCGACGCGGATCTCCTCGCTCAGACGATGGGCCTGGCTCGGGTGCGTGGCGGGATCGAGTGCCCGCTCCACAAGGGGGACCACGAGGCGAAGGTCTACCGCTCGAGGCGTGGGCCGATGCACTGGCAATGCTTCCGGTCGGACCAGGGAGGCGGGGCCCTTGAGCTCTACGCGGCCATGGTGCGAGGGGGCATCCCCACCGACCGGGACCAGCGGCGAGCGGTGGCGGCTGAGATGGCGGCGAGGGGGCTTGTTTGACGCGTCACGCCCCGTCCGCTACTCTCCTCACTCAACCTGAGTCGTACCAGGTGAACCCATGCCCAACCCAGGCCGAAAGGCGGGACGGGCGCTCCTCTCCGGAAGTACGACACCCGGAGAGGGGCAACGTGAGGGACGGATGAGCAAGGCCGAGCGGATGGCACTGCCGCAGAATCTCTTGGACGGGATGCGCGAGGACTATGACTTCGCCTTCGTCTTCGGCGAGTCGGATCAGGGCAACACGCCCCCTCTTGGCTTCACGCGGGCTGAAGTGGCCGAGCTGTATGCCATCGAGTACGGTGAGAACGACGGGCCCGACTGGTGGTGCGTTGGTCGCCTGGGTGACGGTCGCTACTTCCATGCGGTCGGATACTGCGACTACACGGGCTGGGACTGTCAGGCCGCCAATCGTGGCGAGACGTGGGACACCTGGGAAGCGTTCATTGCCAATGTCGGTGACGAGGTCCGGTCCAAGATGGGGGCCGGTCTCGACGGCCTGGGGTCCACCGTAACGACGATGGAGGGGAGCGTGGTCGCGACCGAGGAGGAGGGGGGATGACCCCGAGCCTGTTCAATCGTCTTGTAGCGCTGGGATTTGAGCCCGGCTCCGAGAACCCCGAAGCGTGGGCGGTTCGGCGGCTCGTCGGGTAGTGTGAAAACTCACAGATGACCCCCGCCCTGAAGAAT
>CALAGR010000107.1 GCA_937891735.1 uncultured Pseudomonadota bacterium | reverse complement strand
GCGACGATCACCGAGCCCTGGGTGGCCGCTCCGGGTCCGGTGGACTCGCGGGACCTGGACGGGATCCTGGCTGGGCCCCGGGTCCCCTGGTCCGCGGCGCCGCGACACCGGCACGCGCGGTGGATCGGAGCGCGGGGCGACGGGGCCGAGCTGGCCCGGCGCTGGAGGGTGGCCGGGGTGTGCGTCGGCTGGAGCAGGGTCGCGCGTCACATCCAGGGCCTGCCCCCGGGGGAGGCGCAGGCGTGGATCGAAGGCATCGCGTCAGCGGCCGATCCGCGCTGGTTGCCGGAGCAGCCCTGGGGACGGCCGCCGGTCGGGAAGGCGGACTCTGGGTGCCCCGGGGTGCAGATCGTCGATGAGGAGATCCAGATCGCGCTGCTGATGGCGCGGCGGTCGCGGGATCCGCAGGGGCTGGGCGCCGTCGCGTCTGCCCTGCGGGGATCCGAGGCGACGGCGGCGACGCGCTGGCTGAAGGAGCCGGCGGGGTCGGAGTGGGATCGAGTCGCCCGGCGGGCGCTGGTCCGGGCCCTGGGGCAGGCCATGGGGGAGGCCAGCTGGCGCCCCATCGAGCGGGAGGACGGGCACGCGGCGCTGGTGGCGCTGCCCTTCGCGCTGCCCGCGGAGCTGCACGGCGACCTGGCGCGCGGCGCGGGCATCGGCCTGGGGCGGTGGTGGGGGCACGAGGACTACCCGGGCTCGCTGCGCCGGCTGCCGTGGGGCGCGGCGCAGATGCGGGAGCTCGTGCGGGGGGAGGAGATCGCGCGGGACCGCTGGTACGTGCGCTGATCCGGGGGTTGGGTGGTGGTTGGGCCCCGAGAGCCCCGCGGCGTTCGTGCTCAGACGGGCTTGCGGGCGATGATCTGGACCACCGCGGCGTCCCCGGCGTGGTAGCGGCCTTCGTGCACGGGACGCACGAGCTCCACGGCGTGCTCGAACTCGAGCCCCGCGAAGTCGTCGCGCAGATCCTCCAACGACATCAGCATCGCCGCGACCGGAGGTCCCCCGGTTCCGAATCCGAGCTGGGCGGGGGTGTAGGCCTCCAGCACCAGGAGCCCGCCGGGGTGCAACGCCTCGACCAGCCTGCGGTGCACCTTCCGGCGCAGGTCGGGCGGCATGTGCACGAAGGTGGACAGGATCACCTCCCAGCAGCCGTGTCCGGGCTCGAAGGTGTTGAGATCCGCGTGCACCCACTCCACGTCCACGTGCTGACGCGCCGCCAGCTCCGCCCCCCGCTCCAGGCCGATCTCCGAGGAGTCGACGGCGGTCACGACCAGATCGTGCCGCGCGAGGAACACGGCGTTGCGGCCCTGCCCGCAGCCGATCTCCAGGGCCCGCCCGGGGGGCAGCCGGTCAGCCACCTCGGCGAGGAAGGTGTTGGGCTCCTCGCCATAGGCGAACAGCTCTTCGGAGTACCGCTGGTTCCAGAAGTCGGGATTCATGCAGCTACCCTGCGCTTCTTTTGGAGGAACCAGATGATCAACGCCGCCGATTTCATCCACCGGGCCGCCGACTTCAAGGGCGGCATGCACGAGCTCGAGGCGCTGCTGCAGGCGCCGACGCCCCGCGCGGCCCTGGCCGACGTGCCTGACGACCGGTGGTTGTCCCGGGCGGCCCGGGGGATCATGGCCGCGGGCTTCGTGTGGCGCGTGGTCGACAACATGTGGCCGAAGCACGAGGAGGTCTTCGAGGGCTTCCAGCTCGAGCCGGTGGCGTTCCTGGGCGACGCGGACATCGACCGCATCGCCGCCATGGACGGCATCATCGGCCACCGCGGCAAGCTCAGCGCGATCCGGGAGAACGCCCGGATGATGTTGGACGTCAGCGCCGATCACGGATCCTTCGGCGCGTTCGTGGCGGCCTGGCCCGAGGACGACATCGTCGGCCTGTGGACGTGGCTCAAGACCAACGGCAGCCGGCTCGGCGGCGCCACCGGCCCCTACTTCTTGCGATCCATGGGGGTCGATACGCCCCTGATGACCCAGGACGTGGTGAAGGCGCTCGTGGCCGCAGGGGTCATCGACAAGACCCCGACGAGCAAGACCGCGCTGCGGCAGGTGCAGGCCGCGTTCAGCGCCTGGAGGGCCGAGACGGGCCGCTCGTACAACGAGCTCAGCAAGATGCTGGCCTGCTCGCTGGGGTAGCTCCGTGCTGAGAAGGTCCTCGCCCCATACGAAAGGTGAAGGCAATTGGTTTCGCGCACCCCGTTAACGCGGTCCCGTTCCTCAAAGGAGCGCGCCGACCGCCGTTGAAGTGAGAGTCAGGGAAGCACCCGACAAAGGCACCCCCGTCGCGAGGCGGGTCCGCAAAGCCATGGGTCCCCAGTGGATCGCCAGGCTACCGAAGGAGCCACAGTGCGTTTGTCCGCTGCCCCCCTCGTGGGCCTGATCCTCTTCGCCGCCATCGGTTGCAGCTCTGAAACGGGCCTCCGCTCCTCCAGCCTGGAGCCCGCGCTGGTCGACGACTTCTCCTCGTTCGCCATCGGGCAGGCCTGGGACGAGGGCGCAACGATGGGCGGCTGGGTCAACGAGTTCGACGGCTACGGCACGGTGGCGGTCCGCGAGGTGGACGGCTCCGCGGCCCTGACCGCCATGCCCGCCCGGGCCGATGAGCCGGGCGTGACCCACGCCGCCCTCATCACCACCGAGGCGACCTTCGGCGACGCCATCGACCTGCAGGTCCGGGCGACGACGCTCGCCCAGGTGCGCACCGGCTCCGCGCCGAACCCCTGGGAGACCGCCTGGGTGGTCTGGGGCTACACCGACGCCGAGCACTTCTACTACGTCGCCCTGAAGACCAACGGCTGGGAGCTCGGCAAGCGGGACCCGGCCTACCAAGGCGGCCAGCGCTTCCTGGCCGACGGTCGCGACATCACGTTCCCGGTCGGCAACGCCGCCGAGGTAGAGATCATCCAGGACGGAGCGGAGCTGACAGTCATCGTCGACGGTCAGGTGCTGGCGACGTTCGAGGACACGGAGGACCCCTACCTCGGCGGCTCGGTCGGGCTGTACACCGAAGACGCCGCGGTCGCGTTCGACGACGTCGTCGTCACGGAGCTGTAGGCCGAGGGGTCAGAGCGGGTCGAGCAGGATGTGCACGGCGCCGGGGCGCAGGGCGTTCTGGTTGTTGCCGGTGATCACGACGTCGAGCTGGCCGTTCCCGTTGAGGTCGCCGAGCGCGACGGCGTGCCCAAGGTCGGTCCCGGAGGACGGGTCGGTCTCCCAGATGGAGTAGTCGACGGCGCCCACGGACATGGACCCTCCGACCGACATGGCGGCGTTCATGGAGGCTCCGAGCGCGATGTAGCCCCTGCCGACCTCGGTGCTGATGGGCCCGAAGACGAGGTCGCCCAGGCCGTCCCCATCGAGGTCGCCGCCCCGCACGGACCGATGGCGGATGCTGCTACCGAAGATCGTCTCTTGGAGGAGCGTCCAGTGGGCGTCGGACAGGTCGAGGGACGTCGCACCGATCAGCGCAGCGCCCGAGAAGATGTACGTAGGCCAGCCGCCGACGTAGCTGCCGATGATCAGGTCTCCAACACCGTCGCCGGTCAGGTCGGGGGATCCCGCGACCTCCGGGAAGTAGCCGCTCGAGGGTCCTGCAATGCTCGCCATCGCGTCGGCGGGGGTGATCGGTCCGCCCGCCATCAGCGTCGAGCCGCTCAGGACGAGGATGACCGGAGCCGCCGCGGTGGTTTGCGCATAGCCCGCCACAGCGACCTCGGGCAGACCGTCGCCGTCGAGGTCCCCCAGGCCGGTGACGGCGTGCCCGAGCCACTGGCCCTCCGTGTCACCGATCAGAGCGAGCCACCCATCCGCGACGCTCATCGCGCCTCCGCTCGCCAGGGTGCTGCCCAAGAACAGGTCCACGGGGCCAACGAGGGACAGGCCGCCTTGTGACCACAAGCTCCCGACGAGCAGCTCGTTCAGACCGTCCCCGTCAACGTCGCCTATCGAGGCGACGGACTGGACCTCGTTCATCGCGATCGACGCGATCGAATCCGAGAGGTCAGTCATCGCACCCGAGAGCGCGTCCGCGCCAGAGACCACCCAGACGGCCGGGCTCGTTCCCGCGCCCGCCACCGCGAAGTCATCGAGGCCGTCGCCGTCGAGGTCGCCGAGCCCAGTGAGGGCCCGTGTGTAGTGCCCGATGTCGCCGTTCGGGGGCGGCGACAGGACGACGTCCGCTTCGCTCGAGGTCATCGGCCCGGCCTGCAGGTTCGTGCCCAGGAACACGTACACCCCTTCGAACTGGTTGCTGCTCGCCAGCGTAACGAGCAGGTCGTCGAGTCCGTCCCCGTCGATGTCGAGGTCTGCAGCGACGGCCGAGCCGAAGAACCTGAATCCGGTGATCGTGGTCGTCGCGCCCGACGCTCGGAACTCGTCCTCCCCGTCGCAGTTCCGGTCGATGCCGTCCACCCGCCCGGCGGGGCTCGCGTCCAGCATGTTCATCGGGAACCGGAGCGGATCGCCGTCGTCGCAGTCCCCTTGGCAGGGAAACCAGCCGTCGCCGTCCTGATCGAGGTCCACGTCCTCGTCGACCACGCCGTCGCAGTCGTTGTCCTGCAGGTCGCACTGCTCCGGGGCTCCGGGCCACGTCAGCGGCTCGGTGGCGTCGCAGTCGTCCCCGCCGAGCACCCCGACCGTCGCGCCGATCCACCCCACGCAGCTGACGTACCCGTCGCCATCGCCGTCGAACTCGTTCGCAGGCACGGCACCGTCGCAGTCGCCGTCGAGCGCGTCGCAGAGCTCGACGGCGCCGGGATAGAAGGTGGGATCGCTGTCGTCGCAGTCGGCGCAGGCGATGGATGCATCGCCATCTCCGTCCACCTCATTCGACGCCGCCAACGGTGCGCCGTCGCAGTCGGTGTCGACTCCGTCGCACGCTTCGGCCAACCCGGGGGCCACCAGCGGGTCCGCGTCGTCGCAGTCGTCGCAGGCGAGCACGCCGTCTCCGTCGGCGTCGACCTCGTCGCCCAGGTTCACCGCCGAGGGCACGCCGTCGCAGTCCTGGTCGATGCCGTCGCACAGCTCGGTGGCCGCAGGGTTGATGGTGGCGTCGGTGTCGTCGCAGTCGGTCACGAACAGGGCCCAGCCGTCCCCGTCGCCGTCCACCCCAGGGATCCCGTCGCAGTTGTTGTCCGTGCCGTTGTCTGGGGCGTCGCTCGCGCCGGGGTAGCTCAGGGGATCCGCGTCGTCGCAGTCGGCCCCGAAGGGCTCGGCCGCGTGTCCATCTCCGTCCACGTCGATCAGGTCGAGGCCGTCGCAGTCCTGATCGATCCCGTCGTAGGGCACCTCCGCCGCTCCGGGCCAAGCGAGCGCGTCCGCGTCATCACAGTCCACGCACGCGGGGGAGCCGTCGCTGTCGTCGTCCTGCTCGTCGGGGCCCAGGGCGCCGTCGCAGTCGGTGTCGAGCCCGTCGCAGCCCTCGGCGGCGCCGGGACGCACGCTGGCCTCACCGTCGTCGCAGTCCCCGTCGCAGATCCGCGCCTCGTCCGCGTCGCCGTCCGCTTCGTTGGCGGGCACCTCGGCGTTGCAGTCGTTGTCCAGGCCGTCGCACACCTCCGGGTTGCCCCGGAAGCGGGACGGATCGAAGTCGTCGCAGTCGCCCTTGCAGAGCCACTGCCCGTCCCCGTCGTTGTCGTCGCAGTCCGTGGGGTCGGCGCAGTCGCCGTCGTTGTCGTCGCAGTCGTCTCCACCGCAGAGCAGATGGTCGTTGAGGACCTGGTCGTCGTCCTTGTCACACTGCAGCGCCTCGCCGTCGCAGTCCTCGTCGATCTCGTTGTCCGGGATCTCCGTCGCCGCGACGTTGATCGTGAGGTCCGCGTCGTTGCAGTCGTCGCCGCCCGTCCCGACCGAGGCGAACCCGTCCTGGTCGTTGTCCAGTCCGTCCACGCCGTCGCAGTTGTTGTCGACGCCGTCGCCGACCTCGTCGTCCGCGCCGGGGTAGACGCCGTCGTCCTCGGGGTTGCAGTCCTCGTTGTCGGCGACCCCGTCCCCGTCGAAGTCGAGGACCAGGGCGCGCTCGGGGCACCCCAGGAGCAACACCACCGCGCTCAGTACGACTGCGACCCGTCCCCACATCGCCGGATCATCACACGCGGGCCGGCTCCCGTGCATTCCACCTCGACGACTTCCCGATGGGCAAGGGTGGTGGCCAGCCCCGCCAGACACCCCGTCTCAGCCGGCAGGCCACCATGGCGGTCGCCGTGGACCTGGCCCCTGGGCTACCGCGCCGTCGAGTCGGCTCCGACGGCCTCCGCCATCGGGGTCGCTCCCGCCTCCTCCACCAGCGCCCTCCAGCGGAACGGCGAGGCCAGGTGCGCGAAGTATCCGGCAGGGAAGCGCGGCAGGTCCGCGATGCCGATCTGCTCCGGCGGCTCCCGGTCCGGCAGGTACCGCGTTCGGAACACGATGTCCCAGAAGCAGATGTTCGCCCCGTAGTTCGTGTTGGCCTCCTCCAGCACCAGGCTGTGGTGCCAGCGGTGCAGCTCGGCCATCGAGAAGATCCAGTTCAGCGGCCCCAGCCGGATGTCGAGGTTGGCGTGCTGGAACATGCCGTGCACCGCGGTCCACAGGCTGAACAGCGCGATCACCTCGCCCGACGCCCCCAGCACGATCAGCGGCACCGTCTGGCCGACGTACTGGATCGCCGTGTCCAGCGGGTGGAAGCGGCCCGCGTTGAGCCAGTACAGCCGCGGCGCGCTGTGGTGCACCGCATGCACCCGCCACAGCCACTCCTTTTCGTGCATCAGACGGTGCGCCCAGTAGGACCCGAACTCGCTCACCACCATCGCCAGCGGGAGCTGGACCAGCATCGATCCGTCCCCGGGCCACCAGCTGCGCCCCGTTCTCTCCGCGAGCCAGACCGCCGCCCCGGTCAGCGCCCCGATCGTCACCGCCCGGATGATCTCCGGCGGCAGGAGCGTGGACAGGAACGTGTGCGTCAGATCCGCCGGCCAGTCGCCGTGGGACTGCGCCCAGGACGCGAACCGCGGCTGCACGCGCTCCGACAGCCCGATGAGGAGCGCGCAGGGAAAGACCACCGCGCCGGTGGCGATCATCGGCGACACCCCGTGCTGCATCAGCAGCCAGCCCACGGTGATCGCCCCGAAGAACACCAGCGGGAAGAACCCATACCGGAAGGCAGCGGCGAGGCGGGGGTTCGGCACGCCGTGATCGTGCCACGGCAACGGGGCTCCGTCGGTCGGGGCGGATCTGCTAGACACGGCCCCCCGCCACACCCTCGGAGGAGCCGTGAGCTACGACCTGTTCAACCCGACCGATGAGCACCGCGCCCTGCGCGAGATGGTCCGCGACTTCACCGAGCGCGAGGTCGAGCCCCAGGCCGCCGAGCACGACCGCACCGAGTCGTTCAACCTGCCGCTGTTCCGCAAGCTCGGTGAGCTGGGCCTCCTGGGCATCACCGCCGATCCGAACCACGGCGGCTCCGGGATGGACGCCACCGCCGCGTGCATCGTGCACGAGGAGCTGAGCGCGTCGGATCCTGGCTTCGCGCTGGCCTACCTCGCCCACTCGATGCTGTTCGTGAACAACCTGTCCGTGAACGGCACCGAGGAGCAGAAGGCGCGCTTCCTGCCCGGCTCGTGCAGCGGGGCGCTCGTCGGCGGCATGTGCATGAGCGAGGCGTACGCGGGCACCGACGTGATGGGCATGAAGACCCGGGCCCGCCGCGACGGCGACCACTACGTGCTCAACGGCAGCAAGATGTGGATCACCAACGGCGGCGTCAGCGACACCGAGATGGGGGACATCTTCCTGGTGTACGCCTGCGACGACGAGCTGACCCCCGAGGGATCGAGCCGTCCGAAGCTGACCCTCTTCCTGGTCGAAAAGGAGCGCGACGGGTTCTCCCTGGGCCAGAAGATCCACGACAAGCTCGGCATGCGGGCCTCCACCACCGCCGAGCTGGTGCTCGAAGACGTGCGCGTGCCCGTGACCAACGTGGTCGGCGGCGCCGGCGGGGCCATCGGTTCGATGATGCGCAACCTGGAGATCGAGCGGGTGACCCTGGCGGCGATGAGCTGCGGCATCGCCCGTCGCTCCGTCGAGATCATGAACACGTACGCCCAGGAGCGCACCAGCTTCGGCAAGCCCCTGAACCACTTCGGCCAGATCCAGCGGCACATCGCCGAGAGCTACGCCGAGTACATGGCGGGCCGCAGCTACACGTACAGCTTCGCCAACCGCATGGGCCTGTCCACGTCGGGCACGCGCCTGGACAGCGACGGCGTCAAGCTGTTCTGCAGCACCATGGGCAAGAACGTGGCGGACCGGGCGATCCAGGTGCTGGGCGGCTTCGGCTACGTCGGTGAGTACGTGGTGGAGCGGCTGTGGCGGGACGCGAAGCTGCTCGAGATCGGCGGCGGCACCATCGAGGCCCACCAGAAGAACATGACCCAGGATCTGAGCCGCTTCGACCGCCTCCTGTAGATCGGTCCCGCAAGCGCCAGTCCTACCCAGCGCCAGGCACCCCGGCCAGGAACGCCGCGACCACCCGCTGGTCGAAGCGCTGATCCTTCGGATCCTGCAGCTCCGCCACCACCTGCGCCGCGGACCGCGTGTTCCAGGGGCTGGCGGGGTTCGTCACCGTCTCGATGTACTCGGCGAGGGCGAGGATCCGCGCCGGGAGCCCCAGCGCGAAGCCACTCAACCCGAGCGGGCCGCTGCCGTCCATGCGCTCGTGGTGGTCGCGCACGATGGGCGCCACCTCCGCCCACAGCGGCATCTGCTCGAGCCGGGCGGCGCCCCGACCCACGTGGTCCACGGGTCCGCCGACGGGTCCGATGTCCACCTTCGGGAAGTCCAGCAGACCGATGTCGTGCACGATCGCCGCGCGCCGCAGCAGCTCCCGCTTGTCGTCGGGCAGCTCGAGGACCCCCGCGATGCGCATGCAGAGCGCGACGACGTTGTCGATGTGCTCGGGCCAGGTCAGCTCGCGCTCCGTGAACTCCTTGACCAGCCCCTCGACGTGCAGCGCGTGGTCCTTCTGGGCGGCCCGGAAGGTGGCGTTGTCCAGGAAGAGCAGGGCCTGCCGCGCGAGTCCTTCCGCGAGCTGCTGGTCCATGGTCGTGAAGGTGTTGCAGCACGGTCATGGACTCCGGGGTGCTCGCCTCGCCCACGCGGCTGATGGCCTCGTGCAGCGCGTCCAGCCGGCGCTCGCCGTCCCGGATCGCCTCGATGGTGCGCACCGTGTCCCGCCGCACGAGCACGTAGCCGAGCACCACAGCGATCACCGTGAACACCAGCGTCAGCGCGATGCTCACCACGAGGCTGTCCTTCCCCGATGACGCCAGGGCCGGGAACACGAACCCGTAGGCCAGATAGAACAGCACGCCCAGCGGCACCAGCGACACCGCGACCATCAGGGTCTGGGTGCGCGCCAGCAGTCTTCGTTCGTCGCCGGATACCTCCATGATCACCTCCGATCCATCCTGCCTCGGGCGCGCGCCGCGGGCCCGGCCGATCCCGGGTTCCCAGGCCACCTGCCACAATGACGCCGTGCATCCATGGCGCCTCCCGCTCCTCGTGGCCCTCCTGCTGCTGGTGCTCCGGTCGGCGCAGCTGGCCTGCATGGCGTCCCAGCTCTATCTGGGCGAGTACGCGATCATGGGCAGCCTGCTGTGGGATCTGCAGACGGGCAGCTTCGCGTTTCGAGGCGTGCGCTGGCTCCTCGCGGACTACAGCTACTTCGGCTTCGCCCAGGGCACGGTCCCCGTGCAGCTGCTCACGGCGGCTCTGGGATCGGTGCTGCCCCGCACCTGGGCGCTGCACGCGCCGTCGATGCTCGCCGAGGCGGCCACCGTCGCGGTGCTGGCCCGCCTGCTGTTGAGCCAGACCCGGGGCGCGGTCGCCGGTCTGGCCGTGGCGGCGACGATCCTGGTGCCCGCCACCGTCGTGTCGTGGCAGCTGATGCCCTTCGGCAACCACACCGAGTGGCTCTGGGTTCCGGCGGGGCTGGCCCTGTTCCTGGGGACCGGGGATCCGGCACAGCGCCGCACCCGGGACTGGCTGATCCCCGTCGCCCTGCTGGGGCTGGGGATCGCGATGTACCGCTACCACCTGCTGATCGCCGTGGTGTTCGGGCTCGCGTGCGTGCTCGGCCGGCAGCGGCGGGTCGCGATCCGGGGTGTCGCGGCGGCCTGCGGAGGACTCGTCCTGGCCTGGGCCCTGACGGCGCTGGCCGGCCCTCACGCCACCGGCAGCGAGACCGGCAACCCCCTCGAGAGCATCGTGGGCTACCTGCGCACCATGAAGTCGATGATCTCGGCGCCCCTCGGGGACGGCCTGCGCAACGGGATCTTCGGCGCGCCCCAGCAGGAGGGGCTGCTCGGCCTGCCCTACCGCGTGGTGCTGGTGGCCGCCGTCGTGGGGGCGCTGGTCCTGGCGTGGCGCCGCCGCGCAGCGGGGGAGCCCCAGGCGGCCCTGAGCCTGTTCGCGGCAGGCTGGGCGGTGGCCGGGCTCGCCGTCCCCCTGGTCCTCGCGGGCGGAGCCGAGCGGTACTTCATCCCGGGTTTGTACGGGGCGCTGCTCTGCGCCGGACTGGTCGCGGGGGCGGCCCAAGGGCGGCGATCCCGCCTGTGGGCGCTGGGGTTGGCGGCGCTGTGTATGGGGGGCGCGGTGGACAACGCCCGCTTCATCCAGCCCGCGGGCATCGCCCTGACGCGGCAGCTCGACGCGGTGGCGCTGTACCGGGGCCTGGGGGTGTGGTGGCTGGACGTGGACGAGCTCCCCTACTGGAACCGCCTGCTGGACGAGGGCCGCGCCAACCCCTTCGCGGGCAGCCTGTCCCGGGACTTCCGGGGCGTTCGCTGCCCGGGCGAGCCCTTCGGCTTCGAGGCCCCGGGCCGGGTGCCGGACGCGCTCGCCGTGACGTGCTCTGGGTTCGAGCGGGCCGAGCTGACTCCGGTGGTGGACTCGGTCCTGGGGGAGGGCGCCGCCGAAGGCTGGACCGAAGCGCAGCTGCTGGACGCCCTGGGGCGTGGCGCGTGGATCCGCAACGACCGCGATCTGGACTCGCTGCCTGCGGCGTTCGACGGGGTGCCGGCAGATCGGTTGGCGCTGATCCTGGCCGCCGCCGCGGACGAGGCGTCGCGCTGGTAGTCAGCGCGTGCGTCGGCGCAGCGCCAGCGCCAGCCCCAGCAGCGGGAACAGGCCCGCCGCGGAGGCGCTCCCGTTGCACGCGCAGCCCTGCTCCTGTTCCGGGGGCGGCGGTTCGGACGCAGGCGGCGCGACGCCGACGATGTAGGAGTCCATCTGGTAGCGCAGGGGCGTCGTCCGGATCACGAGCAGCTCCCCGTCCCAGGCCACCTGCTCGAACGGCTCGCCGTTGCGCGTCACCGCGTACCGCAGGCTCGGATCGAGGTTGGCGACGGCCACGGATGCGGGCTCGCTCGTGGCAAAGCCTCCGTTGAGGGTGAGGATCAGCTCGTCCGTCTCGGGGTCGTAGAACGCCTGGTTCACGAAGGCCGCCTCGTCGCTGACCGAGGCGATGTAGGGATGGTCGAAGCGGGCCGGGTCCCAGGCGGTCAGGGCGTCCACCGGGAGGTTCCGCTCGGAGTCGCCGGTCCTGGCGAGGAGGGGGAACGCGTTCTGGACGACGAGGGGCAGGAGCGGGCCCGTGTACGACAGGGTGGACGCGTCGTCGCTCCACTGCGGGGCGCCGAAGTAGCGATCCCAGGACTCCTGCAGTTCCTCCGCGAGGGCGTCGTCGCCCCAGGTCCGGGCCGCGACCATGCCGAAGCCCGTGGCCGCGAGATCCATCAGGGGGGCCACCAGCCCGTCGCTGCCGAACACGTCCACCACCATCGTGCGGCCGTCCTGGTAGGGGGAGTCGGCGCCGCGCACCACGAAATGCTCGACGAAGCGGGGATACAGGTCCGCCCCCCCACTCCGGCGCGATGGCCCGCAGGAACCAGATGGTCCAGGCGTTGTAGATGCCGCTGACCCGCTCGGTGCGCGCCGGAGCCAGCCCCGCGGACGGCTCGCCCTGCCCGTGGCCGTAGGGCCAGTACAGGTCGTACAGCACGCCCGACTCGCCGTGGGTCATGCGCTGCTGCACCCAGTCCACCCAGGCCCCGGTCGAGGACCCGTAGTCCGTGCCGAAGGCCTGGTCGTGGATCAGGTCGCTGAGCCGGTGCGGCGTGTTGCAGGGCACGAAGACCCGGCCCGGCTCGCAGGGCACGTTGAAGGTCGCGGAGCCGTCGTTGTCGGTGTTGGCCTGCACCTGGTCGGCGACGAAGGCCGACAGCGAGTGCACGTCCGTCGTCCAGGTCGCTCCGTCGCTGCCCGTCAGCACAAAGGGCTGCTCGTACCGGTCGTCGCCGAACAGCTGCTGGTAGTGGCTCATCATCAGCAGCAGATGGCCCGTGTACATGATGTTGTCGGGGCCCAACGGGCTCTGTCCGCCCCAGACCGTCAGGAAGTCCTCCCAGGCCACGGGCTGCGCCATCTTGTCGATGAAGCCCTGGTAGGTCCGGCGGTACGGCTCGCGATACGCCGGGGTGGAGCTCGCGGCCTGCCCCACGGAGTACGCCGAGAACGCGATGAGGTAGCGGAAGGGCGACATCACGTCGCCGCCGGACAGGAAGCTATTGATGGTCTCCAGCGCCCACTGCTGCTCGTCGAACTGCTCCGGCGGACCGGCGACCGCGGCGTCCAGCGCGCGGGCCAGCCCGATGCTCTCGTTGTCCAGCAGGGGGTAGCCCGTCACCTGCGCGAGGGCGGGTGCCGTGACCAGAGACGTGGCGAGGGCCAGGCCCATCATCAGACTGCGTCTCATCGGTTGGTCCTACCCTGCCGCCCCCGGATCGACAATGACGCGGTCACGGCCTGCGGCGGAGGACCGCGAAGAGCGGAAGCAGCGCCAGGCCGCCAGCGCCTCCGCCGGAGGAGCCGCAGTCGCAGCTCGCCTCGGTGTTCCAGCCCGTGTCGTCGTCGTCGTCCCCGAAGGGCGACCCGCCGGAGTCGTCGTCGTCGTCGTCGTCATCGTCGTCGTCGTCCCCCGTGACGTCGTCGTCGTCGCCGGAGTCGTCGTCGTCCCCCGAGTCGTCGGTGGGGTCGAGCTGGTCGACGATCCCGTCGCCGTCGCTGTCCTCTTCGTTGGACTCCACGGCGTCGATCAGCCCGTCGCCGTCGGTGTCCACGGGCGCGTCCAGGTCCACGATCTCGGTCAGGTCGTCGATCCCGTCGCCGTCGGTGTCCGCCGAGAACGGATCGGTGCCCAGGGCGTACTCCGTGGGGTCGGTCACGCCGTCCAGATCGCTGTCCAGCTCGGCGCACACCGAGCCGCTGGTGGGCGCGGTCAGCTCGTACTCGATGGCGGGCTGGGAGAAGTTGTAGAAGGAGAAGGTGCCCAGGGGGAACGTGCCCCGCTCGCTGAACTCCAGGCTGCCGTCCACGAAGATGTCGAAGCCGTTGATCGAGTAGTCCACCTGCACGACGTAGGTCTGGTTGTCCGCCCAGCCCGTCGCGCCCAGGGTCATCGCCCGCCGCACCTCCACCACGTCGCCCTGGTGGGACCACAGGTCGTAGGCCGAGGTGACCGGACCCTGCACGCGGCTGAAGGCGAGCCCCTCGGGCGTGTAGAAGCCGTCCCAGGTCTGCGCGCCCTGCTTCCAGTCGAACAGCAGCCAGTCCGCGCCGACGGCGGCGCCCTCGCCCGCCTCGTAGCCGATGACCCAGCCGATGAAGTCGTCGTCGGTGGTGGTGTTGACGGTCAGCTCGAACGTGATCGACACGCCCGAGGCCGGCAGCGTGGACACGTACACGGCGGGGTCGGCGTTGAGGGCCTGGGTGACGGTCAGCCCGTCGGCGGACAGGGCCCACTCGGGCGCCGAGTGAAAGGGGTCTTCGAAGATCACCTCGTCGAAGTCGAGCTCGAAGCCCGCGGCCACGCACTCCCACCCGGGCTCGATCTGGCAGAACACGTCGCAGCCGTCGCCGGGGGCGGTGTTGATGTCGTCGCAGCCCTCGGTGGCGTCGATCACGCCGTCGCCGCAGACCGCCTGCGCGGCGGCTGGCGCCAGGAGAAGCGCGCCGGTCAGGGTCGCGATCACCAGGGACGATGTGCCGGACATGTCAGGCCTCCACGGCGGGCACGACGATCCCGAGGTGCTGCAGGTACCGCAGCGCGGCGTCCAGGGGCAGCTTCGTTCCGTGCAGGCGGTTGGTGTTGGGCTCCAGCACGACGTTGGCGCAGGTGGACAGGTCCGTCGCCCGCAGGTCGTTGCCGGTGAAGGTGGCGCCGGCGAGGTCCATGTCCGCCAGCCGCGCGTCCCGCAGGTTGCAGTCGGCGAACACCACGTCGTGGGCCTTTCCACCGCTGCAGCGCAGGTCGCACAGGCGCATCCCCACGAAGGACGAGAAGTCGAGCACGCAGTCGGTGAACATCACCTCGAACGTCAGGTCGTGGGCCCGGCTCCAGTCGATGCCCGTGAGCTTGCAGCCCACGAAGCGCACGTCGCGGAACGAGGATCCGCCGAGCTTGGCGACGCTGAGGTTGCAGCGCTCGAAGGTGACGTCTTCGAACGAGCAGCGGGTCAGGGTCACGCCGTCGAGCTTGCCGTCCCGGACCGTGCAGGCGAGCAGCTCGACGTTCTGCAGCTCCTCCTCGCGCAGATCCAGGCCCTGGAAGATCGCGCCCTCGTGGAAGGAGCCGGGGGCCAGGACGCTCATCGGGCCCCCTGCGAGGCGCGGGGCTGCGCTCTTCGATCCTCGAACATGTTCCCTCGATCATCCCCGGTCGACGCGGTCGAACAGGTGGCCAAGGTACCACCGGGGCGGACGCGCACTTCAGGTCCCCGGCCGGTGCTCCTGCCCGGGATCTGTGGCACGGTCACGCTGCAGGGCCCGTAGCTCAGTGGTGAGAGCGGTCGGCTCATAACCGAACAGTCCTGGGTTCAAACCCCAGCGGGCCCACCATCTCCTCCTCAGCGCACGAAGCGCACGGCGTACACCGGCGGCAGGTGCTTGGACAGCGTCTTCCAGCCGTCGCCGCGGTCCTCGCGAGGACCCGTTCCCCGATCTTGCTGGGCGTCCGGGAATCGGCTCGACTACTCTCGACCCTGGCTGGACTCCCGAACGAGGTCTCGACCCGCGCACAGCCCCCCTTCTCTTCGTGCTGCTGCTCGGCTGCCCCACCGATCCGGGGGAGTTTCCGCCCGTCGATGACGACGACACCACCGCCGCGGACGACGACGACAGCACCGAGTCCACCGAGTGGAAGATGCTCGGCATGGGGGACTTCCACTCCTGCGGCATCAACGGGGCGTCCGAGCTGGTGTGCTGGGGGTGGGACTGGTTCACGCAGGCGCAGCCGCCTCCGGGCGAGTTCGTGTGGGTCGGCGGAGGGTGGTCCCACACCTGCGCGCTGGCCGTGGACGGCACCGTCGCCTGCTGGGGCTACGAGGAGTCCACGGACTTCGGACAGTCCGTCGCGCCCGAGGGGCAGTTCTCCCAGCTCTGGGTCGGCTCGCACCACAACTGCGCCCTGGACGCCGACGGGATGGCGGTGGAGTGCTGGGGCAAGAACCTCGAGGGCCAGCTCGAGATCCCCGACAAGCCGTGGAAGATGATGGACGGCTCCAAGTTCTCGACCTGCGGCCTGGACCTGGAGGGCGCGCTGTCCTGCTGGGGTGAGTCCCAGGTGGGCGAGACCGACGCTCCGGCCGGGGTCTTCGAGTCGTTCGCGGTGGGCGAAGCCAGCGGCTGCGCGCTGGACGCAGCGGGCTCGATCACCTGCTGGGGCCTCGTGTCGACGATCGAGCTGCCGCCGGCCGGGGCCTTCGAGTCGGTCGGCTGCGGCAAGGGCCACTGCTGCGCCCTGGACACGTTCGGCGAGGCCACGTGCTGGGGCAACGCGTCCGATGGGAAGACGGAGCCGCCGGACGTGCAGATGACGCAGCTGTCCTGCGGCAGCGCCCACTGCTGCGCGCTCAACGTGCAGGGCGCGCCGGTGTGCTGGGGATCGAACGAAGAGGCCGAGGGGTCCCCCGTCGGTCAGTCCACCCCGCCGCCTCCTTGAGGCTGGGTGCGAGCCGTCACTGCTCGCCAGCGTTCTCCAGGACCTTCGCATAGAACGCGGGGGGCACCTGGGCCTCGATCTCACCGAGGATCTCGGCCCGCTCGGGCGGATTGAGGACCGGAAACACGCGTCCCAGCATCATGCCCAGTCCTTCGGGGCTCGACTTGCCGTAGTCCTCGTCGTTCATTGTCGCCAGCTCCTCGGGCGTCGCGAGGGCGGACAGCACGGGCCACACCCGGCGCTCCTCGTCGTCCGTGTGGAGCACGTAGGCCGCAGCGAACCGCAGGAAGCGCAGGTAGTAGGCGTGGGCGGTGTCCGGGGTGGTCTGGCCGAAGGCCGCCTTCAGCTCGGTGAGCTCGGCGTCGATCTCCTCGTGCTGCTCCTGCATGCTCTCGAGCAGCTCGGGGCCAAGGCGGGCGAGCACGGGATGGATCTTGCTGTCCTCCTCCTCTCCGTGGTGCTCCAGGAACATGCAGAGCCCGGCGAACTGGCGGCGCAGCTCCTCCACGGCGTTCGCGTCGGCGAAGTCGGTCCAGCCCAGCTGGGATCCGACGGCGAACAGTCGGTGACGAATGGCCTTGTGGAGCGCTTGATAGGGGTTCGTGGGCATCGGGCCTCCTCGAAGATGCCCGAGCTTAGAGCAACACGCGAAGAGGCCGGACCCGTCATCCCGGATCCGGCCTCGGTCGGTCCGCGCGTCGCTCAGGCGCCGATCACGCGGCGTGCAGGTGGCGAGCCCGGCGCCCGCAGGGACGGCCGTGATGGCCGCTCCCGATGAAGCTGGCGAGACGCTCCCGCTGCTCCTCATCGAGGGTGGCGTGGGCCTTCTTCAGGGCCGCCCCGAGGGCGCTCTGCACCCTGCCCAACGCCTCCGTCTGGCGCGCCCCGAGGTCGTCCAGCCCGGCGCTGTCGAACTCGGCGCCCTTCAACGCGTCGGCCAGGGTGGAGCGGCTGGAGGTGAAGACGCTGCGCTCCTCCCCGAGCACGTCCGTGAGGTCATCGACGATGTCCTCCAGCACGCGGTCCTGGGAAGGCGTGGTGTCCAGCCGCGACGAGAGGCGGTCCAGGATCCACTCGCGGCGACGGCGACGGCGCGAGCGGGCCGCGGGGCGAAGACCTCCGCGGCGATAGCGGTTGATGGCGAACATGGTGACTCCGATACCGAACAAGAAACCGAGCATGGGGTTGGTGCTCCTTTCGCCATCCACAATGGGTCGCGGAGCTCTCTGCCAGATGTCCCCCGAGTAAAGCTGTGTGAAGCGGCCGGGAGCCGCGCGGTCACCGCGACGCTAGACTCGTTCCCATGCTCGAACTCATCTGCAAACGCACCTGAAGCACGTGTCGCAAGGCGGTCGCCTTGTTGAATGAAAAGGGCCTGGAGTACCGCTACCGCGAGTACACCAAGGAGCCCCTGTCCGCCGACGAGCTGCGCTCGGTGCTCGCGCTGCTCGGGGTGCCCGCGAAGGACGTGCTGCGCGGTCGGGACGCAAAGGCCGAGGGGCTCACGGGCGCCGAGTCCGAAGAGGTCCTGATCGCGGCGATGGCGGCGAACCCCAACCTGCTGCAGCGGCCGATCTTCGTGTGGAACGGCAAGGCGGTGGTCGGCCGGCCCGTGGAGCGACTCGACGAGATCCTGTGAGCGGGGCCGGAACCCTCAGCGCCAGCCAGCCGCTGATCTGAGGGCATCGGGATCCAGGATCCGCCTGGTCCGCTCCCAGGCCACCCGCAGCCAGGCCTGGCGGAGCACGGCCCCCACGGCGTCCGGATCGACCTGGGCGGTGCGGCCGGCGAGGGCGGCGCGGGGGGCGATCCCCAGCGTGGTGGCCAGCAGGATCGTCGGCACCTCGTGGGAGACCGCGCGACAGGCGGCCCGGATCGCCAGCTGCCCGAGCGCCCCGCCGGCCCGCACGGTGGGGATCGCGAAGGCCGCGGCGGCCGCCCTGGCCAGCACGGCGAGCTGTTCGCGCGGGATCTGGTCACCCCACCCCGACACGACGTCGGACCCGGCGCCGAGCCAGTGGAACACGGCCTCCTCTCGCAGTTCCGGCAGGTGTCGGAGCAGACGCTCCCGGAGGGGACGGCCCGGCCATCGGAGCCCGGCGAGGTCCGGGGCCGCGCTGCCTTCCCAGAACGGCTCGGTGGGGGGCTGGAGGCGGTGGGTCTGCCGCAGGATGTAGGGAACCGTGCGCCACAGGTGCTCCCGGTCGGCGATCCGCTTGAAGCGCGGCGCCTCGAACGCAGCCGGCAGGTCGGCGTGCCGGGCGAAGGCCACCTGCAGACGCCGCATCGTCTCCGCGGCGGCGTCCCGGTCCGAGGCGAGCAGGGTGTGCAGGTGGTCGTCGACGACGCAGAAGATCACGAGGCCGCGCGGCAGCCCCACGGCGAGGACGAGGCGGACCGCTGCGCCAATGGTCGCCGGGTCCGGGGCGATCTCGTGGCCGTCGTGCAGACGGCAGGTGCAGTGCCAGAGCTCCATGGCGCTTCCTCCGGGGTTCATGGACCCAGACGAAGGAACGTCCTCCGGAGGGCCACGAAAAACGACGGGCAGACCTGGAGAATCGGTGCATCCCGACCACAACCGGGGCCGGGCGGCCGCGGGTCGATGGTGCGCGAACGCCTGGGGGTGCCCTATCGGGCCGAGTCGTCGTCTCCGGGCGGGTCGTCCGGCTGCGCCGGCGTCGGGTCCTCCGGCGCCGCCGAGTCGTCGTCGTCCCCCGCCAGCAGCGCGCTCAGGTCCAGGGCACCCAGGGGCAGCGCCGTGCCGCCGCCGTCCGCGGGCTCGCCCCGGCGGAGCTCGCTCTCGAAGTCGATGCCGCTCGTCGGATCCCCGTCCCCATGCGGCCACAGCGTCAGCGCCGGCACGTACGTGATCACCAGCACCCCGACCAGCAGGACCCCCAGGAAGGGCAGCGCCATCCGATAGACCTCGGTCAGCGGCTTGTCGAACCGGTAGCTCGCCAGGAACAGGTTCATGCCCACCGGCGGCGTCAGGTAGCCCAGCTCCAGGTTCGCCAGGAACAGGATCCCCAGGTGGATCGGGTTGATCCCGAACACCGCCGCCATGGGCACGATCAGCGGCACCACCACCACGATCGCGCTGAAGATGTCCATCAGGCAGCCCACCGCGAGCAGCATCAGGTTCAGCATCAGCAGGAACACCAGCTTGTTCCCGACGTGCAGCGACACCCACGCCGTCACCGCCTGGGGCACCTCCGCGTCGATCAGGTAGTTGGTGAAGCCCAGCGCGAGCCCGAGGATGATCAGGACGCCGCCCATCAGCGTTCCGCACTCGACGAACACGTGCCGGATCTTGGGCCACGTATCCAGATCGCGGTGCACCACCACCTCGGACAGGAAGGCGTACGCCGCGGTGCAGGCCGCCGCCTCGAAGATCGTCAGGAAGCCGCCGAAGATGCCCACCAGCACGAGCACCGGCATCGCCGCTTCCCACTTCGCGTCCGCCAGCGCGCGCAGCGCCGGCTTGAGCTCGAAGCGTGTGCGCACCACCTTTCGCCTGTGCGCGTGCCACACGCCCAGGCCGACGAGCAGCAGCACCAGCACCGCTCCGGGCACCACCCCCGACATGAACAGCTTGTCGATGGGCACCTGGGCCACGACCCCGTACAGGATCACGGGCAGCGAGGGCGGGAACAGCAGGCCGATGGAGCCCGACGCCACCAGCAGGCCGATGGAGAACTTCTCGTCGTACCCGGCCTTGATCAGGACGGGCAGGAGCAGCCCGCCCAGGGCCAGGATCGTCACCCCCGAGGCACCCGTGAACGTCGTGAAGAACGCACACACCAGGACCGTGGCGGCCGCGATGCCCCCCGGCAGCCAGCCGAACCAGTGGCGGAACACGTCCACCAGCCGCCGGGACGCGCCTCCCTCCGCCAACAGATAGCCGGCGAGGGTGAACAGCGGGATCGCAGGCAGCTGCGGGTTGGTGACGAGGTTGATCGTCTCCACCGGCACGGCGGCGATGGGCGTGGGCATGGGTTTGCCCCAGAAGAACAGCATCGCCAGGCCGCCCATGACCGTGTAGATGGGCGCTCCCAGGGCCACCGCGACGCTCATCACCGCGCATCCGCCCCACAAGAAGGGCTGCCGCGCGTCGGGCGGCACCAGGGCGAGGGCCGCCACGGCGCCGATGGCCAGCAGCGAAGCCACCCGGCCCTTCCAGTCGGGGTTGCCGACCCAGGTCAGGTAGGCGGCGATGGCCACGAAGCCGATGGGCATGACCGCCTGGATCACCCAGGTGGGCACCCCGCCGGGCAGCACGCTCGAGCTCATCGTCATCTCGGCGTGCACGAACTGGTAGCTCGCCACCGCGAGCATGGCCGTCACCGCCACCGCCACCGCGGTGGTCACCCGGGCGACCCGACGCGACCACTTCGGCTCCAGCTTGAACAGCTCGCCCGTGGACAGCGACAGGTGCCGCAGGGTGCGCGCCGCGACGATCGCGCCGACGAACGCCAGCACGAGGTTCAGGTTCTGCACCCACACGTTGACCGAGGCCAGCGAACGGCCCGTCACCAGCCGGGTCGTGACCGACACGACGGGCATGAGCACCATCGCGGACAGCACCAACGCCAGAACCCCCTCCTCGATGCGGGCGAGGAAGGGGATCGGGGGCTTCAGCGTCTCGTTCGGCGCAGTGCCGGTCATGGCGTCCCTTCGGGGATCACTTGCTGCGGTACTCGGCCACCAGGCTCTTGACCTTGTTGAAGATCTCCGGCGGGACGACCTTGTCGGCCCAGAGCTGCGCCGCCTCCGCGCCGAGCTTGTCCCAGCGCGCGCGCTCCTCGGCGTTGGGCGTGGACACCTTCAGGCCGAACTTCTCCATGACGGGCACCGCCTTTTCGTCCTGGCGCCGGATCTCGTTCCGGACGGAGTCGCCGATGTCCCGGGCGGCCTTCATGAAGGGCTCGTGGTACTCGGCGGGGATCTGGTCCCACACGTCCTTGCTGATGACGGTGGCGCCCATGAGCGGCGCCCAGGGCACATCCATCATGTAGGGAGCGAGGGCGAACCACTGCAGTGACAGCGCGCCCAGTCGGGTGCTGGGGAAGCTGTTCACGAGGCCGCTCTGCAGCGAAGGAAGCACGTCGGTCGCGGTCATGACGACGGGGTTGAAGCCGAACGTCTCGAAGAGCTTCACCGCCTCGGGATCTCCGTCGTACGCGTAGATCTTGTAGTCCTTCGTGCTGTCGGGGTCCGTCATGGGGCTCTTGGTGAACAGATGCACCCACCCTGCGTCACCCCAGGTCAGCACCACGAGGCCCTTCTCGAGCAGGCGCTCGTCAAACTTGGGGCCCATGTCCTCCATGACGAAGTCGAGCTCGGCGTTGCTGCGGATCAGCATCGGGGAGTTGATGACCTGCGGCCCGGGATCGAAGTCCACCAGCCCGATGCTCGTGATCTGCCCGCCGTGCAGCTGACCGATGCGCATCTTGCGAATCATCGAGGTCTCGTTGCCGACCACGCCGCCGGCGTAGATCCGGACCTTGACCTTGCCGCCGGAGATCTCCTGCCACTGGTCGCCGATCTGACGCAACGCCTTGAACCAGGTCGTGCCTTCGGGAGCCAGGGTCGCCCACTTGATGGTCATGTCTGCGGCGGACGCAGGCAGGGCGAGCCCCAGCAACAAGGCGGTCAGGAGCAAGGTGCGCAGCACAAGGCGTCGGGTCATCGGTGCGGTCTCCGGGGCATGGGGTCTAGAAGAACATGTCGTCGATGTGATCGAGCAGGAAACGCGCGCGCTGCTGCGCATAGTCGTTGCCGAGCCGCTCGTCCGGGTACTCGTCCAGCGAAACCTCGAGGGCCTGGTTCAACAGCTCGATGTAGCGCTCCCGGTCCTGGGCCGGCCGCGCCACGGCGTTGGCGAGGCTGACGTAGATGCCGGCGCTGCGCCCCTGGGCGAGGGCGGCCGCTTCATCGAACCGGGCCTGCGCCCGCTCGGCGCCCCCCGGACCGGGCAGGTTCGGCTCCAAGCTGATCAGCGTGCTGGGGATGATCCCGCCCTCCCAGGTGGGATCGAGCGCGTAGGCCCGCATCAGCACCTTGGTGGCCAACGGGAACAGACCGATCATCTCGGGATCCTCCAGATCCGTGGACGCGGCGGCCAGCCAGGACGCGGCCGTCCAGAAGAGGAAGGGCACATCCTGCACACCCATCTCGGTGAGCAGCGCGTCGGTGTCCTCATAGATACGGGACCGGAAGTCGTCGTGAAGCAGGTCGAGCCCGTCCAGCGCGTAGCTGTTGGCGCGCAGGTAGAACCGCTTCGCCCGCTTGTACTGGAACCGGGACTCCTCGTAGTCGTCGTACTTGAGCTGCTCGGCGGGCCACTCCACGAACACCACGCTGTACTGGGTGAAGCCCGACGCGAGGGTCAGCTTCAGGCCGACGTGCTTGGCCGTGCCGTCGTTGATGCCCTCCATCAGCTTGAGGCCGAAGGGCAGGGCCTCACCGATGAACTGCAGGTCCGGATCGCTCGTGAAGCTGCCGCCGGTGTCGCCCGAGAAGCTGTCCGCGACGGCGTTCAGCGCCATCTGCTTGATCGAGCAGCCGGTGAGCAGCAGCGAAGCGATGGGGACGAGCAGCGCGAGTTGACGGAACGCAGCGGGCATGGGACCTCCCGGGAAAGGCGGGAGGATACCGGACAGAGGTGCCCGTGCGGAGTGGGGCGGCGCGGCTGCGCCCTCAGCGTCCGGGCAGCCAGCCCAGGTTCAGGCTCGTCCACGTCACGTCCGGCACCGCGCACGTCGTGCCCGCCGCGCCGACCAGCTCCACCACCACGGCATCGAGCTGCACCGTTCCTGTGAAGAGCAGCGGTCCCCCCGGCCACGCCTCGCCGTCTACCTGGTCCACCGTCATCGTCGCGATCCCGCTTACGGGCTCCCACTGCTGGACCACGACCGCCTCCAGGTTCGGATCGATGGCGTCCTCGCAGTCGTACACCGTCAGGTTCGTGCCCGCCTGGACCTCGAACACCCCCGCCACCTCGTCGGGCAGGGTGACGCCGCCAAAGGGCAGGGTCCACGACATCCCCGGCGTCTCGACCACCGTGCCCGGCACCTGGAAGGCCGCGGCCACACGGAAGGCGTCGTCGCCCGTCCCGGACCCCATGAAGTGCCCGCAGGAGTCCCGGGTCGGCCACGTGGCGAGGGTGGACAATGCCGCTCCGAGCGCTGCGTCGTCACAGCCCGGCACAACGCTGCTGTCGTCGTCGTCCCCGGAGTCGTCGTCCCCGGCGTCGTCGTCGTCCCCGGAGTCGTCGTCGTCCGCCGCGACGGGACACCCCGGCAGCACCAGGAGGGCGAGGAGGGGAAGGAGGCGCGTGGTCCGCGTGAGCAGTTCGATCAGCATGGGCCGATGGTACCCACCGGAGCCCCTTCGGATCGCCTTCGGATCGCCCGGGCGGATCGACACCACTTGCGTCATGGCGCCCTCCTCGGACACCATCAAGTTGGCGCAGTCTGCGCCGAGGAGGATCGATGCGCTCAGTGCTGCTGACTGTTCCCGCCCTGATCGGGCTGCTGCTCTCCACCGGATGCCCCTCCGAGGCCCCCGATCCCGGCGATCCGACGCCCGACTGGGGATTCGTGAGCGCGACCCTGGCGGCGAACTGCAGCCCCTGCCACACCAGCAACCCGGGACAGCCGGGCTCGGATCCGATGGGCGCCCTCGACGACGCCGACATGGCGTACGACCTGCTGGTCAGCCACCCCGCGTCCGAGACGAGCGGTGCCTTGAACCGCGTGGAGCCGGGCGACTCGGCGAACAGCTACCTCATCCACAAGCTGCGGGGCACCCACGCGGACGTGGGCGGCAGCGGCTCCCAGATGCCCGAGGGCGGCCCCTACCTGGACGAGGCCATCATCACCGCCATCGCCGAGTGGATCGACGCGGGGGCCAGCGAGGTCCTCGGCGACGACGACGACGACACGACCGGGGACGACGACGACACCACCGGCGACGACGACGACACCGGTGACGACGACGACAGCGGGGACGACGACGACAGCGGGGACGACGACGACGCCCCGACCTTCAGCGACGTCTACTCCACCATCCTCAGCCTCAACTGCGGGTGCCACAGCGGCGGATCCCACAGCACCGGCTTCTTCATGGACGGCAGCGCGGCCACCGCCTACGGCAACCTCGTGGGCGTGCCCGCGTTCGAGCTCGGCTCCATGGATCGCATCGAGCCCGGCGACGCGGACAACTCCTACCTCGTCAACAAGATCCAGGGCACGGCGGGCACCGTCGGTGGCACCGACACCCAGATGCCCCTGGGCGGGCCGTTCCTGTCCCAGACCCAGATCGACCTCATCCGTGCGTGGGTCGCGGGTGGCGCCGTCGAGTAGGCCGGAGATCCCCTCAGCGGGGCCGGATAGCTGATAGCGTTCCGCGCGTGCAGCCAGACCTCTACGCGCTTCTCGGCGTCGACAAGACCGCGACCGACGACGAGCTGAAGAAGGCCTATCGCCGCAAGGCGCTGGAGTTTCACCCGGACCGCAACCCCGGGGATCCCTCCGCCCTTCGCAGCTTCAAGGAAGTGGCCTACGCCTGGTCGATCCTGTCGGATCCGGTCAAGCGGCTGCAGTACGACCGCTTCGGCCGGGTCTTCACCGACGGCCGCTCCCAGGGCCCGTTCGGCTCCGCCGACGACATCGATCTGGGCGAGGTCATGGGGGGCTTGTTCAAGGACCTGTTCGGTCGGCGGAAGAAGAAGCAGGGGCCGGATCCCCAGGACCTCCGCTACACCGTCACCATCTCCCTGGAGGAGTGCGCGCGGGGCGTGACGAAGGAGGTCCAGTTCAAGCGCGCCACGGGCGACAAGGTGAAGGTCGAGGAGAAGCTTCGGGTCAAGGTGCCCCCCGGCGTGGACACGGGCCAGAAGCTCAAGGTGGCCGGCAAGGGGTACGGCGGATCGAAGGGAACCGGCGATCTGTACGTCGTAGTGAACGTGGCCGATCACGAGTTCTTCCAGCGCCGGGGCGCCGACATCTTCTGTGACGTGCCTGTCAGCTACGCCCAGGCGCTGCTCGGCGCGGAGCTGGACGTGCCGACGCTGGGCGAGCCCGCCGTCGTGCGTCTGCCCCCGGGATGTCAGCCCGGCACGGTCCTGACCCTGAAGGCACGCGGTCTACCAATGGTGAAGGGCGCGGGCCGCGGCGATCTGTACGTCAAGGTCGTGCTCGACCTGCCGTCCCAGGTCAACGCCGACCAGAAGGAGCGGCTGCTCGCCCTGGATCGGGAGCTGTCGGCGCAGCCGTCCCCCATGCGGGAGGCGCTCCTGAAGGTGCTCGGCCGAAAGAACGACGAAGAGGAGCGCGTCTCGTGACCACACGCCCAAGCCGGTTCCCGGCGCTGCTGCTCCTGGCCGTCGCGCTCCTGACCCTGCCCGGCGCCGACAACAGGGCCGAGATCCGGGCCTGGAAGGTGATCGAGAAGACCATCGACTCCGGCGAGCCCGAAGACCTCTTCGAGCGCACCACGAGCTACCTCGAGAGCTTCCCGGGGGGCGAGTACACCCTGCTCGCCCACCGGCTCGCGGGCGGCGCGGCGTTCGAGCTCGGCGAGTGGCGCTCGGCGCGTCGGCACCTGGAGTCCTGGCTGACCCTGGGGGGCCGGGAGGGGCTCGACGAGGTCAAGCTGCTCATCGCGCTGACGGTGGGCGAGGACGGGGATCGCGAGGGCGGGGCCAGCCAGCTCCGCAACGTGGCCAGCACCGCGCAGGATCCGACGGTGGTCCAGCGGGCCGCGCGGGAGCTCGTGGCCCAGCACCTGTTCGACGGGGACTGGCGCCGCGCCCTCGACGCCCAGGGGCTGCTCCTGGCGCGCAAGCTGTTCGATCCCGACAAGGATCTGGACGACGCGCGCACGGCCCTGTCCGCCGCGAAGCGGGCCCGGGAGACGGCCGGCAAGGAGTGGATGGACGACAGCTGGGACGAGCTCGAGCGGCTCGCATCCAGCCCCCTGGTGGCCGGCCTGATCGGCGCGGTGGCCCTCGAAGACCGCCGCCAGATGGTGGACGCGCCGAGCACGGAGGATGCGCGTCGGTCCTGGGCCCTGCGCTACCCCGAGCATCCCCTGATCACCTGGGTCCCCGGGGCGGAGGAGTTCGCCGCCGAGCCGGAGGACACCAACCCCCTGGCGGTGGGCCTGCTGTTGCCCATGACGGGGCGCTACGCGGCGCCGGGCGCGTTGGCCCGCCGGGGCATCGATCTCGCCATCCAGGCGGCGGTGGAGCTGGGGTGGCCCCAGATCGAGCTGCACGTGGTGGACACGGGGGGGGAAGAGGCCGCGGCCGCTGCCGGGGTCGGCACCCTCGTCGACAAGGACAAGGTGATCGCCGTGCTCGGGCCGATGATCTCGTCGTCTGCGCCCGGCGTCGCGGACGCCGCTACCCGGCACCTCGTGCCCGCGATCATGATGACCCAGAAGCCGGGCATGGCCCAGAGCCCCTACGTGTTCAACGCCTGGCTGCACCCGGACGACCAGATCCGCGCCCTCGTGGACCACACGATGGGCCGGCTCGGCATGACGAAGTTCGCCATCGCCTACCCCGACAAGGAGAGCGCGGGGGAGCTCGCGGGCAAGTTCTGGGACGCCGTCGAGAAGGCCGGGGGGCAGATCGTCTCCGTCGAGTCCTACCCCGCCGAGTCCACCGACTTCCGCGAGACCGGCCGCAAGCTGAACGCGGCCTGGTACATGGCGTCTCCGCCGGGGGAGGCCGATCTCGTGCTGCCCTGGCTGGGGAGCCGCAAGAAGCCGCAGGTGGGCCACGAGCCGATCACCGCCCTGGAGCCGGGCCTGGACTACCAGGCGATCTTCGTGCCGGACAACTACCGGCGGGTCACGATGCTGGCCCCGGGCTTCATCTTCGAGGAGATCAACCTGGGCGGCCACATCGACAAGACCAAGGACAAGGAGTACCTGCCGGTGACGCTGCTGGGGGGCTCCGCCCTGAACCACCCCGATCTCGTGACCCGCGGCGGCAAGTACACCGAAGGCACGATCCTGGTAGACGGCTTCTTCCTGGAGAGCGCCGAGCCGGGGGCCCAGCACTTCACCGACGCGTACCGCGCCGCGTACGGGACCGATCCGACGATCCTCGAGGCGACCGCGTACGATGCGACCATCTTCCTCATCCAGCTCTTGAGTGAGGGCGTGGGCACGCGTCGGGAGCTGGTCCGGCGCCTCGCGCTCTCCACTCCGGTGCAATCCGTGACCGGGGCCCGGGGGTTCAACGCCGACGGGTCGATGGTGCACGAGCTGCTGACGCTGCAGGTGCACCGCGGTGCCATCGTTCAGGTGTGGCCGAAGCCCGCGACCGAGGATGACGCGGATGAGGCCGGACAATAGGAGCTTGACGCCCCCCGTGGACCCCGACGCCGCCGGCCACTCCGGCCCCCCGCTCATCCCGCCGAGTCACGGCGAGTTCGCCGCGATCCGCCGCTGGACGCGCGCCACGCCGGCCGCGGCGGGCGTGCTGTTGGGCCCCGGCGACGACGTGGCGTGGATCGCGACGACGGCGGACCGCCCCCTCGCGCTGTCGGTGGACACGATGGTGCAGGACGTGCACTTCCGCCTGGAGTGGTCCTCCCCCGACGACGTGGGCTGGAAGGCGGTCACCGCCGCGCTGAGCGATCTCGCCGCGGCCCGGGCGCGGCCCCGTGGCGCGTTGATCTCCCTGTCGCTGCCGGTGGACGGGCTGGCGGAAGGCGGTCTCGGGGACGCGCTCATGCACGGAGCCCGGCAGGCGCTGGACGACGCGGGGTGTCCGCTGCTGGGCGGCGACACCGTGCGCACCCCGGGGCCTGTCACCGTCTCGGTCACCGTCATCGGCGAGGCGACGGCGGCGGGCCCGCTGCTGCGGAGCGGCGCGCAGCCGGGCGATCTGCTCCAGCTCTCGGGGCCTACCGGCCTCGCGGCGTGGGCCGTGGCGTGGCTGGAAGAGGGGCGCACGCCCCCTGAGTCCGCCAGCCGCGCCCACC
>CALAGR010000106.1 GCA_937891735.1 uncultured Pseudomonadota bacterium | reverse complement strand
CTGGGCTCGAACGACCAGATGGGCGACGGGGCCCCCGGATCCCACGCCACGAACGCGTCGGACCGGTTCAGGGCGCGCCGCGCCGTCTCGAACACCTCGGACTCCTGCACCGGCCACGCCGCGGCCACCCCGCGGCTGACGAAGGCGAAGGACTCGGGCCCGTCGAGCACCACCGCCTCGAGCAGACCGGGCCCCAGGGGGCGCACGAGCAGCTCCGAGGTGGTGGACAGCGCCAGCGACCCGGTGCGGATCACCGTCCGAAGACTCGCCTGCACCTCGGACCACACCGCCGCCTCGGCGGGCGGGCGGCAGGCCAGGGTCAACCGGCGCTCCACCGCGTCTCCGCGGGCCTCGGGCCCCGCATCCAGCGTCTGCAGGTGCAGGTCGTGCAGATCGAGCCGGAAGGGAGGTCCCCACCGCGGCACCACATCCAGGGCGAGCTCGTCGCGCCGCGGCACGGCGAGGTCCACGTCCGGGTGGGCCCGTGCACGGTCCAGCGCCAGCCGCAGGAAGGGGTGCATCGGGGGTGGATCGACCACTACAGCGCTGGAGCGTGGCCCAGGTGCGGCTGAATGCCGACGCCGTCGCCGCCCTCGATGGGCTCATGGGCAGCGTCGTAGTGCTCGATCACCGCCCGCGTGCGCTCCTCCACCCCGTGCAGCACCTTGCCGAGGGTGAACAGCGCGTAGTCCGCCACGAGCCGGTCGGGGACGGCCCCGCCGATGATCGAGGTGACGTGATAGCCGAGCAGGGATCCCCCGTCCGGCAGCGCGATGACGAGCCAGGCCCCGTGGTTGACGGGGGTGTAGATCGCGTCCTCGCCCCGGTCCGTGTCCACGCCGGGGACGCGGCCTGCGGCCACCGCCTCGGCGCCGATGCGCGGCCCATCGGGGCTCAGGGTCCACGCGTGCTCCCAGGCCCGCCCGCCCGTGGCGGTGGACAGGGCATGGGTGTCCGCGACATCCACCACCCACTGCCGGTCGTCGAACGGCCGGGGCAGGTCCAGGAGCTGATACCACCGGGACGGCCACTGCCCGGGGGGCGTCAGCCGGACCTCGATCAGCTCCGGCGTCGCGGTGAAGTGCACGTCGCGGGTGGACAGCCAGAGGCCCGCTGCAGGCTCGGCGGTGCGCAGCAGACCCACCGCGCGCTGCGGGCCGCCGTCCTCCTCGGAGACCTGTCGGATCTTGACCATCTTGCCCGCCACCAGGCGCTCCAGCTGGGCCGGGCTGAGCTCCGGCAGGGGGAAGCGGGCGTGGGCGTTGAACTGCGCCAGGGCATCGGGGATGAAGACCGAAGGCTCCGCGGCGAGGGCGGCGGACGAGACCAGGAGCGGCAGCAGAGCGAGCAGGATCCTTGCGGGCATGCCCCACGATAGCGCGCCCAGGGCCGACCGGATCGGCCTCAGCCTCCCGCGAACAGCGCCCGCAGCAGCCGCCACATGACCCCGTTTCCGCCCACCCCGGGCCCGCCGTGGTGCTGGATCATCCAGGTGGACATGTAGGCGAGGGTGATCGCGACGGCCCCGAGCCCGGACCAGCGCGGCGCGGGGTCGCAGGGTTCGGGCCCACGGGGGGGCAGGGCGGAGATCGTGACGAGCAGCACGCTCATGGCCGTGGCGTGGATCCACCGCCCGAAGTCTGCGCCCAGGAAGTACAGGGGAGCGGTCAGCGCCACCGCGGCGCCGACGACGCGCAGCAGGTACCGCACCCGGGGGTGGTCCGCGGGGGCGCGCGCCGCGACCAGCACGAGCAGCGGCAGCAGGGCGAGGCCGCCCGCGAGGGGGTACAGCTCGGCGGATCGCATCGCCTGCAGGCTGATCCGCAGGTTCTCGGCGAGCCCCGTGGGCCAGCCGAGCACGCCGTGGCAGATGGACGGGTCGATGCCCCGCGCCACGAGTCCCGCACACAACACCTGGTAGGCGGCGCCGTCGCTGTGCCCGAACAAGCCGACGAGGGCGGCGACCGCGAGGGCCGTCAGGGGCAGGAAGAGGGCATCCAGGGGCCGGATCGGCCGGTCGTTGCACCTCTGGGCGATCAGGTAGGCCGCGGTGAAGAACGGGACGAAGAACAGCAGGCCCTCGTGACACAGCATCAGCGCCGCCACCGCGGCCCCGAAGACCGCCCGCCCCCCGGATCCCAGGACCCGGTCACGACGCAGGACCAGACACCACGAGGCCAGCAGGGCGAAGAACAGGATCTCCTTGCGGCCCGCGCCCTGCACGTTCAGGACGGGGAACAGGAACGTCGCCGGAGACACGACGAGGAGCACGAACCACAGCTCCAGGCGGCGGCCCCGGACCAGATGCAGGACCAGCGCTGGAGTTGCGGCGTACAGGGCGAGCTGGATTGCGCGCACGAACACGAGCGGCGACCACGACGTCGCGTCGCACAGCGCCAGGATCAGGGCGCCGGGCAGCCCCCGGCGGGCGAAGCCGGCCTCGTAGCTCAGGAGCCAATCGCCAAGGATCCAGCCGTTGGCTGCGTCGGTCCACTCCCCCGACAAGGTGGCCATCCGCAGGACGACGACGGCGAGATGGAGCACGACGAAGCCCCACACCAGCCGCTCCCTGGTCACCGGTCCGGTCATGAGGGGGCTCCGCGCGCAGTGTCCCACGCCCGGGCGACGGGCCGAGCCGGACCGGGAACTTCGCTCGGTCAGTGCGGTCCCGTTCCCCCATGCGACCCTTGCCCGGGAGGAACGAATGCGACTCAGGATCACCGCGCCGCTGCTAGCCCTGACCCTTGCCACCCTGACCGCAGGGCCCGCCCGCGCCCAGCTTCGGGAGGCCCCGCCGCAGATCACCGGGCCGCCGACGCTCGTCGTCACCGAAGGCACCGCTGAGAAGGCCCTGGAGATCACCGCCCTGGACGTGCAGGCCCGCGTGGTGGGCCACCTGGCCGAGACGTCGATCACCATGACCTTCTTCAACCCCGGCAGCCGCGCGCTGGCCGGGGATCTGACCTTCCCGCTGCCCTCCGGCGCCACCGTCAGCGGCTACGCCCTGGACGTGGACGGGGCGCTGGTCGAAGGCGTGGTGGTGGACAAGCAGAAGGCCCGCCAGGTCTTCGAGGCGGAGGTCCGCAAGGGCATCGATCCGGGGCTCGTCGAGAAGGTCGCCGGCGCCGCGTACCGCACCCGGGTGTTCCCCATCCCCGCCCGGGGCAGCCGCACGGTCCGCGTGTCCTGGGTCTCCGAGCTCGTGCAGGGCGTCGCTGGAGCCCGGTACCAGCTCCCCCTCGGCTTCGACAAGCCCATCAAGGACGTGCACGTCCGACTCGACGTGGTCCGGGCGACCGTGATGCCCACCATCGATGGCGAGGGCCTGGGCGGGCTGGGGTTCGGGAAGTGGGAGGACCGGTTCGTCGCCGAGACGACCCTGAAGAACGCGTTGCTGGACAAGCCCATCGCCGTCGTGTTGCCCGACCTGGATCGCCGGCCCGTCGCCGTGGAGCGGGCGCCGGATGGTCAGGTCTACTTCTCCATCCACGACACCGTCAGCGCGCCCAAGGCGGCGGCCCGGATCACCCCGGATCGGGTGGCCATCCTGTGGGACGCCTCCCTGTCCCGGGCGGACGTGGATCACGGGCGTGAGCTGGCGGCCCTGACGGCCTGGATCGGGACGCTGGCCCCCCGGCGCGTGGCGGCCGAGGTGGTCGTCTTCGCCGACGCGCTGTTGCCCACGGTGACCTTCCAGCTCCCCGGCCAGACGGAGGCCCTGGTCGCGTACCTGCAGGGCACGGTGTACGACGGCGGCACCCGGATGGCCGCCCTCCAGGCGCTGTCCGCGCGGCCGGCGCCGGACCTGTACCTGCTCTTCAGCGACGGCATCAGCAACCTCGGTGAGGCCGAGCCGCCCCGCCTGGACGCGCCGCTGTACGCCATCAACGGCGCGGCGGTGGCCAACCACGACGTGCTGCGGGCGCTGTCCCTGGGCTCCGGCGGAGCCTGGATCGACCTGACCACCACCGACGACGCAGCGGCCGCCGACGCCATCGGCCGTGCGCCCTTCTCGTTCCGCCGCGCGTCGGCGCCGTCCGGTCTGGGGGAGTCCTACCCCCGGATCGCCGAGCCCGCGAACGGCGTGTTCTCCTTCGCGGGGATCCTCGAGCAGGGCTCCGCGACGGTCACGCTGCGCTTCGAGGGGGCGGGCAGCAAGCCCGTGGAGCGCACCTTCGCCGTGAACGCCGCCGACGCCACCGAGGGCACCGTGCTCCAGCGGTTCTGGGCCACAAAGAAGGTCAACGACCTCGCGGTGGGCGGCGCGCGCAACGAGCTGGCCATCGCACAGGTCGGCAAGCGCTTCGGCATCGTGACCACCGGCACGTCCCTGCTCGTGCTGGAGCGGCTGGACCAGTACGTCGAGCACGACATCCGCCCGCCCGCCTCGCTCGTGGCGATGCGCAAGGCCTGGGACGACCAGAAGGCGCAGCAGCAGGCAGACAAGAAGGTCGTCGCGGCGCAGAAGCTCGAGCGGATCCTGGCGCTGTGGGAGGAGCGGGTCGCCTGGTGGGGCAAGGAGTTCGATCTGCGTCCCGCCAAGGACGGCAAGATCACGGGCATGGGCGGGGGCCGGGGCGACTCAGTCGAGGAGCACGAGCGCACGCGGGACGACGAGGACGCGGACGAGATGGGCGCAGCAGAGTCGATGATGTCCGCCGATGCCCCTGCCCCCATGTCGGGTGCGGCCCGCAGGGAGTCCCGGCCCTCCGGCGCCCCGAAGATGAAGAAGGCCGACGACGGCAGCGTCGCGGACCCGGGGCCGCCGCCGCCGTCGATCACGCTGAAGGCCTGGGACCCAGCGACGCCCTACCTCGCCGCCCTGAAGGCCTCGCCCGGCTCCGAGCACCTGCGGGTGTACCTCGCGCAGCGGGCCAGCTTCGGCACGTCTCCGGCGTTCTTCCTGGACTGCGCGGACTTCTTCCTGGGCCAGGGCGCCCGGGCGATGGGCCTGCGCGTGCTGACCAACATCGTGGAGCTGGATCTGGAGGATCCGGCGCTGCTGCGGGTCCTGGCGAGCCGCCTGGCGCAGATCGACGAGCTGGATCTCGCCGTGCTGACCTTCGAACGGGTGGCCGAGCTGCGCCCCGACGAGCCCCAGTCCCACCGCGACCTCGCCCTGGCGCTGTCCCGCCGCGCGGCGAAGCGCGCCACCGATCCGAGCCGGCGGGCGGCGGCCCTGAACGACTACCAGCGGGCCCTGGACCTGCTGGCCCGGGTGGTGATGGACGAGTGGGAGCGCTTCGCCGAGATCGAGCTGCTGGCCCTGGTGGAGCTGAACAACTTCCTGCCCAGGGCCCAGGCCCTGGGGGCGGTGCGGATCCCCGTGGACAGCCGGCTCATCAAGGCCCTGGACATGGACATCCGCATCGTCATGAGCTGGGACGCAGACCTCACCGACATGGACCTGCACGTCATCGAGCCGTCGGGGGAGGAGGCCTACTACAGCCACAACCGCACCTCCATCGGCGGGCGCGTGTCCCGGGACTTCACCCAGGGCTACGGCCCGGAGGAGTACTCGATCCGCGCCGCCATGCACGGCACCTACACGGTGCGCACGAAGTTCTTCGGGAGCTCCGCGGCCGAGCTGCAGGGCGCGGTCACCCTCTATCTGGACCTGTACACCGACTACGGACGCCCCACGGAGCAGCGGCAGTCCGTGACCATCCGCCTCGCCGAGAACAAGGAGACGTTCACGGTGGGCGAGATCACCTTCGCCGGCGCCGCGAAGATCACCCGATAGCTCCCGGGGTCGGTCAGGACCTCTCCCGGATCCGGGCGAGCTACCCTGCCGTGGATGACGACCGCCCTGTGGATCTATGCAGCGATCACCGTCGCGACCGTCGTGTTCACGGCGTTCATCTCCGCGCCCTACGGCCGCCACGAGCGGCAGGGGTGGGGGCCGGTGGTGCCCGCGAAGGTCGGGTGGGTGGTGATGGAGCTGCCCTCGGTGCTCGTGGCCGTCGGCGTGTTCGTTGTGGGGAGCAACGCCGCCGATCTGGTGCCCCGGGTGCTGCTCGGGGCGTGGCTCCTGCACTACGCGCAGCGCACCCTGGTGTTCCCGCTCCTGATGCGGGGCAAGGCGAAGCGCATGCCCCTGATCCTGGCCGCGGTGGCGTTCGCCTACACCTCCTTCAACGCGTGGATCAACCTGCACCACGTCAGCTCGGTCGGCGATTACCCGGCGTCGTGGCTCGCGGATCCGCGGTTCCTGGGGGGGCTGGGGATGTTCCTGGTGGGATACGCCATCAACCTGCACAGCGACCACATCCTGCGCACGCTGCGCGCCCCCGGCGAGAGCGGCTACAAGGTCCCGCACGGGGGGCTGTACCGATGGGTGAGCAGCCCCAACTACCTGGGCGAGATGATCGAGTGGTTCGGCTGGGCGCTGATGACGTGGTCCCTTCCGGGCCTGCTGTTTGCGCTGTACACGGTCGCCAACCTGGGGCCCCGGGCGATGACGAACCACCGCTGGTACCGGGACACCTTCCCCGACTACCCGCCCGAGCGCCGCGCGCTGATCCCCGGGGTGCTGTGATGAGCGGGACCTCGTGGCTGGCCGGCTGCGCGCTCCTGGCCCTGCTCACGGGGTGCTCCATCTCGCCGGGCGACGACTCGTACGACTTCGACGGCGACGGCTCTACGGACAGCGAAGACTGCGCGCCGGAGGACCCGGAGCGGTACCCGGGGGCCCCCGATCCTCCCGAAGACGGCATCGACCAGGACTGCGACGGGTGCGACGGCGACTGCGACGGTCCGAGCACCGAGCGGTTCGCGGGGGACTACGCAGGGACCGTGGAGCTGACCCGGGACGGCGGGGGCGGCGAGGTGGACTGCGAGGGGACGGCCGAGCTGGTCCTCGCCGACGACGGCGCGCTGTCGGGGTCCGGGGAGTGCGGCGCGGTGGGCGGCGCCGCGGCGACGTTCGTGTTCTCGGGAGCGAGCACTGCGCAGGGGGCGATCAGCGGCACGGCCACCGCATCGACGGCCGGCGGCACGACGGAGCACGCGCTGGAGGGCTCCGTGTCCGACGTCGGTCAGATCGTGATCACCTTCGAGGGCTCGTTGGACTTCGGACCCGGTCCCGTGCCCGCCCTCGACTTCGTGGCGCAGGTGCTGGCCACGCTGCCGTCGCGGCGGGGTAGACTCGCAGGCTTGTAACCTGCTCGGTAGACTCGGCGAGTGCTCGATGTGGCGCATCGCAGATCATGGAGGTCAGATGGTTTCGAGGTGGATTTTCGCGACGGCCCTGTTCGCAGCCAGCACCGCAATGGCCGCCCCTCCCGCGCAGAGCAATGCGGGCGGCCTTCCCCAGTGCGAAGTGGCGCTTGAGGCTTCGCAGTCCGAGTTGGACGCCACCTATTCAGAACTGGAGGTGCTGTCGGACGAGTTGGAAGCGGCGAATGACGCGCTTCAGGTCTTCGTCGACATGCTTGGAACGCCTACGGCGGAAATGAGCGATGCCGAGATCGTCGAGGCACTATCGCTTGCCCTGATCTCCGCTGGCAATGCCGTCAACACGGCTTGGGCCAATGACACCACGCTGTCGAGTGCACTCATCTCCGCCGGCAATGCCGTCAACACGGCTCATGCCAACGACACCTCGGTGTCGGGTGCACTCATCTCCGCCGGGAACGCCGTCAACACGGCTCAGGCCAACGACACCGTAGTCCAGGGGCAGTAGCCGACCCGCTCGAGTGCGGGGTGTAGGACGGCATGTGGTTGTCCGGCGGTCTCAGGACGGAGTCCAGGAGTCGACGGTCAGCGTCCCCGCACGCCTCCTGGTCCATCGCACTCACCACGCTCCGGAGCTCGCAGAGCGCCTCGCGGACGAGGGCCGGGCGCGCACGCTGCCGATGGTCCGCGGCGACGTCGCGCTCGCCGGCGCCCAGGGCTCCGACTACTTTTGATTGGCCGCTCGTGTTGTCCGCCAGCGCCCGCCGTCGACCCCTGACGAACCAGGTGGGTGGACATGCGGCACCCACCCCGACCTCGTTCGCCC
>CALAGR010000105.1 GCA_937891735.1 uncultured Pseudomonadota bacterium | reverse complement strand
GCCCAGGCCGCGCCCGAGTGGTTCCCGATCCCGTCCGCCGGCCGCCCGGTCCCCGGCGTCGAGGTCGAGGCCGCGTCCCTGATGGAGGACGGCCACGGCACGGTCGAGCGCGGCCGTTTCCGAGTGGGCGACCTCCAGTTCCAGTTTCGCCTCGTTCGGGTCCGCAAGGGCATGGGGCGGGGGCGCGTCGGCGTCCTGACAGCCACCGGACCGGGGCTGCCGGCCCCCTGGACCGAAGTGGTGCCCAAGGGGGACTGGTACACCGCCCAGGTGCTCGCCACGAACACCGCAGAGGCCATCGCAGCAGGCCGCGCGCCGGAGCGCGGGGTCTACACGGCCATCGGTCAAGATCCCCTGTAGGCTGCCGCCATGCGCCTCCTGCCACGCAAGGGGATCCGCCTGGGGCCGCCGCCCGCACGGAACCGTCGAGATCACCCCTACGTCGGCACGGCCGACTTCCGTGGCATCCCGATCCGCGTGGAGACCGCCAAGGGGGAGACCCGGCGAGGCGCCGACCCAGACGGCACGCCCTGGTCGATCCGCTTCGAGCACCACTACGGCGAGGTCGTAGGGTCCGAAGGCCTCGACGGCGAGCCGGTCGACTGCTACCTGGGGCCTGACGAGACCTCGACGATGGCCTACGTCGTCCACCAGAAGCATCCCGGGACGCAGGCCGTGGACGAGGACAAGGTGATGCTGGGGTTCGCCAGCTCCGCCGAGGCCGAGCGCGCCTACCGGGACCACTACAGCAGCGGAGGCTTCTACGCTGGGATCACGAGCTGGCCCGTGGACGAGCTGCGCCTGTACCTCGCGGACCGCTCGAACCTGGGCAAGCGCCTGGACCGCCCGAAGTGGGTCAGGGAGCGCATGACCCGCCGGGAGGGGAGCCGGGCCGTCATGCGGAAAGCCGTGGCCCAGGTCAAGGCCCACCAGAGCCGGAGCGCCACGGGGGCCGTCGAGAACGTCAAGGCCCACCAGCGGATCGTGAAGCCCAGCGACGTGAAGCCGGGCGCCCACTTCCCCATGCCTCCGCCGGAGTACGGGCAGGTTCACCACGGGGACGTACACGTCAACGAGGTCAAGGACGGCAAGGCCTCCGTGTCCTGGCACAAGCCTGGGGGCTACGGGCGATCCTTCCCGGTGGAGCACGTCCCCAACATCGTCCACGACGTTCGGGGCACCCTGGATCACCACACCCCGACCAGCGGCAACGAGCACGTCGACGCTGCGATCAAGGGCGGCAAGTTCCTGGGCAAGGGCAACGACGGGCTGGCGTTCCGCACCCCGTCCGGCAAGCACGTCGTCAAGGCCTCGACCACTGTGCCATTCCACCCACACGCCGGCCTACGCACACCGCAACAGGCGATGGAGCACACCGACACCGAGGCCGAGGCCCACACCGCGCACGCCGCCGACCCCCTGGTGCAGAAGATCGAGCACGTCCACCACGAGGGGCGCTCCTGGCTGGTCAAGCCGCACCTGAGCCCGGCCGGCAAGCTGTCCCGACCCGAGCTGGACAAGGTGCGCGACTCGATCCAGGGGATGCACGAGCGGGGCTGGAGTCTCAACGATCAGATCCAGCTTGGCCGCGACGACGCCGGCAACCTCAAGCACATGGACCTGGGCAGCTCCTCGAAGGGGGCCAGCCACCACGACCGCGAGGGGGATGAGCACCAGCTCGACACCCTCTACCGGGAGCACGGGGAGACCTACACCCCCGGCGGAGCGGCACTCCAGCAGAAGCTCGACGACCTGCACCCGAAGTTCATGGGCGCCCTGGAGCGCGCAGAGAAGCGCGGACGGACAGACCCGATCCTCCAGCTCACCCACGAGCGCCTGATGCGCCTCCGCGACTCGAAGGCCCTGGAGCTGCTACTCGACGGCGAGAGCCGCATGGACGATGGTGTCGACATGGACACGGCGATGGGAGCCTGGGAGGCCCACTACGCCGAGGACGACGCGCTCCAGAAGCGGATGGCGGCCCTGCCGGACCCCAACCCCCGGCCGCTCCGCAAGGCGCAGATGGGCATGTTCGGCGGACCGACGCAGGAGGTCCAGATCCAGGGCCACATGCGTCGGACCAAGAGCGGCAAGGCCGTCGCCGTCACAGCGCACACCGACCACCGCAGGATGGCCCAGCAGAAGCCCAGGCAGCGCCAGCTACTCACCCAGCGGGTCCACAAGGAGGACGACCCCAGGCCGACCAGCGTGGAGCTGTTCGCCGGGGCCGGAGGCCTGACCTACGGCCTGCACCGCGCCGGGTTCCGGGGGCTCGCCCAGGTGGAAATGAACCCCAACGCCTGCAAGACCCTGCGGACGATGCAGCGCAAGGGGGCCATCGAGGGGGACGTGATCGAGGCCGACGCCAACACGGTCGACTTTCACCAGTGGAAGGGCGCCGACCTCGTGGCTGGTGGCCCGCCGTGCCAGCCGTTCAGCAGCGCCGGCAAGCGCCTGGGGCCGGACGACCTCCGTGACGGCTGGCCGATCTTCCTGCGCGCCGTCGAGGAGATCCAGCCCAAGCACGTCCTGGCGGAGAACGTCAAGAACCTGCTGTCCGGCGAGTTCGAGGAGTACCGGGACGCCATCGTCGGCAAGCTCAACGCGCTGGGCTACGAGGCAGAGTGGAAGCTCGTGAACGCCGCCGACTACGGCGTGCCGCAGCTCCGCGAGCGCGTGTTCCTGACCGCGTGGAAGAAGGGCGCCAAGCCCTTCCGGGCACCCGAGCCGAGCCACCATGACCCCCGGAAGGGGGCGAACGTCGACCAACTCCCGATGCACCACACGGCGCTCGACGTGGCCGACGACGAGGGGCACGAATACTGGGACGCCAAGGAGATCCAGGCGACCGCGCCCACGGCACAGCGCGAGGAGTGGCTGGAGAAGCATCGACCGATCCGCCTCGTGCGGACGACGGAGAGCCAGGACCAGGGGGAGTACGGAGGCCGGCCAGTCCGCTCCGGCGACGTGCCTCTGACCGTCACCACCCGGCACAGCTCCGGTGGCGTCCACCTGATCGAGGTCCCCGACTTCGAGCCCGGCGCCAGGGTCCGCGCGTTCGACGACCCCGACGATGGCCCGCGAGGATGGGACGACGAGGACGACCTGTTCAGCGACGACTTCGACCCCGATGGCCCCTACGACCACGATCCCGACTTCGACCTCGACGAGGACGACCCGGACCGCCAGATCGCCGCCGCCGAACGGGGCGAGGCCAAGGGGGGCTGGGGCAAGACCTGGGGGCGCGGCTGGATCGAGGGTACGGTCGTCTACAACAACGGGGACAGCATCGACGTGGACTGGGACGACGGCGACGTGGAGCCGTGGGACCGCACGATGCTGGTGGCCCAAGAGCACACCGTCAAACGCGCTCCGCGCGAGTTCCGTGCAGCGTGGCAGGGGTTCCCCCAGTCCTGGGACTGGCAGGGCTCGAATGAGGCCGTCGACAAGCAGATCGGCAACGCCGTCCCTCCGCTCCTGGCCGAGCACTTCGGCCGGGCGATCACCAAGGCCCCTGGCCGCCCAGACTACCGGGCGACCCGGCACGCGAAGTTCGAGAAGCCCGCGCGCAAGGGCCTGCGGCTGGGCATCATCCGCCGGGCCTTCGCCCGACTCGCCAAGGGCTCCCCCCGCCAGCCGGGCCTGTTCCGTCAGGTCGAGGTCAAGGCACACCCGCGCCGGAGCAAGACCGGCGCCGTCGCCGTCGTCCGGCAACATGAGCGACGGGTAGCGCCCGCCGCGCACCCCCAGCTCGCGCTGTTCCCCCCAGGCCGGCCGCACACCGACGACTGGGCCGGTGTGATCGACTTCGCCAGCGGCTCGAACCATGCGGGGGAGATCCGGGGGCTGCACGAGGCCAAGCACGCCATCGGTCTCGCCGCCCCCGAGGTCAACGCCGCATCGGAGCGCGAGCTGCACGCCCTGGCCGGGACTGGGCATCCCGTGTTCCTCGACTCCGGCGCGTTCAGTGAGGTGACGTTCAACTTCCCCGACAAGAAGGGGAAGCTGCCCAAGGCGGACCTGCCGCCGGGCATCCACGTCACCAAGCCGATCACCGACGCCCAGTGGGAGAAGCGCCTCGACCTGTACGAGCGGCTGGCGCGCTCCCTGGGGCGGCAGCTCTACGTCGTCGCGCCCGACAAGGTGGGCGACCAGCAGGGCACCCTCGACCGGCTCGACAGGTACAAGGACAGGATCCGACGCATCGAGCAGTTCGGCGCGCACGTCCTGGCCCCGATCCAGAAGGGCTCGACCCCGATGGCCGTGTTCGATCAGCAGGTCGAGGCCATCCTGGGCCACAGCAACTACGTCCGCGCCATCCCCATGAAGAAGGACGCGACCACCCTGGCCGAGCTGGTGGATTTCCTGCGGGCGAGGCAGCCTAAGCGGGTACACCTACTGGGCCTGGGGTCGACCAACGCCGAGGCGGAGACTGTGCTCCACGCCACCAGGGCCGCCGTTCCGGGGATCCGTGTGACGATGGACAGCAACAAGATCGTAGCCAAGGCCGGGCGCTCCGGGGGCCTGGGCGATGCTGAGTACCCCGACCCGAAGGACAAGCGCCGGGCGCTCACCGTCCAGACCGACCGAGCCCGGGAGGATCTGGCCCAGTCCGCCTACCTGGGGGACAACCAGCCGATCATGCACCAGGGGCTCGACGATGCGCCCATCGGCCTCGACTACACCGACCAGATCGGGGAGCCGTCAGGCTGGCTCACGACCGTCGAAGGCAACAAGGTCGCCGCGTCCGCCGGGCTCGACGAGGAGGCCACCGCAGCCTTCCTTGACGACCCGGATGGGTTCCTGCAAGAGGAGGCCTCGAACGGCTCGCCCTGGTACGCGGACCAGGGCATGAGCGAGGCCCTGGACGAGGCCTGGGGCCGGTACGTCGCCAAGCACACCGTCGCGGAGAAGAAGCGCCGGGCGAGCCGGATCGTGTTCGACAAGACCGAGGCCCCGACGTGACCCGCCGCCTCGTGCTCCGCAAGGCCCAGCTCGATCTGTTCGGCCCCCGGGAGACCACCGTCCACCAGCACCAGCGCCGGAGCGCGCACGGGGCCGTGGAGACCGTCACCCAGCACCAGCGCAAGGTGCGTCCGCGAGCCGCCAAGGCGAACCTCTGGGAACGCTTCGGAGGCCAGTCGGCGCCCGTGGCGGGGGAGAAGGGCTACCGCGAGCCGATCACCCTCGACCCGAAGGCCTACGGGGGCCGGGAGCCGGAGGAGGTCGCCAGGACGGCCGTCGAGGAGTGCCTGCGCTACATCGACGACTACGAGTTCAATCAGGCGCTACAGACGCCGCCGGACGGGTTCGACGATGAGGAGTACGACGACTTTGGCCCAACGTGGTCACAGCGCGACGTGCCCGACCTCTTGGGCCTGCCCTGGCAGGACTACCAGGGCAACGAGATCACCGAGCAGGCGCGGATCGACTACGCGCTCTGGGTCGTGGGGCTCGCCGCCCGGGTCCGAGGGTACAACGCCTGGGGAGACCCCCACTTTGGGGAGGGGGAGACCCTGCCGCTGGACGACCTCGACCTGCCCTGGGACGACCGCTACCCCAGGGCGGACGACTCGCTGCCCCAGTGGGTTGCGGAGGCGATCCTCACCGACTCGCTCTACCCCGACCGGAAGCTCCGTCTGGTGCCCGTGAGCAGGAAGGAGGCGGACGACTACATCGCCAAGCACCACTCGAAGCTGTCCGACTCGAACCCCCGCACCATGTATGCCATCGGGGTCCGAGCTGGAGGCCGGCTCGTGGCCGTGGCAACGGCCGGGCACCCGTCCGCGCGCTGGAAGTACGCGCCGGCAGACGCAGACCTCCCAGCAGACCAGCGCCGGAAGCTCGACCAGCGCAACGTGCTGGAGTTGCACCGGGTCGCCAGCGACGGCACGTTCCTGGGCGCCGCGTCGATGCTCGTGTCCCGCCTGCTGCGCCTCGCGCCGACCTCGAAGCGAGGGGACGAGGCGGAGCCGTGGCTGTTCGTGACCTACTCCCTGGCCTCCGAGGCCGGAGCGTCCTACAAGGGGCTCCGCGAGCTTGGCCTCCGGCCAACCGTCAGGCAGGCCGGCAAGAGCGCTGCCGGCGGAGCCCGGGGGGCGGAGGCGACCACCAAGGCGCTCGCCCACGAGGACAAGATCCGCTGGGAGGCTGGACCCGTCGCCGGCAAGGCCGACTGGAGCATCCTCCAGAAGGCGCCCAAGGCGAAGCCCGCACGCAAGGCCGGTATCCTCCTCCGGCGCTGAGACTGGTAGCCTCGCTGCCGGAGAGACCCATGCTGCGAGTGATGATCCTGGCGAAGGCAGCGGAGCAACTGGGCCTGTTCGGGGCGCCCGCCCCGGTCCACGTCAAGGCCCACGTCCGCCGCACCAAGACCGGCGCCGTCGCCCACGTTCGCCAGCACCAGCGCATCGCGCTGATCGCGTGCTCGAAGATCAAGCACCCGGCCGGCAAGGATGGCCCGATCCCCGCCCGGCAGCTCTACAGCCCAAGCACGCTGTTCAGCAGCGCGGTCCGGCACGTCGAGACCTCCGATCCACACGGCGGGGGCTGGTACGTCCTGAGCGCCCGCCACGGCGTCCTGGCGCCAGACGACAAGATCACCCACTACGACGAGGCCATGACCGACTTGCCGGCGCCCCACCGCCGGGCCTGGGCGCGTCGGGTCGTCGACCAGCTCCGCGAGCGTGGTCTCCTGGGGCACGGGCACACCTGGGAGATCCACGCGGGCAAGGCCTACTCGACCGACCTCACCGAGGCCCTGACCGGCCTGGGGGAGCGCTGGGTCGACCCCCTGGCCGGCAAGATGATCGGCCAGCGCAAAGGCTTCTATCGGGCCGCCACCGAGGATCCCCAGGCCGCCGCGCCAGCCGCCGCCACACCCGCGCCGCCCACCACGCTGCCCGACCGGCTCGCCTCCACGGAGGCGCAGCTCGCGGAGGTCCAGTCCTGGCTCGACAAGCCCCGGGCGGACACCGAGGACTGGGCGGAGCTGCGGGCGATCAAGCAGAAGCGCCTCGACGGCCTCCAGGCCCAGCACGCCGCCCTGACCGCCCTGGCGCGCTCGCACACCGAGCGGGAGCAGGCGAGGACCGAGGGGGCCGCCCGCGCCCAGGCCGGCGCCGCCAGGATGGCCGAGCTGATCGAGCAGCACGGCGGACCGAAGCGCCTGCGCGTCTGGCACAAGGAGGGAGCCGGCACCCGGCTCTACTTCCCCGGGCAAGCCGGGTTCCTGGCGTTCACCTGGGATGGAGGCGTCTCCAGCATGGAGCGGGGCCGCCAGACCCTCACCGAGTCTGCCCTGTACCCCGCCTGGGCCAAGGCCCTGCGGACCGCGACGACCGCCTACCGGGCCGAGGAGTCCGCCAAGGTGGCGACGGAGCCCGTGGTCTCCTCCGGCACGCTCGACAACGACGCCTGGAGCCACCTCCGGCAGCGCGCCGAGGCCGACACCACGGCACCGTCGAGCATCGGGGAGTTCACCGTCAGGGTGTCCGCTGCGGACCGCATCGAGGTCAAGCACGGCAACCACGTCAAGGACGCCGCGCCCGACGCACCGATGCGCGACCGGAGCAAGGAGCCGGGCAGCTTCGACAAGGTGGGCGCGTGGTTCACGACCTCGCCCAGCATGTACGGCCCCGTGCAGGCCTCGTTTCACGTCCCCCCTGGCGACTATGCCGTGTTTGGGTCCGCCGCCGAGGACTTCACGCACGCCACCCAGGTCCGCAGCCTCCTGAGCCGGGCGGACAACCGGAAGATCACCGACCTCAAGCGGGACGGCTGGGATACGGCGAGCGCCGTCAACAAGTTGACGTACCTCGATCCGACCTACCGCGCGAAGCTCCGCGACTGGTACACGGCCCGGGGCTACTCAGGCCTCGTGCTGCGCTCGTCCGAGCTGGACCGAGGGATGGGGGACGGGCAGCTCGCTGGCGAGCCCCACGACGTTTGGCTCGTGTTCAACGACCAGCCGATCACCCCGAGCACCCCCTGGACCGACACCCG
>CALAGR010000104.1 GCA_937891735.1 uncultured Pseudomonadota bacterium | reverse complement strand
GGCGCGTCGGGATCGGCGGCCGCCGCGCGCTTGGGACGGCCCGCGAGGGCGCGCAGCGCATCCATCCCCGCCAGCACCGGCGCCAGCAGCTCCCTCGTCTCCTCCAGGACCGCGACCATCGCCTCGTCCGAGAGCAGCGCCGCCTGCCCTTCGAGCATCACGAGGCCGTCGCGTCCGCCGGAGATGCTCAGATCGACGTCCGAGGCCGCGAGCTCGGCCGGCGTGGGCAGCGCGATGAGCCGTCCGTCCCGCCGCGCGACCCGCAGCCCAGCCACCGGTCCATCGAACGGCACGTCCGACAGGTGCAGGGCGGCGGCCGCCGCGAGGAGCCCCAGGGTCTCCACGTCGCTGTCCTCAGCGGCGCCGAACACCGTGATCTGCACCTGGGTCTCGCACCGCCAGGTCTTGGGGAGCAGGGGCCGCAGCGACCGGTCGATGAGGCGACAGGTCAGGATCTCGCGCTCGCCGGACCGGCCCTCGCGCTTGAAGAAGCCGCCCGGGATCCGTCCTCCCGCGGCCAGCATCTCGCCGTACTCCACGGTCAGGGGCAGGAAGTCCACGCCCGGCTTGGCGGACGGCGCAGCCACCACCGTGCCCAGCACGAACGCCTGCCCCTGCCGCACCACCACCGCTCCGTGGGCCTGCCGCGCGAGGCGCCCGGTCTCCAACGTGACCGCGCGGCCCCCCAGATCGATCGACACGCTGCTGTGCATGGCGAGCGCTACTCGGCGTCCATGTGCGGGTAGCCGACGACCGTAGGCGACACGAACGTCTCCTTGATCGCCCGCTGGGACGTCCACCGCATCAGGTTCAGGGGCGATCCGGCCTTGTCGTTCGTGCCGGACGCCCGCGCGCCACCGAAGGGCTGCTGCCCGACCACGGCGCCGGTGGGCTTGTCGTTGATGTAGAAGTTGCCGGCCGCGTGGCGCAGGGCCGCGGACATGTGCTCGATGACGCCGCGGTCCCGCGCGAAGATCGCCCCCGTGAGGGCGTAGTCGGAGCCCGTGTCACACAGGTGCAGGGTGGCGTCCAGGGCGGCGTCGGCGTAGACGTGGATCGTCAGCACGGGGCCGAAGATCTCCTCGCGCATGAGCTTGCTCTTCGGGTCCGCCGACAGCACGACCGTGGGCTCCACGAAGTAGCCGACGCTCTTGTCGTACCCGCCGCCGCACACGATCTCGAAGCCCTCGGTGCTCCGGGCGTGCTCGATGTACCCGACGTGGGTGTCGAACGCGGCCTCGTCGATGACCGCTCCCATGAAGTTGCGGAAGTCGAGGGGAGAGCCCATGGCGATGGCCGCCACCCGCTCCTCCAGCCCTGCGCGCACCGCCGGCCAGAGCGAGGCGGGGACGTAGGCGCGGGAGGCCGCGGAGCACTTCTGGCCCTGGTACTCGAAGGCGCCGCGCACCAGCGCCGTGCACAGCTCGTCCACGCCGGCGGACGCGTGGGCGAACACGAAGTCCTTGCCGCCCGTCTCGCCCACGATGCGGGGGTAGCTGCGGTAGCGGGCGATGTTCGTGCCGATGTCGGCCCACATGCCCTGGAACACGCGGGTCGAGCCCGTGAAGTGCACCCCCGCCAGGGACGGGCTCGCGAGCACCGGATCGCCCACTTGGCGACCCCGGCCGGGCAGCCAGTTGATGACGCCGGGCGGCAGGCCCGCCGCCTCGAGCAGCTTGACGAGGTACCAGCCCGACAGCAGCGCGGTGGACGCGGGCTTCCACAGCACGGTGTTGCCCATGAGGGCCGGAGCCGTGGGCAGGTTCCCCGCGATGGACGTGAAGTTGAATGGCGTGACGGCGAAGACGAAGCCTTCGAGGGCGCGGTACTCCACGCGGTCCCAGATCCCCGGCGCCGATCCGGGCTGCTCGCCGTAGATCTGCTGCAGGTAGCTGGGGTTGTAGCGCCAGAAGTCGATGAGCTCGCACGCCGAGTCGATCTCGGCCTGGTGCACCGTCTTGGACTGGTTGAGCATCGTGGCGGCGTTGATGGTGTCCCGCCAGGGACCTGCGAGGAGCTCAGCCGCCTTCAGGAACACGGCCGAGCGGGCGTCCCAGGGCATCTCCGACCAGTCGGCCCAGGCGGCGGCAGCGGCTTCGATGGCGGCCTGCACCTCGGTCGTGCCGGCCTGGTGCGCCGTGGCGAGCACGTGGCCGTGGTCGTGCGGGCAGACCACGTTGGTGGTGTTGCCAGTGAAGACCTCGCGGCCGCCGATCAGGACCGGGATCTCGATGGGCGCGGCCATCATCTCGGCCAGGCGGGACTTGAGCGAGGCGCGCTCCGGCGAGCCGGGGGCGTAGCTCTTGATGGGCTCGTTGATGGGCTTGGGGACCTTCGCGAAGCCGTTCGACATCGGGACTCCTGGTGTGGATTGGGGCGCCGCGGCGCCGCGAGGGGCCGATGGTCGCTGGATCTGCCCGCGGGAACAAGGCCAGAGCAGGCCCTCTCCCTCAGAGTGGCGCGCGGTAGCTCACCCCGAACCGCGGCGCTCCGATCCCCACGAACCCCAGCGCCACCGGCGCGCCGTCCCGCTCCAGGTGCACGTGCAGGTGCGGGTACAGCGTGCGCCCCGTCATCCCGCTGCGCCCGAGCAGGTCCCCCACGCGCACCGCGTCGCCGACCTGCACCTCCACCCCGTGGTGCGCCAGGTGGGCGTAGATGGCGCGCACGCCGTCGTCGTGCTCGACGATGACGACGTCGCCGGCGAAGTTGCCGAAGCCGCGCACCTCGTCTTCGGTCTGCACCACCGTGCCGTCGGCCAGCGGTGGGCCTCGCCCCTCGTGAAGGGGAGCCGGAAGGTGGGCTCCGGCGCCACCTCCTCACCCCGCAGCCCGATCAGCGCCGCCACCATCACCGCCAGGATCAGCGCCGCCACCGGCCAACGCCGCGCGCGCGCCGGGGCATCGCGGGTTTTCGTCATCGGGAAGGCACCCCCCCCAGCACCCGACCATCCTCCCACCCTGCCGCCCCGTCCACGCCGATCCAGCAGGTCGGATTGCCCTGCCGCGCCACATTCGCTACTCCGTGCTCCCGCCTCGATCAAGGCGGCCCGAAGGAGACCCGACCAGCATGGCCAACGAACTTCGATTCGACGACCGCGTCGCCATCGTCACCGGAGCCGGCAACGGCCTCGGCCGCTCCCACGCACTCCTGCTCGCGTCCCGGGGCGCCAAGGTGGTGGTCAACGACCTGGGCGGCGCAGCGACCGGAGGCGGCGCCAGCGCGTCGGCTGCGGACCTCGTCGTCGAGCAGATCAAGGCCGCCGGCGGCGAGGCCGTCGCCAACCATGACTCCGTGGAGGACGGCGCGGCCATCGTGCAGACCGCCCTGGACGCCTTCGGCCGCATCGACATCGTCGTCAACAACGCCGGGATCCTGCGGGACTCGACGTTCCAGAAGATGACCGAGCAGGACTGGGACCTGATCTACCGCGTGCACGTGCTCGGCTCGTTCCGCGTGACCCACGCCGCCTGGCCCCACATGCGCGCCCAGGAGTACGGCCGGATCGTGATGACCGCGTCCGCGGCGGGCATCTACGGCAACTTCGGTCAGGCCAACTACGCCATGGCCAAGCTCGGCCTGACCGGCCTGTCCAACACCCTGGCCGTGGAGGGCCGCAAGAAGAACATCCTCGTCAACACGATCGCCCCGCTGGCCGGCTCGCGCCTGACCGAGACCATCCTGCCCAAGAGCATCACCGAGGCCCTGACCCCGGATCTCGTGAGCCCCCTGGTGGCCCTGCTGGTCCACGAGAACTGCGAAGAGACCGGCGGCCTGTACGAGGTGGGCGGCGGCTTCTTCGGCAAGCTCCGGTGGGAGCGCGCCGCCGGCAAGATGTTCCGCCTGGGTCGCGCCGTGACCCCCGAGGCCGTCGCCAACGTCTGGGACGACGTGGTGGACTTCGAGCACAGCGAGCACCCGAGCGACATCAACGCCTCCATGGCCCCGATCATGGCCAACCTGTCGGCCGGCCCCAGCAAGGGCGGCAACGAGTTCGTGGACGTCGATCAGGCCCTGGGCTTCGAGTTCCCCGAGCACACCTCGTCCTACGACGAAGGCGATCTGGCGCTGTACGCCCTGGGCGTCGGCGCGGCCAACGATCCGCTGGATCCCCAGGAGCTGGCGCTGGTCTACGAGATGTCCGGCGACGGCTTCAAGGCCCTGCCCACCTTCGGCGTGATCCCGTCCGTGAACATGGTCCTGGACCAGGCGAAGCGCGGCATCACCGCCCCGGGCCTGTCCTACGGCCTGGACCGGGTGCTGCACGGCGAGCAGTACACCGAGCTGTCGCGTCCGCTGCCGTCCAAGGCCACGCTGACCCACCGCATGCGGATCAAGGACATCTTCGACAAGGGCAAGGGCGCGCTGATCGTCAACGAGACCCACTCCTACGATGAGCAGGGCGAGCAGCTCATCTACAACGAGATGACCGTGTTCGTGCGCGGCGCCGGTGGATGGGGCGGAGACCGGGGCCCCAGCGGTCCGGTCAACGAGCCGCCCGAGCGCCCCGCGGATGCCGTGATCGAGGAGGCCGTGCCGTCCAACCAGGCGCTGCTGTACCGCCTGTCCGGCGACTGGAACCCCTTGCACGCAGACCCGAACTTCGCCAAGAACTTCGGGTTCGACAAGCCCATCCTGCACGGGCTGTGCACCTACGGGCACGTCGGCCGCCACGTCATCAAGGCGTTCTGCGGCGGGGATCCCCGCTACTTCAAGTCCATTCGCGTGCGCTTCGCGGCCACCGTCCTGCCGGGCCAGACCCTGGTGACCGAGATGTGGAAGGAGTCCGACACGCGGATCGTCCTGCGCTGCTCGGTCAAGGAGACGGGCAAGGCGGTGATCACCAACGCCGCGGTCGAGCTGTGGACGGAGATCCCCACGGCGAAGCCCGTGGCCACCGCTCCGGCCGCCGCGGTGCAGGCCGGTCCCCCCGCGGTCACCTCCGGCGACGTGTTCGTGGCCATCGGCGACTTCCTGACCGCACGACCGGACATGCCCGGCAAGATCAAGACCGTCTACCAGTTCAAGCTGTCCGCGCCCCAGAGCGTGTGGACCATCGACCTGAAGGACACGGGCGCCGTCACCGCAGGGGCCGCGCAGCCCGCCGGCTGCACCCTGGAGCTGAGCGACGCGGACTTCCTGGGCATGTGCGCCGGAGAGCTCGACGCCATGGGCCTGTTCTCGAGCGGCAAGCTCTCCATCTCGGGCGACCTCATGGCGTCCCAGAAGCTGGAGTTCCTGCAGAAGATCGACCCGAAGGCCGTCCTGGCGATCATGGAGGCCCGGCTGGGTGGAGCAGCGGCGCCGGCGGCCGACACCGGACCCGCCGAGGTCACCTCCGGCGACGTGTTCGTGGCTATCGGCGACTTCCTGGCCGCCCGCCCGGACATGCCCGGCAAGATCAAGACCGTCTACCAGTTCGCGCTGTCCTCGCCGGAGAGCCTGTGGACCATCGATCTGAAGGACACGGGCGCCGTCACCGCGGGGGCCACCCTGCCCGCCGGCTGCACCCTGAACCTGAGCGACGCCGACTTCCTGGGCATGTGCGCCGGGGAGCTCGACGCCATGGGCCTGTTCTCGAGCGGCAAGCTGACGATCGCCGGCGACCTGATGGCGTCCCAGAAGCTCGAGTTCCTCCAGAAGATCGATCCGAAGGCGGTGCTCGCGATCATGGAGGCGCGCCTGGGCGGCAGCTCCGAGCCGGCCCCCGCGCCCGCCGCCCCCGTCGCGGCCCCCAAGGCGGCCACCGCGCCAGGTCTGTTCGACGCCCTGGCCGAGGAGCCCCCGCTCACCGACGCCGGCGGCATCATCCAGTTCGTGGTGCGCGAGCCCGACGGCCTCTGGTACGTGGACCTGACCGAGGGCGGAGTCCAGGAAGGCACCGCGTCCATCGCGACCGCCACCCTGACCCTGACCGACGCCGATCTGGCCCAGCTCGCGTCCGGCGAGCAGACCGCCCAGAGCCTGTTCCAGCGAGGCAGACTGCAGATCGAAGGTGACCTGGCGACCGCGCGGAACCTGGACTTCCTGCGCACCTGAGCCCGACGCGAATCAAACGAAAGCAAGGAGATCGAAGATGGAGAAGGTTCACGTCCTGGGCGTTGGAATGGTCAAGTTCGCGAAGCCCGGCAAGAGCGACGAGTATCACGTGATGGCGGGCGGAGCGATCCGCGCGGCCCTGGCCGACGCGGGCATCGGGTTCGACGCCGTGCAGCAGGCCTACGCCGGCTACGTATACGGCGACAGCACCTGCGGGCAGCGGGCGGTCTACGAGGTCGGCGCCACCGGGATCCCGGTGTTCAACGTCAACAACAACTGCTCGACCGGCTCCACGGCGCTGATGCTCGGGCGTCAGGCGATCCTGGCCGGCGCCGCGGAGTGCGTGCTCGTCGTCGGGTTCGAGCAGATGGAGGCCGGCGCGCTCGGCAGCAAGTACACCGACCGCACCAACCCCCTGGACCAGCACGTGGACGTGATGAGCCGGATGCAGGGCATCACCAACGCCCCGTTCGCGGCCCAGATGTTCGGCGGCGCGGGCCGCGAGTACCGGTGGCGCTACGGGACGAAGCCCGAGACGTTCGCCCGGGTGTCGGTCAAGGCCCGCCAGCACGCCTCGAAGAACCCCTACGCCCTGTTCGGGAACACGCTGACCCTGGACGAGGTGATGGCGGCCCCCATGGTGTTCGATCCGCTGACCCGCTTCCAGTGCTGCCCGCCCACCTGCGGCGCCGCCGCCGCGATCCTGTGTACGGCCGAGTACGCGGCGAAGCACGGCACCAACAAGCCCGTGTGGATCGCCGCGCAGGCCATGTCCACCGACCAGCCCGACAGCTTCAAGGACTCGATGATCGACATGTGCGGCTACGGCATGTCGGTCGCGGCCTCCAAGGCGGTCTACGAGCAGAGCGGCATCGGCCCCGAGGACCTCGACGTCATCGAGCTGCACGACTGCTTCAGCGCCAACGAGGTCCTGACCTACGAGGCGATCGGGCTGTGCGGCGAGGGCCAGGCCGAGAGGTTCATCGAGGCCGGCGACAACACCTACGGCGGCAAGTACGTCACGAACCCGTCCGGAGGCCTGCTCTCCAAGGGACACCCCCTGGGCGCGACGGGACTGGCCCAGTGCACCGAGCTGGTCTGGCACCTGCGGGGCCAGGCGCAGGATCGCCAGGTGGACGGCGCCCGGATCGCCCTGCAGCACAACCTGGGCCTGGGCGGCGCCTGCGTGGTGACCATGTACCAGGCCTGATTCCGGGCCTCATCGCCGGCTTTCTGTCCCTGGTGTGATCCAGGTCAAAGCCGACCTTCGACAACGTGGGCACCGTCGCCACCCTCGCCGCGAACCCCCGCGGCGCAGGAGCTGTGAGCGAAGCCGCGTATGCACGTCAAGTTCGTCTACCCGAGCTGGGATCGCCCCCGGGACAACCATCCGGAGCTGCGGTCCGTCGAGGCCCACGAGTACATCGGCACCCCCTCCATGGCGGTCGCGTCGATCGCCGCCTACACACCCGAAGGCTGGACCTACGACTTCCAGGATGATCGGGTGGTGCGTGTGGAGCCGGACTCCAAGCCCGATCTGGTGGCGATGCCGATCTTCACCCCCGCGGCCGACCGCGCCATGGAGATCGCTGACGGCTACCGCGCGGCAGGGGTCCCGGTGGTGGCCGGAGGCATCTTCACCTCCCTCATGCCGGAGGTGATCCTCGAGCACGTGGACGCGATCTGCATCGGCGAGGGCGAAGAGGTCTGGCCCCAGATGCTCAACGACTTCACCAACGGCGGCCTCAAGCGCACCTACCAGAGCGTCAAGCCCTGGGATCTGGCGAACGCGAAGGTGCCGGTGTACGAGCTGTACATGGACTGGGTCGACGCGGTGCGCGACTCGGGCCTCGCCATCAACCCCGCCGTGGACCTGCCCCTGCAGCTGTCCCGCGGCTGCCCCCTGGGCTGCCACCACTGCGTCATCCCCCACTACATGGGGCCGAAGCTGCGGCTGTTCCCGCCGGAGTTCGTGCGGGCCTGCTTCGACAAGTTCCAGAGCCTGGGCGGCCGACGGGGCGCCACCCTCACCGAGGACACGACGATCCTGCCCGCCGCTGCGGTCCAGCAGCACCTGATCGAAGTGGCCAATGCCTGCGCGGACGTGCACACCGAGGTCGCGTACATCGGGTCCGGGCCCGAGTTCATCCACCGCGCGCCGCCGTCGTTCTGGGAGTCCATGACGTCCCTGAACGTGCACATGGTCTACCTCATGTTCGGCTTCGGGCACACCTCGCGCGAAGCGACGGCGATCAACGCCACGCCCGCGTCCATGCAGACCGCCATCGACACGATCCACAAGATCGAAGACAACGGCATGGAGGTGTACGCCTCCTTCTCCATCGGCGGCGACTCGGAGGACGAGACGCTGTACGACAAGGTCATGGACATCTGCCGTCGGGGCAACGTGCAGGTGGCGGAGTTCGCCATCTCCACCCCGTACCCGGGCACGCGGGGCTGGAAGCGGCTCCACAAGGAAGGGCGCATGCTCGGACGCCCCTGGAAGGAGTTCAACGACGCCAACGTCACCTTCCAGCCCAAGCACATGTCGCCCGAGAAGCTGACGAGGATCTACCTGGATCTGTGGAAGGACTTCCACGCCAGCCGGCCTGCCAACAAGTGGCCCGTGCAGATCTGAGACAGCGCCGAGGACCGCGAGGCGGGGCATGAGGGATCGGCTACCCTCGCCGCCGATGCTGATGCTCGCCCCCCTGGCCCTGCTGCTCCGGTTCCTGAGGCTCTCCCTGGACCCCGGAGTCGGCCCCGAGGCCCGCACGGACGAGGAGCTGTTCTCCGCCTACGTGGCGGGGGACCGGCAGGCGTACGCCGAGCTCTGGTCGCGCTATGCGCCCGCGCTGTGCCGCCTCATGCGCAAGCAGATCCGCGTGCCCGAGGACGTGAACGACCTGGTGCAGCAGACATTTCTGCAACTTCACCGCGCCCGCCATGACTTCAGGGAAGGAGCCCTGCTGCGGCCGTGGCTCTACACCATCGCCTTGAACCTGCGCCGGGAGTACTGGCGCCGCAGGGCGCGACGGCGGGAGTCCCCCGCGGAGCTGGACGAGCGCATGCTGCCCACCGTGCACCAGGCCGATCTCGTGGTGAAGGAGAACGCCATCGCGGTGCGCAAGGCCCTGTCCACCCTGCCCAGCGGGCAACGGGAGGTCATCGAGCTGCACTGGTTCGAGGGGTTCTCGTTCCCCGAGGTCGCGCAGATCGTGGGGGCCTCGCTGTCGGCGGTGAAGGTCCGGGCGCACCGCGGCTACAAGGTCCTTCGCGCCGAGCTGCAGACGGCGGGGGTGAGGTGAGCGAGCGCCCCAAGAGCGGGGTCGAGGACGACCCGGGCCCGGAGCTTGAGGCGGCCTTCCGGGCCCTGGCGCCCTCCCCGGGCAGCGCGGACCGACCGGCGCCGCCCTTCGACGCGGTG
>CALAGR010000103.1 GCA_937891735.1 uncultured Pseudomonadota bacterium | reverse complement strand
GCAACGCCGCCTCGACGTGGGCTTCGTGGGTGTGGTGCAGCCCCTCGGACGATGGGGGGTGGTGGCCCAGCCACAGCACCGGCGCCCCCTCCCCGCACGCCGCCGCGAGGGCCTCTGCACCGAGCCCCGGCATGCCCGGCCCGGGGTTGGCGACCGAGTCGGTGTCCACCGCCGCGATGGCCAGGAGCGTCCGGCCGTCCGACGTCCTCAGCCGCGCCGCGAAGCTCGGACCCGGGGCGATCAGCCCTCCGCGCCCATCCGAGGCGAACACGGCGGCCCGCTTCAGGTGGGGGTTTGGCTCCTGACGCCACTCGTGGTTGCCCAGGACCGCCGCGAACGGCAGCCGCAAGCCGGCCAGCGCCTCGTCCCACACGCCGCGCCACCGCAGAGCAGCGTCGGCCCCATCCCCGTAGATCAGATCCCCTGCGAGCAGACCGAGGTCACAAGGCCCGGCGTCGCAGCGCGCCCGCATGCCCGCCACGGTCGCGTCGAGGATCGGGCCCGGCCAGCCCATGTCGCCAACCACGAGCACGCCGATCCGGCCTCCCGAACCACAGCTGGCGCCGCCCCGGTCCAACCACCCGTCGGGGCCCCGGACCTCGATCCGGCAATCGCCGCCGAGGGGCGCGGGCAGCTCGGGGAGCGCCGGGGGAGCCGCCACGACCGCGGAAGCGGGCAGCGCCGGGGACGGCGTGGACGCGGGCACATCAGGCGCGCAAGCCCCGACGAGCCCGAGCCCCGCGAGGGGCACGACGAGCAACGGCCAGAGGAAGGAACGGGAGTGGCGGTTCACGCCGGGACGGTACCCTCCGATGTCCGGTCCCCGCCTGCGTCCTGGTGTACCCTGGCCGCTGGCTTGGCTCGCAGGGGGCGTGCTCGAGCCCCGAGGGGACTCTGATGACCGCGATCTGGCGCTTCCTTTGTGCGTGCTTCGTTCTGACCTTCGTCCTGCCCGGCTGCGCGGGCGACGGCGATCCGGGAGTTGACCCGAGGCGGAACGCCACCGAGGATCCCGCGCAGGACGAAGCGGCCTCCGAAGCCGCCGACACCGCCCGGTTCGCGTCGTCGGTCCAGGCCCTGGGGTTCCGTCAGGCGGACAGCGCCCTCGTGGCCGAGAACGGCCTGACCCGCATGCGGGCTGAGTTCGACACCCAGGGCGCGCGCATCCACCACGCAGACCGGGGGTACATCACCTCCGTGGCCGCCGTCTCGCTGGGGCGCGGTGCCACGCCGTCCCCCCTGCCGGCCCGCGCTCCCCGGCTCGCGTCGTGCGACCAGACAGAGTGCCCGAACCGCCTCGAGATCGACCGGCCGGGACTGACGGAGTGGTGGGACAACGGCCCCGCGGGGCTCGAGCAGGGCTTCGAGGTCGCGGCGCGTCCCGACGGCGCGGGCCCATTGCTGGTCGATCTGTCGGTCGAGGGGCTGCAGGGCTCGGTCACCGGCGACGGCGCCCTCGCCATCTTCCGCGACCGGGGTCGCGTCGCGATGCTCGTGCGGGATCTGCACGCCTTCGACGCCACGGGTGCGGCCCTCGGAGCCCGGTTCGAAGCAGGCGACGGCCGCCTGACCTATGTGATCGAGGACGCCGGCGCGGCGTACCCGATCATCATCGACCCGGTCTTCACCTTCGCCGAGACCGTGCTCCTGGGCAGCGGCGCCTCCGAGCTGGGCACGGCCGTCGCGGTGGGTGACTTCAACGGCGACGGGTACGACGACCTCGCCGCCGGCGAGCCGGAGCATGACGACGCATCCGGCGGCCTCAGCGTGGGCCGCGCCCAGGTGTTCCTGGGCGGCCAGGGCGGAGTGGCCGCGACATCCTCCTGGACCCGGGTCGGCCCGAACGCCTACGCGCGCCTGGGCACCGCCCTCGTCACGGGCAACTTCAACGGAGATGCGTACGACGACCTCGCCATCGGGGTGATCTACGACAACTCCGGGAACCTGACCTACCCCGGCGCGACCCAGGTGTTCATGGGCAGCGCGAACGGTCTGGGCGCCGCGCCTGCCGTCTGGTACGTCGGCCTGGACGTCTCGGGGTACTGCGGCGGCACCCTCGCCGTGGGCGACATCAACGGCGACACCTACGACGACCTGATCGAGGCGTGCAAGGAGGGCCACGCGCCCAACAACACGAGCGATCCGGGACGGGTGAACGTCTACAACGGCGGCCCCAACGGGCTGCCTCCCTCCGTCGCCTCCCTGAGCCTGTATGGCGCGAGCAACGAAGCGGACTTCGGGGACGGCCTGGCCGTCGGTGACTTCAACGGCGACGGCAGCGACGACCTCGCGGTCGGGGCCCATCACGAAGACGGCGTCGGCGTGATCGACGCGGGCTGGGTCGGCGTGTATCCCGGGTCCGCCAACGGCATCTCGTCCGTCACCACCTGGACGCTCACCGGCACCCAGACGAACGGCTACCTGGGCTCGAAGCTGGGCGCCGGCGACAGCAACGGCGACGGCTACGACGATCTGCTCATCGGCGAGGAGAACTGGAACGGCGGCACCTCAGGGCAGGGGCGCGCGCGGCTGTTCATGGGGGCCGGCCTCGGCCTGTCCCAGCTGCCCATCGCCGAGGCCCTCGGCACCTCCAGCGGCGACGGCCTGGGCGGCCCGTACTCCGTCTCCGGGGGGGTCGGCGGCAACACGATGGTCCTGGCCGATCTCAACGGCGACGGCTTCGACGATGGCGTGCTCGGCGAGCCCTACGCCAACACGAACGGCACGGACAGCGGGCGCACGCGGATCGCGTTCGGCGGCGCCACCGGACCGGAGCCCTACTTCGGCTTCGCCACCACCGGGTCTGCCGCCTCGATGCTGGAGGGCTACGCCATCGGTACCGGCGACTTCGACGGCGACGGCGTCGTGGACCTGGCCCTCGGAGCGCCGGACTCGGACACCGGCGGCGCCCAGAACGGCCACGTCCGGGTGATCCCCGGGCCCTTCGGCGGCGCCACCGGCTCCACCACCTACCAGGCTCCGAACCCCACCAGCAGCACCACGGGGGGGACCCGGAGCAAGGGCCTCTTCTACCAGGCGACCACCGCGGGCCGGCTGCAGTCGGTCAGCCAGCGCGCCGGCAACGGCACCGGCACGGTCACCTTCACCGTCTACGAGTCCACCTCGATCAGCAGCGGCTACGCGCAGATCGCCCAGTCCACCGGCGAAGCGTCGGCCAACAGCCCCTGGACGAGCTCGACGCCCATGGACGTGCCCCTGGTGGCGGGCCGGTACTACGGCGTCATCGCCAGCTGGTCCGGGGCCCTCAACTACGGCTGGGAGACGTCCTTCGCCTTTCCGCAGGTCCTGCCGGGCTTCGGGGACGTCATCGGCAACTACACCAACGAGTCGACCGCCACCCCGCCGGCCTCCCCGACCCCCGGCGCCGTGGGCTCCTCCAGCAGCGCCTACGCCCAGCGTCTGACCATCGCCCCCGAGGTGGACGCGGACGGCGACGGCAGCCAGGCGTTCGCGGACTGCCAGGACGGCGTGGGGAGCAACGCCTCCGGCGGGACCGAGGTCTGCGACGGCCTGGACAACGACTGCGACGGCGACGCGGACTTCGGCGGTCTGACTTTCGAGTCCCACACCGGGACCTCGATCAGCACCAACGCCACCAACATCAAGGGCAACCTGTACGACGTCACGACCCCGATCCTGGTCAACTCGGTCGAGATCTTCTTCAACCCCCAGGGCGGGCAGGCCCTGCATGTCGGCGTGTGGACCCGAGCGAGCGGATCGACCACGGCGTTCTCCCTGCAGCGGGCGGTCGGGCTTCCGACCACGGGCAGCGCCGCCGCGTGGTGGACCGCGGACTTCCCCGACCTTGCGCTGGGCGCCGGCACCGAGGTGCTCGTGGGCTACCAGTGGGGCGGCCAGAGCGGTGGCTACGCCTTCACCTCCTCCAACGGCTCCGTGCCTCCCTGGGGCACCTACGCGGGCCGCATCAGCGGCAACGGGACCGTCCCGAACTTCCCGGGCGACAGCTACGTCCCGGGCGAGTACACGTCGGGCTCCTATCGGATCCGCATCAACACCTCCACGGAGGTGGACAGCGACGGCGACGGCGACTTCGCCTGCACCGACTGCGACGACACCGACAACACCAGCTACACCGGCGCCACCGAGCTGTGCGACGGTCTGGACAACGACTGCGACGGCAGCAGCGCGGGTGAGGCGGACGGCGACGGCGACCAGTACCGGGTCTGCCAGAACGACTGCGACGACACCGACGCCAGCATCAACCCTGCCGCCACCGAGATCTGCGACGGCGTGGACACCGACTGCAACGCGTCCACCACCGTGGCCGGGGACGTGGACGCCGACGGGGACAACGAGCTGGCCTGCGCGGGCGACTGCGACGACACCAACCCCGCCGTCAACACCTCGGCCGCTGAGGCCTGCGACGGCGTGGACACCGACTGCGCTGGCGGCGTCGTGTCCCAGTACGTGAGTCCTGTGGGGACGGGCACGAGCTCCGCGGCAAACTACTTCCGGGGCGGGCGCTACACGATGTCCACCTCGTTGACCCTCAACGGCTTCGGGGTCGAGCTGAACCCCGCGGCCGGCACGAACCTCGAGTTCCTGGTGTACGAGGACACGGGCGGCGGCCTGACCCAGATCGCCTCCGCCTCGGGATCGGCCACGGGCGGCCGGGCGTACTACATGTCCCCGTCCCTCGGGGGGCTCGCCCTCACCGCCGGCAACGACTACGTCTTTGGGATCCACTGGACCGGCGGCACTGCGGGGTACTACTGGGAGTCCCTGTCCGTGCTGCCCGTGGCCACCACCTGGGCCAGTCACGTCGAGGGTCTGGCCTACAGCGGCGCGACGACTCCGACCGGTGCCCAGTTGAACACCGGGCAGGCCTACCACATGATCGTCGTGCCCTTCGAGGCGGAGACGGACACCGACGTGGACGGCTTCCTGGCCTGCGCCGAGTGCGATGACACGAGCGCCCTGACCTTCCCCGGCGCCACCGAGATCTGCGACGCCATCGACAACAACTGCGACGGCGCCCTCCCCGTGCCCGAGCAGGACGGCGACGGCGACGGCTACATCGCGTGCCAGGAGTGCGACGACTCCGACCAGACGGCGTTCCCCGGCGGCACCGAGATCTGCGACGGAGTGGACAACGACTGCGACGGTACGGTGCCCGCCAACGAGATCGACGGCGACGGCGACGGCCTCGCCGCCTGCTCCGGCGACTGCGACGACAACGACCCCACCTCGCTGCCCGGCGCGGCAGAGGTCTGCGACGGCGCGGACAATGACTGCGACGGCGCGGCCCTGGGCCTCGGCTACACCTCGGCGGTCGGTATCAACAGCGCGGTCGGCTTCACCGGCGCGGGGAACTTCTTCGACGTCGCCACGAGCACCGCCATCGACACCGTCGCCATGGAGCTCGATCCGTCCACCGGAGGCTTCACCGGCACCTGGCAGATCTGGAACACCACCGCCGGCACGTCCGTCCTCGAGGCATCCGTGGTCGGCACCTACCCGGACTCGGGCAGGGCCATGTACGAGTCCCCCAGCTTCTCCGGCTGGTTGCTCGACGCGGGCAACAGCTACGCGATCGGCGTGAGCTGGGGCACCTCCAACGTCCAGTACTGGTTCACCTCCAACCCGACGTTCCCCATCACCACCCCGTTCGGCACCGTGACCTCCGGCGCCACCGGCGGCGGCGCGACCGCCCCCGGCACGCTCTCGAGCCGCGAGTGGAACATCGTGATCATCGGCGCCCCCGAGACCGACGGCGACGGCGACGGCTTCCTGGCCTGCGCCGACTGCGACGACGGCGACCAGTTCACCTTCCCGGGCGCGGCCGAGTCCTGTGACGGGCTCGACAACGACTGCGACGGCGTGCTGCCGTCCAACGAGGTGGACGGCGACGGCGACGGCTTCGGGCTGTGCGCGGGGGACTGCGACGACACCAACGCCGCCACGTACTCCGGCGCCACCGAGATCTGCGACGGCCTGGACAACGACTGCAACAGCACCGTGCCCGCCAACGAGGCGGACAACGACAACGACGGCCAGCGCATCTGCGCCGGCGACTGCGGTCCGAACAACGCCACGATCTACACCGGCGCCGCCGAGCTCTGCGACGGCTGGGACAACGACTGCGACGGCAACCTCGGGACGGCGGAGGTGGATGGCGACTCCGACAACTACTTCACCTGCTCGTACGTGGCGACCGGCGGAAACGCCGTCTACGGCGGCGGTGACTGCGCGGACGGCAACCCCGCGATCAACCCCGGCGCGGTAGAGGTCTGCAACGGCGGCGTGGACGACGACTGCGACGCGAGCACCCAGGAGGGCACGGACAACGACGGCGACGGCGAGAGCTCCTGCACCGACTGCAACGACAACGACATCTTCATCAACACCTCGGCGAGCGAGTTCTGCGACGGGCGGGACAGCAACTGCGACGGCGTGCTGCCCGTTGACGAGCAGGACCCGGACAGCGACGGCTTCATCGCCTGTGCGGCCCTGGATCCGAACGCGAACCCGCCCAGCGCGGTGACCGGCGCGGGGGACTGCGCGGCGAACGACGCCACGACCTACCCCGGCGCGGCCGAGGTCTGCGACGCCATCGACAACAACTGCGATGGCACGGTGCCCGCCAACGAGCTCGACGGGGACGGGGACTCCTTCAGCGCCTGCGCCGGGGACTGCAACGACAGCGCCGCGACGTCCTACCCCGGCGCGACCGAGCTGTGCGACGGCCTCGACAACGACTGCAACAGCACCGTGCCCGCCAACGAGGCGGACAACGACGGCGACGGACAGCGCATCTGCGACGGCGACTGCAACGACGCCAACGCCACGATCCTGACCGGTGGGACCGAGCTGTGCGACGGCCTCGACAACGACTGCAGCGGCACGGTCCCGGCCAACGAGATCGACGGCGACGGCGACGGCGAAGCGGTCTGCGAGGGCGACTGCGATGACGCCAACAACGCCGTGTTCTCCACCGCCTCGGAGGTGTGCGACGGTCTGGACAACGACTGCTCCGGGGCCCCCGGCGCCACCGAGACGGACGGCGACTCCGACAACGTGCTGGCCTGCGCGGGCGACTGCGACGACAACGACGCCACGGTGGCCCCGGGCCTGCCGGAGATCTGTGACGGCCTGGACAACAACTGCAACGGCTCCCTGCCGGCCAACGAGTCGGACAACGACGGCGACTCGGTCCGGCTGTGCGACGGCGACTGCAACGACGCCAACGCCACCGTCTACCCCGGCGCGGTCGAGGCCTGCGACGGCCTGGACAACGACTGCTCCGGCACCGTGCCCGCCGACGAGACCGACGACGACGGCGACGGCGACAACGAGTGCGCCGACGGCGACTGCGACGACACCAACGCCACCGTGTTCAGCGGCGCCGTCGAGCTGTGCGACGGCATCGACAACGACTGCAACGGCGCCGTGCCCGCCGACGAGACCGACGACGACGGCGACGGCGACGACGAGTGCAACGACGGCGACTGCGACGACACGGACACCTCGATCTACGACGGCGCCCCGGAGCTGTGCGACGCGCTGGACAACGACTGCGACGGCGTCGTGCCCGCCGACGAGACGGACGACGACGGCGACGGCTACGACGAGTGCGGTGACGGCGACTGCGACGACACCAGCACGTCCATCTACCTGGGCGCCCCGGAGCTGTGCGACGGCATCGACAACGACTGCGACAACAGCGCCGCGGGCGAAGGCGACGGCGACAACGACGGCGACCTGGCCTGCTCGGACTGCGACGACAACGACGCCGCCAACTACAACGGCAACGGCGAGCTGTGCGACGGGCAGGACAACGACTGCAACGGCAGCGCCGACCTGGACACGGACGGCGAGGTGGACGCGGACGGCGACAACGAGCTGAGCTGCGCGGACTGCGACGACTCCGACGCCGCCAACTACTTCGCCAACAGCGAGGTGTGCGACGGGCAGGACAACGACTGCAACGGCAGCGCCGACGCCGACGCCGCGGGCGAAGTGGACATCGACGGCGACTCCTCGCTGTCCTGCGTGGACTGCGACGACAGCGCCGCGGCGGCCTTCCCCGGCAACACCGAGATCTGCGACGGCCAGGACAACGACTGCGACGGCACCGCGAACTTCGGCGGCAACGTCGAGCTCGACGCGGACGGGGACAGCTCCTGGTCCTGCCTGGACTGCGACGACAACGACGCCGCCAACTTCCCCGGCGGTGTCGAGATCTGCGACGGCCAGGACAACGACTGCGACGGCGTGGTCGAGCAGGGCCAGGCCGACGCGGACAGCGACGGCCAGAACGTCTGTGACGGCGACTGCGACGACAACGACGCCGCGAACTTCGTGGGCAACGCCGAGATCTGCGACGGGCAGGACAACGACTGCAGCGGCGACGCGGACTTCGACGCGGCTGGAGAGGTGGACGCAGACTCCGACGGCTCCCTGAGCTGCGTGGACTGCGACGACACCAACGCCGCGGTCCTGCCGGGCACCCCGGAGGTCTGCGACGGGCTGGACACGGACTGCAACGGCACGGCCGACGCGGACGCGGCCGGCGAGGTGGACGCGGACTCCGACGGCTCCCTGAGCTGCGTGGACTGCGACGACGGCGACGCCGCCAACGAGCCCGGAGGCACCGAGCTCTGCGACGGCCAGGACAACGACTGCAACGGCAGCGCCGACTTCGACGCGGCCGGCGAGGTGGACGCCGACGGCGACCAGTCCCTGTCCTGCGCGGACTGCGATGACGGCGACAGCGCCGTGTTCCCCGGCAACCCCGAGCTGTGCGACGGGCTGGACAACGACTGCGACGGCGTCGCCAACGCCGAGGGCGACGAGGTGGACCTGGATCTGGACACGGCCCTGTCCTGCGACGACTGCGACGACGACGACGACACCGTCTACCCCACGGCCCCCGAGCTGTGCGACGGCCTGGACAACGACTGCAACGAGCTGGCGGACTTCGGCGGGGCGAGCGACGAGATCGACGACGACGGCGACCTGTCCTTCGACTGCGACGACTGCGACGACACCGATCCGGACAGCTACCCCGGTGCCCCGGAGCTGTGCGACGGCATCGACAACGACTGCGACGGCACCGACCCCGCGACCGAGAGCGCGGACCAGGACGGCGACGGGTTCAGCGTGTGCGAGGGCGACTGCGACGACACCAACCCCAACTCCTACGACGGCGCCACGGAGATCTGCGACGGGCTGGACAACGACTGCGACCTGACGCTGCCGGACGGCGAGATCGACGCCGACGGCGACGGCTTCATGGCCTGCGTGGACGACTGCGACGACTTCAACCCGCTGGTGAGCCCCGACGCCCTGGAGGCCGACAGCTGCGACGACGGCGTGGACAACGACTGCGACGGCGACGTGGACGCCGACGACTCCGACTGCCAGGGCGACGACGACGACGACACCACCGGCGACGACGACGACACCACCGGCGACGACGACGAC
>CALAGR010000102.1 GCA_937891735.1 uncultured Pseudomonadota bacterium | reverse complement strand
CACTCCAGCCAGCCGTCGCCGTCGGCGTCCACCTCGTCGGGCCCGGGGCCGCCGAAGCAGTCCGTGTCGCGGCCATCGCACAGCTCATCGGCGGTGGGCAGCACGGAGTCCCGCAGGTCGTCGCAGTCCCCGGCGCAGGCGCTGATGCCGTCGGCGTCTGCGTCCACCTCGTCCGCGGGGAGCAGGCCGTCGCAGTCGTCGTCGCGGCCGTTGCACAGCTCGTCGGCGCCCGGGTACACCTCGGGCGCGTCGTCGTCGCAGTCGCCTTCCTCCACGGTGAAGCCGTCGCCGTCCGCCCCGGCGAACGCGGCGACCGGGAAGAGGAGCAACGCCAGCGCGAGGGCGATCCGCATGGAGGGGAGTCTAAAGCCGATCGTCGATCACCATCGACAGGTCGACGTTCCCGTGGGGCGCGGGCCACCACAGCGGGGCCGCGGTGATGAGGTCCCCGGCGTCCAGGCGGCCGTTCCGGTTGAGATCGATGCCGGCGTGGATCTCCAGGGCCATGTCCGCGGGGAGCAGGACTCGTGTGCGCATCGGCAGGTCGGCCTCCCGCACCTCTCCACCGAGCCACGCGAGGCGCCCGGGCACGTCGAGCCCAGAGGGGCTCTGCCGATCCGCGGCGGCGTCGAACCCCACGATCAGGAGCTGGCCGCCGGACCAGCCCGCCAGCGCCACGGTCACTTCGAGGTCGACGAGCACGTCGGCCGTCGGGGCCGGTGCGGCCGGGGGGACGGCCGTCCAGGTCGTCACCGTGGTGGGGGTCAGCGTCTGGGCCGCGGCGAGCACGATCAGCGCGATGACGGCGGCCTCCAGGATGAGCAGACGCGGGCGATCGCTCATGGCGCCTCCCCCCTCGTCGCCGCCGTGGGCACCTCGAACACGCCGCACGCCGACGCCGCGAACACCCGGCCGGTGGACTCATCCAGCCCCACGCCCCGGAGCAGGGAGCCCACCTGGACGTGGCCCAGGGGCTCGACGCGCTGACGGGACACGTCGAAGGTCCACACGGCGCCGTCGGCGTAGCCTCCGACGTAGAGCAGGCCCCGATCCCGGTCGAACACGAGGTCCCGAGGGAAGACCCCCGCCGGCACCCGCTGCACCCGCTCCAGCGTGGCCATGTCGTACACGTCCAGCGTGCCCGCGGTGACGTTCGTGGCGTAGATCCGCATCGCGCGGTGGTCCGCGGCGATGCCCACCGTGGGGTGGAAGGTCTCCTTGCGACGCAGCACGGCGCCGGTCTGTCCGTCGATCTCCACGAGGTTGAAGCGGCCCGAGTCCACGAACACGGGCACGTAGTACAGACCGCTGTCGGGATCGAGCGCGATGTAGTCCGCCATCTCCGGGCCGCTGCCGGTCCGGCCGGTGCGCTGCACGGGGGCGAGGCTGGGCAGGTCGAAGGCTTCGACGAGGGGGTTGTCTCCGTGCCGGTTCGGCACGTAGGTCAGCACGAGGCGGTTGCGGGCGGCGTCGATCCCGGGGTTTCCGGGCTCCCACGGGATGGGCAGCCGGCGCCGCACCGCGATGGAGGAGTCCTGGCCGGATCGAGCGATGTCGAGCTCCCACATCGCGTGCGCCGCCGCCCCGATCATCTGGGCCCAGATCCGTCCCGTGGCCGGATCCCGCTCCAACCGCTCGGGCCACAGCGCCGTGCCCCCGCCGAGCCCCGCCCGGGGGGTGGGCAGGCGCAGGTGCCGGTCCGGCGTCCGCAGATCCACCAGCTCGAAGAACCCCCCCAGCCGGTCGGTGCGCTTGAACGAGGCCAGCACCTCGTCGGATCCGGGCAGCGGCAGCACGTCGTAGGGCTCCGCCGAGCGCAGGTCTTCGTCGTCGCCGTAGCGGGCCAGCAGCAGGCGGGCGCCGCCGTCCGCCACGATCCCCGCGCAGGTGTCGGGTCCGGGCCCGGTCTTGAAGCCGATGACGATCAGCAGGGCGCCGTAGAACACCCCGAACAGCACCACCCGTCGCCGCAGCGGGCTCAGCAGGGCCACTGCGGCGCCCACCAGCACCACCGCCCGCGTGGGCCACGGGGCCACCCCCAGGGCGATGCCGACCATGATCGGCAGCAGCACCGCCAGGAGCTGCAGGACCAGGACCCCCGCTGCGGCCAGCGGCTCCACGGGCGTGTCCGGGATGAGGCGGTGCAGCGCCCGGACCGCCAGCGCGCCCGCTCCGGCGCCGGCCACCACGAGCAGGGGCGCGGGAACGTCGAAGGCCAGCAGCGAGGTGGCGGCGAGGGTGAGGACGGTGGGACCGACCAGGGCGCCCAGGGTCAGGGGGCCCAGATCCAGCAGGCGGATCGCCCGATCCCCCGCCGCGGTGGCCCGGGACAGGGACGCCGTCGCCAGCAGCGTGAACGCCACCGGCGCGAGCAGCCCCGCGCGCAGGACCTCGCCGCCGAATCGCACCCCCAGACCCCGACCCACGACGAACGCCGCGAGCACCCAGGCGGCCACGCTGACCAGACGACGGGGGAGTCGCCGGCGCGGATCCGCCAGCTGACCGCCAGCGCGAAGCACAGGACCACCGCCACGGCGGCCTGGGGGATCCGGCGGGACGCGATGTTGGCGGTGGCGTCGGCCGAGACCTGCAGCGTGCTCGCCAGGCTGTCCGAGATGATCGACACGCCCATCAGCATCAGCCGGGCCGTGACCACCAGCACCACCGCCAGGACCGCCAGGCGCAGCAGACGACGGGGCTCCGCCAGGGCGTCTGCGAGGACGGCCGCGAGCTGCTCCCGGCGGGTGATGGCCGCGATCGCCAGGCCCGCCGCGGGCATCGCCACGAGCAGCGCGGATCCCGGATCCGACGGGGCCAGCGGCAGGGCCCACAGCCCGCAGGCCGTGGGGACCGCGGCGAACGTGAGCCAGCGCCCCGCCCTGCGATTCCTGATCAGGATCCACACCACCGCCAGGACCACCAGCGCGGTCACCGCGTAGACCTCGATCCACCACGGCGGGTTGAAGATCCCCCGGAACGCGACCAGCCGCACCGCCGCGGTCAGCAGGGACGCCGAGGCGATCAGCCCCAGCGCGGGTAGCACCTCGCGTCGCCCGTCCGGCGCGGGACGAGGCAGCAGGAAGCGGGGCGCCAGCAGCGCCAGGACCAGCAGGGCGAGGCGGATCGGCGGGCCCGGTCCCCAGGAGTCGGCGGCGGATCCAAAGCCCTGCGGCAGCTGCCCCACAGCGGCGGCGAGGCCGTCGGCCATGGGGATCGCGAGGGAGCCGGTCTGGTGTCCCGCGAGCAGGAGCAGCGCGCCCCGCCCGAGCCAGCCCAGGCTGCGCACCGACGCGACTCGGGGTCCCACCCGCGCCAGGATCCGGGGGATCCACAGCGACACGAGCGCCGCCACGGCCCCCAGGAGCCCCAGCCCCAGCGCCTCCCACACGTGGATCCCGAAGCCGCCGTGAATGTCCGGGGCGTCGATGGTGAGCAGCATCGGCATCACGAAGAACGGCACGGCCAGCGCCCACTGCGCCACGCGGGGCAGGGCGGGGGGATCAGCGGGCGGGAGATCCCCGCCGTCGCGCGTCCGGATCGGTCCTGAGCTCACTCCACCCCACGAGTCCGACGACGCAGCCCCGCAAAGAAGAGGCCTGCGAGGAGGGCGGTCGCCGGATCGGCCAGACCGCCGAACCGGATCCCGGCGCCATCACACTCGCTCTGGCATCCGGCCGGGGTGAGATCGACCATGTCCCCGGAGTCGTCGTCATCGCCGGCACACACGCCGTCGTCGACCCGACCGTCGCAGTCGTCGTCGATGTCGTTGCAGCGCTCGATGGCGCCGGGATACACGGTGTTGTTCTGCTCGTCGCAGTCGCCGGCGCAGGCCGCGACCCCGTCGCCGTCGCGATCCTCCTCCTCGTCGGTGGAGGGCATGCAGTCGTTGTCGATGCCGTCGCACACCTCGTCCGCTCCGGGGTTGATGGCGGGGTCGGCGTCGTCGCAGTCCACGCAGGTGCGGAACCCGTCGCCGTCGTCGTCCACCTCCCCCGCCGGATCCGCGTTCGCCGCGCCGTCGCAGTCGTTGTCGCGGCCGTCGCACAGCTCGGCGTTGCCCGGGAAGTTGCCGGGATCGGTGTCGTCGCAGTCTGCGCAGGCGGGCGAGGTGTCGCCGTCCAGATCGCTCTCGTCGCCCGAGTCCGCCAGGCCGTTGCAGTCGTTGTCGATGCCGTCACAGATCTCGGGGTGCCCCGGCCAGGCCTCGGCTTCGTCGTCGTCGCAGTCCGCGCACGACAGCCAGCCGTCGGCGTCCGCGTCGTCCTCCCCGCCGGGGGCGTCGGCGGCGCCGTTGCAGTCGTTGTCGGCGCCGTCGCAGACCTCGGTGCCGCCCGGAAGCGTCCCGGGGTTGCCGTCGTCGCAGTCCCCCTCGCAGCCGCTGAAGCCGTCTCCGTCCACGTCGATCTCGTCGTCCGGCACCACCCCGTCGCAGTTGTCGTCGGCGCCGTTGCACAGCTCCGGGGAGTCGGGGGACAGGTTCGGGTCGGCGTCGTCGCAGTCCGCGCAGAAGGGGGAGCCGTCGCCGTCCCCGTCGATCTCGTCCAGGAACATGAGCCGGACCTCGTAGATCGTGGCGTTGGTGCTCATGGAGGGGATCGTGGGCGGCGACCAGATCGTGTTCTGGCCGACCCCGGCGACGATCTCGCCGTACGGAATGGGCAGCGGCAGGCTGACGCCGTCGGCCCACCCGTAGTCCACGTACCCGTACCAGTAGGCCACCAGCAGGTACCAGGACCCAGCGGTCAGCTCCACGGACAGGGGCGGGCTCGTGCGCCACGCCGTGCCGGGCTGCGACGTCGTGATGGACTCGTTGCTGATCTGGGTGAACTGGCCCGTCTCGGTGGCGCTCTCGTACACAAGGAAGCTCACGGCGGTGCCGGAGCCGCCCCCCAGCCGCGCCTGCATGCCCCCGAGCGTGACCGTGTCGTTCATGTGGACCTTGTGGCCCCGCAGGCGCCACGCGCCCCCGGCGTTGCCCGTGGGGGCCGGGGGGGAGAAGAGCGTGCCGGGAACGCCGTCGCAGTCGTCGTCGATGCCGTTGCAGGTCTCGGGCGATCCGGGCCAGGACGAAGGCACCCCATCGTCGCAGTCGACGCACGCGAGCCAGCCGTCGGCGTCCACGTCGTCCTCGGTGGCCGGCACCACTCCGTCGCAGTCGTTGTCGAGGGCGTCGCACTGCTCGACCGCGCCGGGAAAGGTGTCCCCGTCGGCGTCGTCGCAGTCGCCGTCGCAGACCATGAAGCCGTCGCCGTCGTCGTCGGCCTCCAGGGAGCCGGGCGCGCCGTCGCAGTCGTTGTCCAGCCCATCGCACAGCTCGGGCGCACCGGGCCAGGTGGTGCCGTCGGCGTCGTCACAGTCGCCGGCGCAGGCCAGGGCCCCGTCGCCGTCGTCGTCCGGCTCCGCCTGCCCGTCGCAGTTGGAGTCCACCCCGTCGCACGCGTCCGCAGCCCCGGGGTTGATCGCTGCCTCGGTGGGTCCGCAGTCTGCGCAGTTGACCCACCCGTCCGCGTCGTCGTCGTCGATCTCGTCCGCCGGAACGACCCCGTCGCAGTCGTCGTCCGCGCCGTCGCAGGTCTCGGGGGCTCCGGGGAGCACGCTCGCGTCGGTGTCGTCGCAGTCGCTGCACGAGGGCGTGCCGTCCCCGTCGACGTCGGTGAGCTCGCCGGGGAAGTCGGCCGATCCCGAGCAGTCGTTGTCCAGGCCATCGCAGGACTCGGTGCCGCTCGGCGTGTTGCCGCCGTCCGTGTCGTCGCAGTCGCCGGCGCACACGCTCGCGCCGTCGCCGTCGCCGTCCTGGGTCTCGATGGTGCTCGGGTCGCAGTCGTCGTCGACGCCGTTGCACGCCTCGGCCACGCCGGGGCCCACGGCGCTGTCGCCGTCGTCGCAGTCCTGCCCCCCGCAGGCTTGATCCCGCTCGCCGTCCCCGTCCCCATCCACGCACGACGAGAACACGACCGCGGCGCCGCTGGTGAGCACGGTGGCGTTGTTGCAGGAGACCTGCAGGGAGTTCCCCGAGGCGCTGGTGCCCCCCGCGGCGTCCTGGATCCCGACGGTGGCGCTGGCGCCGAAGTTGTAGGCGGGCAGGTCGAAGTCGAGGTCGGCGTAGTGGAACTCCACCTCTCCGTTCGCCAGCAGGTGCACCTGCAACGAGACCGTGCCGGTGGACTGGCCGTGCGGCACGTCCTCCCAGGACACGATCTGACGGTTCTGGGCGGCGTCGAACCAGGACAGCACCGCCCCGCCGTCGCCGGGGTTGAGGTCATCCCACAGCGGAGCGAGGTCCGGCGCGTTGCTCGCGGTCGCGGGCAGGCACCCGTTGCCGGAGGTGACATCCCCGGTGCTGCCGAACCGGATCCCTCCGTTGGCGCCGATCCGGATGGCCGAGAACGAGCCGCCGTACCAGGGGAACGCCCAGGGGAGCGCTACGGTCACTTCGCCCGAGTTTCCGACGGCCAGGGCCGTGCCGGTCCCCGCCAGGGGCACGAAGTCGTAGCCCGTCGGGAAGAACGAGGTGCCGGAGGCGTCGGGTCCGCCGGTCTGCGCCGCAGCCGTCCCCGAAGCCACGAGGAGGGCGCCGAAGGCAACGATGCAAGCGGCGATCCGCACGGTCAGAACCCCAGTTCGAGACCCATCGTCACCTGCCCGAACGCCTGGGCCTTGGGGGCTCCGAGTCGCGAGGGATCCAGGTAGGTCAAGTGCACGGTACCCGCTGCGACGAGCGACATGCGACGGTCCAGGATCAGGCCCACGTGCAGCACCGGGCCCGTCGAGCCGAACAGCCACCCCGTTTCCTCCGGGAGCAGGGGGTGTGCGGGGCCAGGCAGGACCGCCAGGGGCAGCAGGTTGAGGCGGACCTGCCACGCGGCGCGCAGCCGCAAGCGCTGTACGTCCGTGCCCCAGCCGCCCTCACCGGCGAACCAGAAGACACCGCGGCCCTTCTCGGTCAGCCGCTCCAGATCGCGACGGGTCGGAGACACGCCTCCACCGAAGGTCCCGCCGACGAACAGGCCCTTGGCCGGGCCCCGAGGCACACGCAGCGCGGCCCACCCCTCGATGGCGACGAAGCCGTCCCCCCACAGCGGGCCCCACTGGGACGGACCGCCGCCGAAGCCGACGCGGATCGCCTGGAGCGCGCGGTCTTCGCGCACGAGCACCCCCAGGTCCTTGGCGGACACCGCCTGGCCGGCCTTCAGGTCGATGTAGCCGTCCACCTTGAGGCCCCCATCGGGGCCGCGGACCTCGAGGTGGTGGCGTCCACCGGGCACGGTGAAGGTGCCGGGGAAGATCCCCTTGGCGGTGCCGTCCACGAGCAGGGTGCTGGCGGCGAAGAGGCCGCTCTTGTCTTCGTAGTTGTAGAGCAGCGCGTGCTCGCTGTCGGACGCGGCGTTGGGGTCGCCAGCGAGGAGCAGGTCGTTCTCGCCGACGAGCCGGAAGGACGCCTCGGCCACCTGACGCCCGTCGGTGTGCTGCTGGGTGCGCCCGCGGGCGAAGTCGTGGGCCTCCCAGGCGGTCAACAGCCCGTCGTCGTTGAGGTCGGCCTCGGTGCGCCGCCAGGTCATGGCCTGGATCAGGTAGTGGGTGTAGACGCCATGGCCCAGGTCCGGATCCTCGAAGGCGGGACGGCCGAGGGTCGAGGCGAACATGTGGGCCTCGCCGGACGAGAGCCCGCGCACCTGGGTCTGGGGCGTGCTCTCGAGCAGCTCCACGAGGCCCGGGGCGAGCTCGGGATCGACGACGGACTTGCCCTCGCCGTGAAAGCACGCGTCCACGATGAGCGCCTTGCGCTCCGCCGGCAGGCTGCCCAGGTACTCCCGGATCACCTCCAGATCGAGGGCGCTCTCTTCGAGGTCGGCGGGGGTGGCGTCCGACGGCAGCAGATACAGCCGGCCCTTGCCCTTCTCGGTCTCCGCGAGGGTGCCGTGCCCCGAGAAGTACAGCACGAAGGTGTCTTCCTCGAGCAGCTCCCCGCGGATGGTCCGCAGCGCGCGCAGGATCGAGTCCCGAGTCACGCGATCCCCGCTCACCAGCAGCTCGACGCGGTCGAACCGGCCCCCGTCCGGACTGAGGAGCAGCTCGGCGATCTTCCGGGCGTCGGCCCCCGCGTAGCGCAGGTCCGGCAGCACGGGGTTCTGATAGTCGTCGATGCCGATCACCAGCGCCACCCGGCGCGGTTCGAGGGCGCGGGACAGCACCTCCGCGGTGCTTCGGGAGGGCCGGAAGCCCCGAGGCTGCAGCCCCGTGTGCGCGCAGCCCGCCATCAGGAAGGCGACGCCGACGAGCGCGGCGAGCCGCAGACGCTGCAGGCCGCGAGCCGCTGAGCTCAAGGAGCCCACTCGATCTCGACCTCCGTGGACGCAGACGGGTACTGGCAGTCCGCGTCCTCGAGGTCCAGGGTGAGCCGGTACCGGCGGGGGCCGTCGCCCAGCCCGGTGTGGAACGACTGGGGGGCGCCGTCCGCTGTGAGCAGCGTGTCGCCGGCGGGGGCCTCCCAGCTGCCCCCGGTGAAGGGGAACAGTCGCTGCCAGGCGCCGTCGTCGTCGCGCTCGTCCAGGCACAGGAAGCCCGCTGCGCTGGTGCTGGCGTGGAAGATCACGTCCTGGTCCGCAGCGACGGGCGCGCTGGTTCCGCGGGTGACGGTGGCCCCTTCCACGAGCCAGTCGAGCTCCACGGCGGGTGGCACGGCGCCGAGCCCGCGGGGGGTCAGGTCCTCGTCTGGTCCGATCAGCATCGCCCCGGCGGTGACGGTGAGCAGCGCGATCACCGCCGCGCCGCCGACGCCGCCGCGCACGAGGCGATCACGCACCTGCACCCGCTTCAGGATCGTGTGGCCGTCCGCGGGGATCTGCTCCGTGCCTGCGGGGCGCAGCGCCTGCCTGAGTGCTTCGTCGTTCACCGCGACCCCCCTTCCTTGGCGGGCATCAGTCGTCTTCCCAGGGATCGTCGAGCAGCTCGCCGAGCAGCCGGCGACCGTACGCGAGCCGGTTGCGCACCTGTTGGGCGGTCAGGCCCATCACCCGTCCGACCTCGTCCGAGGGTAGCCCGGCCTGGTAGCTCAGGAGGATGGTTGTTCGATGATCTTCGGGGAGCTTCTGCAGCGCCTGCCGGATCGCCTGGACCCGTTCGCTGGCGAGCAGGTTGGCGGCGGGTGAGGACGGCTCCAGGGAGGGGACCGCTCGCTCCACGAGGCGGTTGACCAGCATTCCGAAGCGCCGATGGGCGCGGTGCTGGTCCAGCCCGCAGCGGCGCGCGACGGAGTACAGGTAGGCCCGGAAGTGGCCCTCGGGCACGTACTTGTCCTTCGCCCTCGCGAGGCGCAGGAAGGTCTCCGACCACGCGTCTTCGGCGCGGTTCGGATCCCGGAGCATACGACGGAGAAACCCCATGATCGGGGGCCCGTACTGTCGGACGATTTCGCAAAACGCCTCCTCGCGGCCAGCGCGCCAGGCAAGCATCAGGTCGTCGCCGTCCGAGAGATCCCCCTCCACTTCGGCGCCTTCCAGACTGGCCTTGCCCATGCTCAACCAATCCTTCTAACGCCGGTCGTGGGGCGCCCGTTGAAAGTTGCTCAGAGTCCGACTTCGATTCCCAGGGTCAGACCGAAGTCCACCGCTGGGCGGACGACACCGTCGCCCGTCGAATCCAGGGCCGTCAAGCCCAGCTCTTGAGTGAGGTGCAGGCTCCAGCGCCGGCCGAGGGTGAAGGACTCCTCGACGGCGACTCCATGGGACAGCACGAGCCACGCGTCGCACGCCGCCACCCCCGCGCAGGACGGGTCTTCCAGGGCGGACACGAACGTGCCTGTGGCCCGGTAGCCGACCCCGAGCATCGCCCCCGGGAGCAGCCCCCGCCAGCCGATCCCCGCTCCCAGGCGACCGATGTGGCGGGACTGGAACGTCACCGCGTCGCCCGTGACGAACTTGGCCGAGTGGGGCGCGTAGCCTCCCCGGACCTCCAGGGTCAGGCCGTCCAGACGACCCACGAAGCGGTACCCGCCGCGGACCTGCACGCCGACGTGGGCCCGGCCCACCAGGGGCTGCAGCGCCTCGCTGAAGGCGAACCGCACCTCCGGCGAGGCCCCGATGAACCCGGAGTAGATGCGCGGGCGGCTCTGCACGGCCACCGCGGAGATCGGCTCGAACGGCGCAAAGGCGACCAGCCGGTCCTGCAGCACCGCGCCGTCCTCGGACACGATGCGCACCCGATGGCGTCCCGCCTCGACCGCGTAGGTGCCGGGGAAGGAGCCCTTCTCGCGGCCATCGACGAACAGCGTGGCGCCCGCGAGCTCGTCGGCCTCGTCGCCGTAGCTGTAGATCAGGCCCGCTTCGACCCTGGCCCGCTCGTCCGCGGCGCCGACGAGGGCCAGGTCGTTGAACCCCACCACCCGGAAGTAGGCCTCGGGGATCTGGGCGCCGAGGGTGTACTCGACGGTCCGGGCCCGGGCGTAGTCGTGGGCTTCGTAGGTGGTGACCACCCCGTCGCCGTTGGCGTCACTCGCGTCCTGGTTCCAGGTGAGCCCCTCGAGCAGGTGGTAGGTGAACACGCCGTGCTTGAGGGTGTCGTCCTCCCGCGCGGGGCGCCCGACGGTGGACGCGAAGAGGTGCGCCTCGGACTCACCCAGCCGGACCGTGCGGGACAGGGTCGGCGGGTCCTCCAGGCGGGCCACGCGCTGCTGGACGGTGGGCTGCAGCGCGGACTTGCCCTGGCCGTTGTAGCAGGCGTCCAGGATGAGGGCCTTGCGCTCCGCCCGGATCTCGCTGAAGAACCGCTGCAGCTCGCTCAGCTCGATGGCGGAGCCGCGCAGGTCCGCGGGGCGTGTGTCCCGGGCCACCAGGAAGAGCTGCGGCGCCCCCTGGGCGTCGAGCTTCATGGTGCCGTGGGAGGAGAAGAAGACGACGAGCGTGTCCTGGCGCCGCAGGTCGTTGCGCAGCGACACGAGCTCGCTCAGCACGCGGTCGCGGCGGGCCTTGTCGCCGAGCAGGTACACGACCCGGTCGAATCCACCGTAGTTCGGATCCTCGAGGATCCGGCCCACCTCGGCCGCGTCGTTCTCGGCCCAGCGCAGGGCGGGGAAGGTCGGGTCGTCGTACTCGTTGTTGCCCACCACCAGCGCGATGCGTCGGGCCGCGAAGCTCGCGTCCAGCGTCTCCCGGGTGGAGCGGGACTCGGAAAACCCCTTGTTTCGCCAGCTGCCGCTGTCCCCGGACTGCACGCGCGGCCCCAGGCACCCCGCCAGGAAGGCCAGGGCCAGCAGGAGCGCCGGCGCGGGGGAGCGGCGGACCACGGTCAGGGGCTCGTCCAGGTGACGGTGAAGGCGTCCGTGGCGACCACCGGCCGAGGCCACAGATCGGCGCGGTCGAAGCCCGCCGAAAGCAGGCCCGGCACCACCAGCGAGGGCTCGACGGGCTCGGAGGTCACGATCACCACGTAGGTGAGGGTACCCGCCTGGGGCGCGTCGGGGCGGTAGACGAGGGCGGTGCCGCGGGCGTCGGCGACCACGTGCTCGCCGGCCTGCAGGAGCAGGGGGCCCCCGGCGGGGTAGACCACCGACCAGTCGCCCTCCGGGGTGACCTCCAGCAGGGTCGCCCAGCCCGGCTGGCCCGCGAGGGCGAAGCGGAAGGCCAGCGCCTCGTCCGGCCCGTAGGCGGCGCCCTGCCGGCCCGGCGTGACGAGGACCCGCCCGCTCGTGGCCCGCTCCACGGACACCTCCAGGCCGATCCGCGTGGCTGCGGCGTCCGACACCAGGGACTTCGCCCGGGTCGCGCCGTCGTCCCCGGACGGCTGCAGCGCCCACAGGCCGAGCACCGAGATGGCGAGCCCCGCGGCCAGCCCGACCGGCGCGAGCCACGAACGGGACGATCCCGCCGTGACTCGCCCGGCGGTCCGGGCGCTCGAGTCCGGGCGCTCCACCTCTGCCTGGGCGAGGGCGAAGATGTCGGACGCCGAGAAGGTCGGCTCTCGGAGCGGCGCGTCCGCCCAGGCGTCGAGCAGGACGGCGAACTCCGCGTCTTGCGCCTCGATGGCGTCTCGCTCGTCGCCGGGATGCATCGCGTAGAGCGCGAGATCGTCTTCGAGATCCTCGGGTCGCAGAGCCAGGAGGAGATCGAGCGCCTGCTCGGGCGTTCGCTGGGCGTGGTCCATCAGGTGGTCTCCGGGGGAGTGGCTTCGGGCACGCGGCCCGTCAGTCGCTGGCGAAGCAGCTTGCGGGCGTACGCGAGGCGCCCTTTCGCTTCAGCCGTCGTGATGTCGAGGGTGGCGGCGACCTCGGCGCAGCTCAGCCCCTGGGCGTAGTACAGGACGAAGGCGGCGCGGTGCTCCTCGGGGAGCGCGTCGAGCTCGGTCTGGAGCGCCTCGAACGACCGCTTGAGCGCCAGGGCGTGCTCTGGCCCCTGATCGGAGGAGGCGCGCTCGAAGCTGCCGGTGTCGGTGGCGATCTCGAACCGGGTCGCGTGGCGCTGCCTGGTGTTCAGCCCGGCCCGATGGGCCACGGTGTACAGGTACGTCGTGAACTTCGCGGTGCGCTCGTAGCGAGGCGCGGCCCGGTGCACCTTGAGGAACACGTCGGCGGCCACCTCTTCGGCCCGCGCTGCGTTCAGGCCCATGCGCCGCAGGTAGCCGAAGATCGGGCCGCGGTATCGGATCACCAGCACGTCGAACGCGCCCTCCCGTCCGTCCCGGTGCAGCAGCATCAGATCCTCGTCGTCCATCTCGGCCAAGGACGCGTCCCGGACGAGGCGGAGGTGGCTGCGGCGGGGGGATTCGGAGCCGGTCACGGGGGGCGTTGGATTCCTGGGAGGTCACGGCGCGGGGCCGGAGGGACCCCGAGCGATCCAACCGGTGGGCGGGCGGATGGGAAACAAACGACCTCATTTGCGACGGCATGCGGGAAGAACGACCGCCGAGGTCCCTATAATCCTGGCCGTGGCGAAGCTCCCGGTCATCACCGATCCGCGCGTCGAGCGCTACATCCTCGACCTCACCGACGCGACCGGGAACCAGGGTCTGCAGGTGGGCCTGCCCCCCGTGCTCCTCGACATGGAGGAGATGGCCGAGCGCCTTCGCTACCCCATCGTCGGACCCATGGTCGGTCGCACCCTGTGTTTGCAGACGAGCGTGATCGGGGCGCGGCGGATCTTCGACGGCGGCGCTGGGTTCGGCTACGCCTCGGTGTGGCTCGCGGCCGGCGCGGGGTCGGGCGCCAAGGTGCTCTGCGTCGATCCGAACGAGGAGAACATCGCGCGGGCCCGGGAGTTTCACCGCCGCACCGGGCTGAAGGCCGAGTTCGAGTACCGGGTGGGGGATCCGGTCGACGCCCTGGAGCACGATCCCGGCCCCTTCGACGTGATCTTCAACGACGTGGACAAGGAGCACTACCCCCGCTTCGCGCGGCTGGCCATCCCCCGGCTCCGCCCCGGCGGCATCTACATGGCCGACAAGGTGCTGTGGTACGGCAAGGTCTGCGTGTACGGCACCACCTGGGACGCGTGGACGTCGGCGGTGCACCAGCACAACGACTGGCTGTTCTCCCAGCCCAACCTGTTCAGCACGATCCACGACCAGCGGGACGGCCTGCTGGTGACGGTGAAGCGCAGCTGAGCGTCGGGGGGGTGGCGCCGAACCCGCACGCCAGCGTGGGCCCGCCGGACCGCGCGCCGGTCTGGCGCCACTGAAGCTGCATCTGGATGGCCTGCACGAGGCCGGGATCCACCGGGCGGCGAAGGGCGCGACGCACGGCCCAGGGGGACACGCCGAGCAGGCTCGCGGTGCGGGAGGTGCCCAGCAGCGGCGCGGCGAGGGCGGCGGCGGCGCCGATCGCGGCGGGACGCCAGGGCCAACGCTGGCTGAGATCCGGGTGGGCGAACACCCCGGCGGTGGCGGCCTGCAGCGGGGACCAGTCGGTGATGTGGGCCGGCAGGTCCCTGCCGAGCAGGGCCAGGACCCGCCACCGGAGCGGACCGGGCAGCAGCGGGCGCACCCGGGCCACGAGGTCCGCCCGGCGGATCCCGAGCAGGTCGGGCACGGCGCTCGCGGTGTGCAGCGGGTCCATCGGTCCGTCGGACGCCTCAGTCGGCG
>CALAGR010000101.1 GCA_937891735.1 uncultured Pseudomonadota bacterium | reverse complement strand
CGCCGCGCAGCGCCCTCCAGGTCGGGCCGGCGAGGCCGAGCACGATGCCCACGGCGCACAGCAGCGCCACCAGGCGCCGGACCCGCACGGACGCTGACCGCAGCAGCCCGATCGCGATCAGCGCGCAGAGGAAGGCGCGCGCCACGGGCCCCAGATCAGCGTCGGCGACGCAGCGCGAGCGGGATCAACAGCAGCAGCGCCCACGTGGCCGAGCCACCGCCGGCGACGGAGCCCTGGCACGCACAGCCGGTGCCGTCGTCGTCGTCGTCGTCCCCTGCGTCGTCGTCGTCACCGCTGACGTCCGGCACGCGGTACGCCCACGGGACCGCCCAGTCGGACGTGGCCTGAAGGGAGTCCACCGCGCGGGCGGACCAGTACACGTCCCCGACGAGCGCCACGTCCACCTCCCAGGAGGTCGTGCCGGCGCCCGTGATGATCTGCCCGGAGCTGACGATCACCTCGGTGAGCTCCGCGTCGGTGAACACCGCGAACTCCACGAGCACGGCGTCCCCTTCGGGGTCGGTCGGGTCCTGGACCTCCAGGACCGGTCGATCCACGCCCTCGGCGCCGTCTTCGGGCGACAGGAGCAACGGAACCGAGGGGGCGTCGTTGTCGCCGCGCACGAAGAACGAGATGACGTCGGGCACCGAGCTGACGCCGTCGTCGTCGATGGCCCGCACCCGGGCGTAGGTGATCTGGTCCTCGATGAGCTCGATGCCGGCGTCGTCCAGGCTCCAGACCACCTCGCCGGAGCCGTTGTGCGGCACCTCCACCGAGTTGTAGTCCCCCGAGTCGAACCCGGCCGAGCTGTCGATCTCGAACAGGTACACGACCTCTCCGCCCTCGGGATCCACGGCCTCGGTGGCCACCATCACCGGCGTCTGATCGGTGATGGCGACGCCATCGAGCGGCGAGACGAAGGCGGTACCCACCGGGGCCTCGTTCGCCTCGGACACGAAGAACGTCTCCTCCCCGGCCCAGTCGCTCTGCAGCTGCTCGTCGTCGGTGGCCCGGACGGTCCAGGCGTAGTACGCGTCCTCGACGAGGGCGACGTCCACCGTCCACTCCCCCGTGGTGCCGTTGCCGCTGACGCCGCTCGCGCTCGTCACGAGGGTCGCCGCGGAGTCCCACACCTCGACCTCGTAGGTGATCGCTTCCCCGTCCGGGTCCTGGGACTCGCTCCACTGCAGCGTGGGGGTCACGCTGGCCGCGACCTCGTCGGCGATGGGGTACACCAGCACCGGCACGCTCGGCGCCTGCTCGATGGCGTTGACCACGAAGGACTCCAGCGCCGAGAAGGGCCCGGTGACGAAGGCGTCCGAGGCGGCGGCGCGCCAGAACACCTCGGTGTTCTCGGACAGGGCGATGTCCACCTTCCACAGGGTCGAGCCGGATGCGTCCTCCGCGACCCCGCTGGTCGAGGTCAGCAGCGTGCTCATGCCCGCATCGCCGTACACCTCGAAGGTGTACAGCAGCGCGTCGCCCTGGGGGTCCGCGGCGTTGTCGAGGATCAGATCGGGGCTCGGGGTGGCCACCTCGACCGCGGCGATCGGCGACACCAGCACCGGCGCGGCGGGGCCGTCGTAGCTGTTGGGGTCCGTGCCGAGCCCGAACTCGTCGAGGTTGGTGGCGCCGTCGACGTCCGGGTCCAGCCCGGCGTCGGTCGGATCGTTCGGGTTCAGCCCGTTGGCGTTCTCCCAGTCGTCCGACATTCCGTCGCCGTCGGTGTCCGCCGCAGACACGATGACCGTCCAGACCTGGGTGTCCGCCCCGCCGTCGCCGTCGTTCACGGTCAGCAGGAGGGTGAACGAGCCCTGGGCGACGTCGGCCCCATCCGGGGTCCACTCCACGGCGCCCGTCGACGCGTCCACGGTCGTGTTCGGGGATGCGGACGCGCTCAGCGACCACGCGAACACCTCGTCGCCGGGATCGCTCACCGTCGGCGCGTAGGTGTACAGCACGCCCTGGAGGGCGCTCGTGGGGGCCGCGGAGGTGATGGTCGGGTCCACGTTCGACACGACCATGCTCGACGTCTGGGTGGTGACGCCGCCGTCCTGGTCATCCACCGTGACGGTGACGGTCCAGGTCCCGTCGTCGGCCCAGACGTGGGTCACGCTGGTGCCGGTGTCGTCGGCCGTGCCGTCGCCCCAGCTCCACGTCACGACGAGGGAAGCGACGTCACCGGCCGCGACGTCGGTCACCACCGCCCCGAAGGCCAGCGTGTCTCCCTCGTCGCCCGTGGTCGGCGCCGTCACGGACGTGAAGGTCGGCGCCACGTTGGTGATGGTCGCCGTGCCGCTGCCCACGGCCGAGCCGCCGTCGCCGTCGGTGACGGTCACGGTCACGCTGTACACGCCGTCGTCGGCGTAGACCCAGGTCACGCTGGCGCCGACCGCGGAGCCGCCGTCGCCGAAGGCCCAGGTGTAGGTCAACGTGTCCCCCGCCGCGTCCGAGGCGGCCGCCGAGAACGACAGCGTGGCCCCCTCGGATCCGCTCGGCACCACGACGCTCGACATGACGGGGTCGCTGTTGGTGACGGTGACGGTGGTCGTGGTGGCGTCCGTCGCGCCGTCGTCATCGGTCACCAGCAGGGTCAGGGTGTAGACGCCGTCGTCGGGGTAGGTGCAGGACGCGGACACGCCGGTGGCGTCCACCGAGCCGTTCGTGTCGCAGTCCCAGTCCCAGGACACCAGCGCGCCACCCGCATCGGCGGAGGCCGACCCATCCACGGAGATCGCCACGCCCTCGGCGCCCCCGTACGGGCCCCCGGCGTCGGCCGTCGGCGGGTCGTTGCCCACCAGGACCGCCGACGACGCGCTGGCCGTGCCTCCGTCGTCGTCGGTCACGGTCAGGGTGACGGTGTAGGAGCCCACGGCGCTGTAGGTGCACGACGAGCCGGTGCCCGACGCGGCCGAGACCTCGATGGAGCCGTTGTTGTCGCAGTCCCAGTCCCAGGTCACGATGGTGCCGTCGGCGTCGGAGCTGGCCGAGCCGTCCAGGGCGATGGGGTTGTTCTTCGTGCCCAGGTAGGTGCCCGAGGCCGGGCCCGCGTTTGCCACGGGGGCGGTGTTCGTGATCGTCGCCGAGGCCGTCGCGACGTCCGTCGCGCCGTCGTTGTCCGTGACCCGGAGGGCGATGGTCTGGGGGCCGTCGTCGGCGTAGGTGCACGTGTCGCCCGTGCCCTGGGCGCTGACGATCTCGTAGGTGCCGTCGTTGCCGCAGTCCCACTCCCACTGGACCACCGTGCCGTCCGGGTCGGCGGAGGCGGACCCGTCCAGGGCCACCGCGGCGCCCTGGTTGGCGGTGTAGGGACCACCCGCGTCCGCGACGGGCGGGGTGTTCGCGGCCCCTCCGGTGCCGCCGCCGCCGCCGAACACGAAGTTGCGCAGGGAGGCGTTGTAGACGCTGGCAGGGTTGGTCCAGGAGGGGTGCTGGTCGTTGGCGATGCAGCCCTGGCAGGCGCCGTTGGACACGTACACGATCTCGCCGGCGCCGAGGGGGCGCAGCACCCACTGGGACTCGGAGGCGACCGTGGAGGTCTGCACCAGCTCGATGGTCCCGGGGGCGAGCCCCGTGAACGCGTCACGGTCACCGTAGGAGTCCGTGGGGGTCAGGTTGCGGATGTCCACCAGCCCCGTGGTGAGGGTGGTGGCGATGTTGGCGATGGGGCCCGGCACCGGGGGCACGTCGCGCACCGTGCCCGTGCCCCCCAGGAACTGGGCGAGGACCGTGTCCGAGGGCGACGCGATGGAGTCGTACCCGGTCACGTAGACGCGGCCGCCTCCCGCCACGTAGGTGGACAGGTTGCTGAACATCGCGGCGTCGCTGTTGATCGAACCGTACCCCGCGCCCGTGGCGGACCAGATCACGGCGTCGTAGGCGGTCAGGCTCCCCGTGAGCGCCGCGGTCGTCGTTCCGCTGAACTGGTTGAGCAGGGACGTGACGGTGTGACCGTCCGGCGTCAGGGCCGCGGGGATGTTGTTGTCGGTGTTGCTGTCGCTCACGAAGAGCACGTTCTTCGGCAGGAGCCGGTTGACGATGCTCCCCCGGTCCGCCGCCGAGAGCCCATCGAGCCCCGCGGTCTGGGCGGACAGCGCCGTGGCGTTCGTGATCGCGTCCGCCTGGTTGCTGTTCTGGCCCAGCAGGGTCATCAGGCCGCGAGTGCTGTTGGCGGGGATCAAGAAGGATCCGTAGTCCCAGCGGGTGCCGTTGGTGCTCGCGCAGCTGTAGACGGTCTCGCTGACCGCAGTGGGCTGGAAGGGGGTCCGGCCGTCGTGCAGGTTGTGGTTCAGGGTCGGGTCGCCGCCGCCGTTGGAGGAGTCGTCGGTCACCAGCCAGCTGTCGGCGGTGGTGAACACGGCGTCGCCGCTGCTGGTGGCGATCAGCTGCCTGGACCCGTCGGAGCCGGGGTTGATCTCGTAGATGATGCCGACGGTGATGTCGGCGCCCGTGGGGTTGCTGTACAGGTCCACCCACCGCGCCCAGCCGTCGGTGTCCGACACGTAGATCTTGCGGGTGACAGACAGGCCGCTCAGCGTGGCCGGCCCCACGACGATCTCGCGGCCCGCGCTGGCGACCGCGGCGCTCGGGAAGTACACGCCGTCCACCTGCACCGACATGCCGATGTCGTACGCGTCGATGCTGCCGTTGTCCACGCGCCCGGCGTTGTCGATGTCCCACAGGAACCCGTCGCCGTCGGTGAGGGTCGCGCCGGCACCCGGGAACGTGCACTGGGCGTGGGCGGAGACGGGAGCGAAGAGCGCCGCACCGAGGGCGCAACCAAGGACGATGACAAGACGATTCACGCGGACCTCCTTCGCGACGGAATCCCCAAATCCCGAGCGCGACGGCAGCCTACCGCGTCATTCGCGAAACCGTGCCCCTGCAGATCGCCTCAGACGATCTTGAACGGGTGAGGGGGGATGGGGGCGGCTGAAAAGCTAGTGATCACGGGGCCTCCTGGGTGTCGCGGGGTGCCTGGGGCCGCCTTGCGGTGGGGTGCCGTGGTACGGGCGTGGTACGGGTCATGCGCCCCGCCTGCTCGCCTTCCACGAGGCCCCCAGGGCAGTGAGTCGGTAGGCCTGCCTCCTGCTCGTGGGCTTGTCGGGCAGCGTCATCGCGACCAGGCCGGCGTCGAGCGCGGGGCGTAGGTACGAGTAGAGGAAGCTCGGCCTGTGGGTCAGCCCCAGGCGCTCCATGAGCTCGGCGCCGGCTGCCGGCTCGTCGCCGACCACCTCCAGGAGCCGTCCGACTTGCTCGGTGACTTGTACGGCGACTTGTTCGGTGACTTGTTCGGTGACCGGGTCGGTCGAGGCTCGGCGAGCCTCCGGGTGCACCAGCAGGCGAACCAGGAAGTAGCTGTGGTCCTCGTCGAAGTCGAACTCGGGCGGCGGCGAACCGTTGTCCGCCATGGCGCGCAGGATCTTCGGGATCCCGGTGCCCCGGCCCTCGGTGAGGTCCAGCTCCTTGAGGAACTCGCCGATCCGCCGGTTCCGATACCGCCTGGGGTCGGCCCGCCCGGCCCGCAGCTGGTCGAGGCGCACGGAGCGATCGGGCCCAGGGTAGCTCAACACCACCAGGTCCTCGGGAGAGATCCGCACCTCGACCGGCTCCCGAACGTCGTAGCCACGATGGTAGACCGCGTTGACGACGGCCTCCTCGACGGCCTTGAACGGGAAGTTCTCCACGCGGGTCGCCTCGGGCCGGTCCCCGTGCTTGGTGACCGTCTCGTCGATGTAGTTCCGCCGGATGTAGTCGAGGGCCTCGCGGACCATGCGGGGAACCGGGCCTCGGAAGATCTTCTCGGTGAACTGGTCGCCGCCGGCGCCGTCGGGGAACCAGACCACGTCGACCTGCGTGACAGGGAACCAGCGCGAGGGCTCCAGGTGGAAGAACATCAGGCCCACGTTGAGCGGGAAGGGCGCCTCGGAGGTGCCACCCACCACATGCATCTGCCGGCCGAGCTCGGCCAGCGGGAGCCGCTCCGCTTCGGACGCGAGGTCGCTGTTCACTTCCCGCAGGAAGGCGAGCATCAGCTCCCTGGACAGGTCCTCGACGCGGGCCTGGAGGTTGAGACGGTCGTCGAAGGGCACGGTCGCGGCGAGCCCGAGCAGCTCGGTCTCGTCAGCGCCGCGGGCCTTCACCGTGCTCGACCCCTTGCGGATGAACCAGGCGTGCTCCCGGCTGTCCCGGGCCAGCGAGGTCCGGGCTCGGTAGGGCCGGCTCTGGCCACCGGGCGCCCACAGGACAAGCACCTGGCGCCCATCGATCTCGTAGGGAACCGCGATGGGGTGGTAGGGCGGCTGGATGGCGCTGTGGCCGAGGTTCAGCAGCTCCTTCTGGATGGCATCGATGGCGGCAGGATCGAGGCCGACCGGCGGCAGCACCGGGCGCCCGTCCCGCTCGGCCACGCCGAGGACCAGGTAGCCGCCGCCCAGGTTGTGGAAGTCGTTGGCGAAGGCGCAGAGAGTGTGCAGGACCCGGAGTGGGTTCCACCCGGCCTTGAACTCAAGGCGCTCCCACTCCACGGAGCGGCCGTGGAGGAGGTCGGTGATGTCGAGGGGGAGGGCGCTCACGGACTCATCATGCCCGGTCGAAGATCCGCGCGGGTATCCACCTGGCGCTGCCGCGGGCCCGGAGCCGAAGGTCGATGCGCCGACCCGAGGCCCCCCGTACACGATCGGGATCTATACGATCTTGATCTTGTAGGGGTTGGCGTTCTTCTTGCGCTTGTCGTCCATGTACGAGCGGGCCTGGTTCAACTCCTGCTTGAGGCGGTCGTTGTCCTTCTCGTAGTTCATGGCGAACTGGATGTTCATGACCACGCCGTTCCAGTCCTCGTTGTTCCGGGCGATGACGGCCAGCTCGTAGTACTTGCGCGCCCGCTTGTCGCCGACGATGTCGTCCACCTCGGGCCGGTCACGCTCCTTCTCCAGGGCCGCCTTGTTGACGTCCCGCACCGAGCCCGTGCTCTCGCTTCCGGGCGTCACGCCGAGCTTCTTGTCGTACATCCGCTTGAGCTCGGGGTCCTTGAGGACCTGGTACGCCTCGGACACCTTCTTGTAGACGGCCGTGACCATCCGGCTGAGCTTGGGATCCCGCACTCCGAAGAAGCGATCCGGGTGAAAGGACTGCGACTGCTCGGCGAAGGCCCGCTCCACCTCGACGGTCGGCGCGCCGGGCTTCAGCCGCAGCAGGCGGTAGTAATCGAGATCGTCGAGGAGCGAGTGGACCGTCTCCACCTCGACCCGGCGCCGCAGTTCCACATCCATCCAGTGCTCCTCAGAAACCGACGTTGTCGAAGTCCAGATCGGACTGCAGATCCTGGACCTCTTCGGCGGTCAGCCCGGTGCTGGCCTCCAGCCGAATCGAGGCCGCCGTGCCCGTCTCGCCCTCTTCCGCCGTGACGCTGACGATACCACTCGCGTCAATGTCGAAATACACGGTGATCTTCACGTCCCCCCGGGGGGCCGGACGGAGGCCCTGGAGCACGAACTCGCCGAGCTTCTCGTTGTCGCCGGCCATTCGGCTCTCGCCCTGATAGACCTCGATCTTGACCTCGCTCTGGGCATCCACGGACGTCGTGAAGACCCGCTGGGTGCCCGAGGGGATCGCGCTGTTGCGCTCGATCAGCCGCTCCACGAAGCCACCGACGGTGCCGACGCCCAGGCTCTGGGGGGTCACGTCGATCAGCAGCGTGCCGGTGTTGACCGTGGCGCCGGACATCGACGACATGAGCGTGTCGGCCTGGATCGCGGCCCCGACGGACACGACCTCGTCCGGGTTGACCCCGAGCTCGGGCACGCGGCCGAAGTAGTTCTCCACCGCCTCCTGGATGATCGGCGAGCGCGTCATCCCGCCCACCAGCACCAGCGCGCCCACGTCGCCCGGCACCCGGCGGGCCGCGGTCAGGGCTTCGTCGCACACCTCGAAGGTGCGCTTCACGAGGGGGAAGACGATCTGGTTGTACTGGATCCGGCTCAGCCGCGACTTGAACGGCTGCTCGAAGCCCCGCTCGTCCCGCACCAACGCGTCGATGTGGATCTCGGTCTGCTCGGACGTGCTGAGGTCGATCTTCGCCTGCTCCGAGGCCCGCTTGAGCTTCAGCCGCGCCGACGGCGAGCGGCGCACCTGCCGCTGCTGCTCGTCGGGCAGCTGGGCGAGCATGAACTCCATGAGCACGTGGTCGAAGTCGTCGCCGCCCAGGTAGGTGTCACCGGCCGTGGACACCACCTCGAAGACGTCCTTCATGATGTGCAGGATCGAGATGTCGAAGGTGCCGCCGCCCAGGTCGTACACAGCCACGAACTCGTTCTTGGCCTGCCCGAGCCCGTAGGCCAGCGCCGCCGCGGTGGGCTCGTTGACGATCCGCAGCACCTCCAGGCCTGCGATCTGCCCCGCATCCCGGGTGGCCTGGCGCTGGTTGTCGTTGAAGTAGGCAGGAACCGTGATCACGGCGTGGTTCACGGGCTCCCCGAGCCAGTTCTCCGCGAGGCCCTTGAGGTAGCGCAGGATGTGCGCGCCGATCTCCTGGAGCGAATAGACCCGGTCGTGCACGCGGATCCGCGGGTCGTCGTGCTCGCCCGCCACGATGTCGTACGGCACGGTGTGACGCGCCTTGACGACCTCCTCCGAGCTGATGGTGCGCCCGATCAGGCGCTTGCTGGAGTAGACGGTGCCCTGGGGGTTGAAGGCCATCTGCTTCAACGCCTTGTTGCCCACGATGGCGTTCTGCCCGTGGCCGAAGGACACCACCGACGGATGCGTGCGGTTGCCGTCCTCGTCGGGGATCACGAAGGCGGTCCCGTCCTTGATGACGGACACGACCGAGTTGGATGTCCCCAGGTCGATGCCGATGGCGTAGGGCATTCACTCTCCGATGGCGCGAGCTCACGACGCTCGTCGCCGAATGGGGATGCTAGCAAGATCCCATCCCGAACAATCGGGACGGCGCCGTGTCTCAGGGGGCCCGCGCCAGCGTGATGACGTCCACCCGCGTGGCGCCCGCTCGCTTGAGCACCCGCGCCGCCTCGTGGGCCGTCGAGCCGGTGGTCATCACGTCGTCGATCAGCAGGACGTTGCGCTTGCCCACCTTCTCCTTGGCCCGGGGGCTCAAGCTGAACGCGCCGCGCACGTTGATCGGACGTGACTCCCCGCTCTGGCCCACCTGGGGGGTGGTGGCCACGTTGCGCTGCAGCGCGTGCACGATGGGGATCCGGGCCTCGCGGGCGAGGGGGCGCGCGATCAGGAACGCCTGGTTGAAGCCCCGCTCCCGCTGGCGGGTGGGATGCAGCGGCACCGGCACCACCGCCTCGTAGTCCTGGACCACGAAGTGCTCCTGGGCGCCAGCGAAGACGAGCCGCCCCAGGGGCTCCCCCAGCGCCAGCTCCTGGCCGTACTTCAGCCGGGTAATGAGATCTCGGAGGAGCCCCGTCTGCAGGCCGTAGGAGCGGGCCTCGTCGAAGGCCCGGGGCCCGCAGGAGCGCAGGCAGATCCCGGCCTTGTGGCCCGACAGGTCCGCCGAGGACGGGACCCCGCACACCGTGCACCAGGGAGCCACGACCCGCTCGATGCGATCCCCGCAGGTCGCGCACAGCTGTCCGGCGCCCCCGCGCGGCAGCCCGCCCCCACACGAGGCGCAGGCATCCGGAACGAACAAGCCCGTGATCGCCCTGCCGATCCGCCCTGGCCAGCTGTCACCCATCGAAGTCCGCCCTCATCGCGACCGCCCTTCCCCGGGCAGATCACACGTGATGGTACTTGGAACCCCGCAGGATCGTGAACGCGCGGTACAGCTGCTCGAGGAACACGACCCGGGCCAGCTCGTGCGGCAGCGTCATGTCCGACAGGCGCAGGCTCTCGTCGGCGCGGTCGCGGACCAGGTCCCCCAGACCCCAGGGACCGCCCAGAACGAATCGAAGATCCCGACCGTCCTGCTGCCGCCGGGCCAGCCAGCGGGAGAAGTCCACCGACGTGAGCTGCGTGCCGTGCTCGTCCAGCGTCACGACGTACGAGCCGGTTGGCAGCTTGCCGAGCAGCCGCTCCGCTTCCAGCGGGGGCGCACGGTCCGGGGACTCGCCCCGGGCGTCCTTCACCTCGACCAGCTCCCACGGGGTGTATCGCGCGACGCGCTCGCTGTAGTCGGCGCACAGGGCCGCGGCGTGCTTGTCCTTGAGTCGTCCGACGGCGATCAGCGAGATCTTCACCCCAGGCCGCATAGAGGGTTTTTGTGAAAGAAACGTCCGCAGGACGTTTCGCTCGACGTCGTCGCGAGCGTCCCGGGGTCCGTCGCGAGCCGAAGCGTCCGCAGCGCGCGCGGCCGAAGTCGTACCGAGCGTACGTCGAGGCCGCGCGAGCAAGGCCGCGAGGCGCAGCAGGGCCCCGGGACGCGTAGCAGGCGGCGATTCACAAACACCCTCCTAGCCCGACGCGACGTACTCGTTCGGCACCCGCCGCGGCACGCCGGGGATGGGCACCTGCACCGCGTCGGCCCACAACCCCTCCAGGTCGAAGCGCGCGCGCGCGTCCCGCTGGAACACATGGAGCACGATGTCTCCGAAGTCGACCAGGATCCAATCGCGGTTGCCGCTGCCAGCCCCCTCGATGCTCAGGGCGCGGTGCCCCGCCTCCTTGCCGACCCGGGCGCAGTGCTGGGCGATCGCGTCCACCTGGGGGGCGGAGTTGGCGGTCACGAGCAGCACATAGTCGGCGTACGAGACGAACTCTTCGACGTGGATCAAGACGGGATCGTGCCCCTTCTTGTCGAGGGCCGCTTCGGCCACCAGGAAAGCCAGCTTCAACGTATCGATGATCAGTACTCCTCGAGGGATCGACCCCTCCACTTGAGAATAGTCCAGTCCGGCCGGAGTGCACGGGGCCCCGAGCGCCCCCATGTCAACGGACACCGGGCGGCCGGAGGTCCGGGCTGCGCGGCCGGAGCGGGCGCGAGACGACCTGCTCCGCCGGCGGCGCCGCGATGGTGGGCGGAAGCGTCGTCAGGGTGCGCTTCTCGCGGTAGGTCACGTGCACCTCGTCGGACGGATCGCGTCCCCCCGCCACCGCGCGGGGGATGAAGCGGCCTTCGAGCTCGGCGAGCAGCCGGCAGCCCGTCTGGATGTCCACGTACACGGTGCCGGTCAGCTCCAGGGGCCGCGTGGTCAGACCCATGCGGTCCCCCGCGACGGTGGGGTTGACGGGGATCGGCCCGTCGGGGGCCGGCACCGGCGCCAGCTCCACGCGCAGGACCCGCACGGGGCGCCCCTCGAGCACGTCGTCGGCCAGCTCGCGCCAGGCCACCTGGGGCTCGAAGCCAGAGACCGCTTGGGTCCACAGCTGCAGCTGGCGCTGCAGGATCAAGGCGTTTCCAGCGGGCGCCACGCTCTGGATCCAGCGGGGGTCGTCGCCCTGCCGGCGAAACAGATCCCGGTCCACCTGGCGCTGCAATCGCTGGGTGCCGGCCGAGACCTCCTCGAACTCCCAGAAGTCGAGCTCGGACCAGATCAGCTTGCTGACCACCTCCCGGGACGGCCAGACCCCGGCCCGATCTCCGCGAAGGACGAAGGAGGCCTCCCAGACGTGGGATCCGAGGGACCGCAGGGTGCCGACGGACATCTCGGGGGGGCCCGCCACCGTCTGCTGGCCCGGGGCGTCGGGCGCCCGGACGGAGACCGTGTCCGCACCTCCACATCCGTTCACGCACCCGCTCAGCAGCAGGCCCGCGAGTCCCGGGGCGACGACGCGAGGAATGACCCTCACGAGTCGGTCTCCGCTCGGATGCGCGCCGCGAGGTCGAAGACGAGGGGATCGAGCCCGGCGCTCGTGGCCGCGCTGGCGACGTAAACGACGTGGCCGGCGGCCGTGAAGGCCTGCACCGCGGCGGCCGTGTCCTCGTCCGTGGAGACGTCCGACTTGCTGAGCAGGACGACCTGCGGGCGCTCAGCGAGGGCTGGATCGAAGCGCTTCAGCTCGTGGTTGATCCTGGCAAACCGGTCCATCGGAGCCCCTTGGGCCTCCGCCTCCGTCGGATCGAGCGACACCAGGTGCAGCAGCACGGCGCACCGCTCGACGTGACGGAGGAAGCGGTGGCCCAGTCCCACGCCGTCCGCGGCCCCCTCGATGAGCCCGGGGATGTCCGCCATGACGAACGAGTCGTAGGTGCCCGGGACCTGCACGACCCCCAGGCTGGGGGTCAGGGTGGTGAACGGGTAGCTCGCCACCTTCGGCTTCGCGGCGGACAGCCGGCTGATCAGCGTGGACTTTCCGGCGTTGGGGTAGCCGAGCAGGCCCACGTCGGCCATGAGCTTGAGCTCGACGGCGATGGCCGCGGCGGCCCCCGGAAGGCCCGGCTGGGCGTAGGTGGGCGCGCGGTTGGTGGAGCTCTTGAAGTGGGCGTTGCCCAGGCCCCCGATGCCCCCGGCGAGCAGGACCACCCGCTGCCCGTGCTCCGTCAGATCCGCCAGCACCTCGCCGGTGTCGGCGTCCCGGGCGATGGTGCCGATGGGCACCTCGACGACGACGTCGTCCCCGCCCGCGCCGGTGCGCCGGGCTGGACCGCCGCTCTTGCCGTTCTTGGCCACCAGCTGCTGCTTGAACCGCAGGTGCAGGAGCGTGTTCTTGTTCCGCGTCGCCACGAAGACGACGTCCCCCCCCTTGCCGCCGTCCCCGCCATAGGGTCCGCCGTTGGGGAGGTACTTCTCCTTCCGGAACGCGACAAGGCCAGGGCCCCCAGCTCCTGAAGAAGCCTCGACTCTGACCTCGTCGATAAATCGCATGATGTGCCCTCGCGGGCCGGCCGATCAGGCCTCGGCGACCTCGTCCGGCACGCACCCGACGGTCTTGCGACCGTGCCTGTCGTGACCGAACTTCACAGCGCCGTCCACCGTCGCGAACAGCGTGTAGTCGCGCCCGAGGCCGACGTTGCTGCCGGGGTGGAAGGTGGTGCCGCGCTGGCGAACCAGGATCGTGCCGGCGGTTACGAGCTGCCCGTCACCCCGCTTCACTCCAAGGCTCTTGCCCCTGGAGTCGCGGCCGTTGCGGGAAGAACCCTGTCCCTTTTTGTGAGCCATCGATCCGTCTCCTGCTTCAGCCGTTGACCGCGTTGATCTGGAACTCGGTCAGCTTGGCTCGGAAGCCACGCTTGGTCTTGCTGTCCTTGCGGCGGCGCCGCTTGAAGATGATGTGCTTGGGGCCCCGGACCTGGGCGGCCACCGAGGCCTCCACGGTCGCGCCGTCCACGAACGGCTGACCCACCTTGGTGCCAGCCTCGCCGCCGGTGAGGAGAACCTCATCGAACGAGACCGCCGTGCCCACCGGCACGTCGAAGAAGTCGACCTTGATGACATCACCGGCAGCCACCTTGTACTGCCTGCCACCCACCTGAATCACTGCGTACATCTGACGTACTCCTTGCCTGCCGGGCCGCCACGCTCGAGCGCGCTCGTTGCTTTCGCCCGGTTCAGAGCGGACGCGGAGTATACGGACCGGCGCTGCGGCGTCAAGGCTTGAGGAGCGCGTGCTGTTGCCGCCGGATCTCGGCGTTCAGATCGTCGCTCGACAGGCCCTTGTAGCGGTCCGGGAGGATCCGCCGGCTGCTGCACTCGAACACCGCGAGCAGCTCCATGTACCGCATCATCGCGCCGTCCCGGGACGGGATGAAGTCCTCGGCGGCGAGGGCCAGATCCGCGTCGTTGATCGTCTCCCGGCCGTCGTCCTCGGCGAAGTTCGTGGCGATGAGGAGCACGGCCTCGATCTCGGCGCCCGTGTACCCGTCCACGAGCCGCCCGAACGCGGAGTAGTCGGCGACGCGGTGGCGGATCCGGTTCTTCTTGAGCAGCGCCTTGGTGATGGCGACGCGCGCCTCGTCGGTCTGGGGTGGGAAGAACGGCAGCTTCAGGTCGAAGCGGCCGGGGCGCTTCATGTCCGCGTCGAGCTTGTCGGGCCGGTTGGTCATCATCGCGAACAGGATCGAGCCGCGGTTGCTCGTGTCGCTCATGAACTCCTTGAGCCGGGCCGTGACCCGCGAGTTCACGCCGCCGTCGTTGTCGCCGCCGCCCTGTCCGCCGATGGACCGGTCGCCCTCGTCGATGACGACCAGCACGTTGCCCAGGGCCTTGACGATGTTGAGGATCTTCTCGAGGTTGCCCTCCGTCGAGCCGACCCACTTGTCCCGGAAGTTCTTGAACTTCAAGGCGGTCATGCCGCACTCGTTGGCGAACGCCTCCATCAGGAACGACTTGCCGGTGCCCATGGGGCCCACGAGCAGGACCCCCATGGGCACCCGCTCCTTGTCGCCCCGCTTGATGGCCGCCACCACCCGACGCAGCGCGGCCTTCTTCAGGACCATTCCTCCCACGACGCTGAAGTCGTGCTCCGAGTCCATGAACTCCACCAACCCGAAGCACTCCTTCTCGATGAACTCGCGCTTGCGGGAGCGGATGACCTCCGCGGTGAGGCGGCCGTCGGAGGCCCGCGCCTCCCGGAACAGGTTCTCCAGCTGGAAGTTGGAGATGCCCGCCGTCAGCGCGGCGATCCGGTCGGCGACCATGCCCACCTTGCCGCCCCGCTCCAGGGCCCACTGGGTGTAGGCGAGCCGAGCCGACTCGTCGGGCAGGGGGATCTCCAACGCCGTCAGGCGCGGCGCGGAGCGCACCATGGGGTCCAGATCGGCCAGCTTCTCGGTGATGAGGATGATGATGTTGTCGGTGGCGAGCACGCCCGGATCCGAGGCCCAGCGCTGCAGCGTCACGCGCATCGCCCGGTCCTGCTCGCCCATGAACGACACGTCGCCGTTGGGGACCACGGTCTCGGCGTACTCCAGGATGAAGGCGCCGTGCTGGGTGGTGTCCAGCAGGAACGTCTCGATCCAGGGGAACAGCCGGTACGGATCCCGCGGCAGCGCCAGGGGCAGCTCGGCGCGTCCCTCCATCAGCCGGCGCGCGTTCACCGCGAGGCGGAACGGCGCCTCCATGACCTTGTCACCGAACCGCAGGCCCGATGCCACGTCGTAGAAGATGACCGTGTCCTTGGTGCGGCCGAGCATCCGCGCCAGGAACTCGCGCAGGGGCAGGTACTCGCCGTCCCACATCACGAGGTCGTGCACGTTGCCATGCAGCACGAACAACGCGCTGGCGCCGCTGATGAAGCGGTTCCGCAGGTGGTTGGCCCAGGCGGGGACGGCTGCCCCCGCGTCTGCCGCGGATGCGGCGCCCTCGGTCACGGCGTCAGAAGTCAAAGATCATCCCCACATCGTTGAAGGTGGCGAACAGGAAGATCATCAGGATGAAGACCAGGCCGGCCCACTGAAAGCGCGCCTGGAGCTCTTCGTCCATCTTCCGGCCCTTGAACTTCTCGTACATCAAGAACATGAAGTGCCCGCCATCGGTGATGGGAATGGGCAGGAAGTTCACGACCGCGAGGTTGACCGAGAGCAGCGCCAGGAACAAGAGCAGATCGCCGGTCGATTTCTCGGCGAACACGTACGTCGCCCGCAGGATCCCGACGGGCCCGCTGACCATGCGCGCGCTCATGCGCTGCATGAACATCGCCCGGATCCCCGCCACGAACTGGTCGAGGATCTGAAACGGCTTGCGCAGCGCCGGCAGGACCGCGCCGCCCCAGCCCAGGCGGACGAGGTCTTCGCGGATCATCGGCCCCACACCGAGGTAGCCGATGCGCTCAGTGGTGGTGCTGGCCACCGGCGTGAGCTCCAGCGACAGCCGCTCCCCCGCGCGGTCCACCTCGAGCTGCAGGGGGCTGACCGCGGCCGTGTCCTCGGACACCGCCAGGGTGTTCAGGGCGTACAGCACGGTCTCCCAGTTCGGGTCCGGGACGGTCCAGTCCGAGTCCCCCACCACGTTCGCCTGGAACTGGCGGATGACGTCACCGGAGCGGAGGCCCGCGGCGAAGGCCGGCCCCCCGGGCTCCACGACGCCCACCGCCAGCTGCTCGGGGGGGCTGCCGGCGAGGCCCAGCGAGGACAGCGCGTTGGTACCCAGGGCCCAGTTGGCGGCCTCCTCGGGCTGGACCGAGACCGACAGGGGCGCGCCGTCCCGCTCCAGGGCCATCCGGACAGGGGCGTCCTCCGGGGCATCCCAGCTCACGATCTTCCACAGCGCGTACCAGGTGGTGACGGGCTCGCCGTTGACGGCCGTCACGCGGTCTCCGGGCCGCACGCCCGCCGCTGCACCGGGCCCCTCGGGAGCGACGAAGGCGATGATCGGCGGCGCCGCAGGCCCGAAGCCCAGGGTGTAGGCCGGCAGCTCGTCGGGGGTCTTGCTCGCGGGATGGGCGCTGAGCTCCAGCACCTGCTCGGCGCCGTCCACGTCCCGGCGCACGCGGATGGTGATGTCCCGGTCCCCGCGGCGGCGGATCATGTCCGAGAAGCCCGACCAGGACCGGACGGTGTGCCCATCGACGGCGACCAGCCAGTCCCCCGGCTCGACGCCCGCCTTGTCCGCGGCGGAGTCCACGACGACCTTGCTCACCCGAGGGATGAGCGGGCGTCCGAAGTCGGGGCGGTTGAACGGCTCGTTGGGGTCCCGGCTGACGGTGGCCTGCACGACCCGCTCGGCACCATCGCGCAGCACGACGATCTGCACCGCCGAGTCCGGCTCGAGGGTGGCGTAGGTGACGAACAGGTCGTCCCAGTTGGAGATGTGTGTGCCCTGCACCTCCGTGATGATGTCGCCCGGCCGGAGCCCCGCCGCCAGCGAGTCGTAGCCCACCGCCCCCACCCCGGGGGGGCTGGCGTGGAACCCGATGACGAAGGCGAAGTAGCAGAGGGCGAAGGCGCTCAAGAAGTTGGCGATCACCCCCGCCGAGATGATCTGCGTTCGCTGCCAGACCGACTTCGCCTGAAAGGAGTCCGGCGACAGGCGCTCGGGGTCCTCCGTCTCCGACGGCATGTCGTTCTGGCCGAGCATCTTGACGTAGCCCCCCAGGGGCAACGCGCCGATGACGTACTCGGTGTCCTTGCTGCGCCACCGGGCGAGAGCGAAGGGCCAGTCGAATCCGATCGCGAACTTCTCGACGAAGACGCCGTTCTTCCGCGCCATGAGGAAGTGGCCGAGCTCGTGAAGAAAGATGACGAGGCCGAACCCGAGGATCATCTTGATGATGGGGGGCACCGCGGGAGGGTAAGAGCCGCCTGACGGACCCGCAAGGTGCGCGGTGCGCGCGCGGGGTAGGCTCCCCGCCGTGCCGATCGTCCGAACCGCCGCCCGCACTGCCCTCGGAGCCCGCCAGGTCGTCAAGGATCTGGGGCGGCTGCAGGAGATCGCCCAGATCCTGGCCGGCCACGGCTTCGGCTGGCTGGTGGCGAACATCGAGGTGCCGGGCATGGGGATGCTGCGGCGCATCGTCGGCGAGGACGGCCCCCAGGAGGCGACCCCGGATCGGGTGGTGTCGGTCATCAAGGCCCTCGGCCCGACCTTCGTGAAGCTCGGACAGGTCGCCAGCACACGCAGCGATCTCGTGCCCCGGGCCTACGCGCTGGCCCTGCAGGAGCTGCAGGATCGGGCCGGACCGGTGCCCTACGAGGAGATCGAGCAGCAGATCCTGGCGGCCCTGGGCAGCAAGCCGGAGGAGCTCTTCGACACGTTCGAGCGCGAGCCCATGGCGGCTGCGTCGATCGCCCAGGTGCACCGCGCGACCCTGTTGACCGACGGCAAGGTGGAGCACGTCGTCGTCAAGGTGCAGCGGCTGGGGGTGCGCAAGCGGGTGCAGACGGACATGTCGATCCTCAAGTTCCTGGCTCGCCAGGCCGAGGCGCAGATGCCCGAGATCCGCACCGCCAACCTGAGCGGCATCCTCGGCGAGCTCGAAAAGACCATCGCCCGCAGCACCGACTTCCGCCACGAGGCCGACAACCTGCGGCTGTTCGCCAAGAACTTCGCGGGCAACCCCGACGTGAAGATCCCGGCGGTGTTCGACGCCTTCAGCAAGGAGACCGTGCTGACCATGGACCTGCTGGACGGCGTGCGCCTGGCGGACGCGCGGGGGGCCGGCTGCGACATGACCCTGGTCGGCAAGCGCTTCCTGGGCGCGGCGTTCCAGATGCTGCTGCACGACGGGGTGTTCCACGCGGATCTGCACCACGGGAACGCCATCGTGCTGCCGGGAGATCGCCTGGGGCTGATCGACTTCGGCGAGGTCGGCCGCCTGACCGACGAGATGCGCGAGAACATCACCACGCTGTTCTTCGCCATCAACCGGAGGGACTTCCGCACCATCGCCCGGATCCTGTGGGAGATCGCCATCAAGCCCGGGCACGTGGACTACGCCTCCTGGGAGGCGGACGTGCAGGAGGTGGTGGAGGAGGAGCTGGTGGGCAAGGCGATGGGCAACATCGCGGTCGATCAGCTGATCGGACGGCTGCTGGAGGGGGCGATGCGGCACGGGGTGTCGGTGCCGAGCAGCTACACCCTGTACTTCAAGGCGCTGATCACCGCCCAGGGAGTGGCCCACGAGGTCATCCCCGAGATCGATCCCCTCGAAGAGATGATGCCGTACGTGCAGCAGATGGCTCAGCGGCTGTACTCGCGGGAGCGGCTCCAGGAGGAGCTGTTCTACTACCTGACGAGCTTCCGCTACACGGCCAAGCGCCTGCCGCTGGTCCTGAGCCAGCTGCTGCAGGACGTGCAGGACGGGCGCCTGCGCATGCGCACGGTCATGGAGACGTCGCCCACCGAGCGCACGGAGCGCGAGCGGCAGATCAACCGGCTGGTGATCGCGCTGCTGGTGTGCGGCCTGCTGGTGGCCAGCTCACTGGCGCTGCACGCGCCGGGTCCCCTGCTCCTGGGGTTCCCGGCCCCCGCCACCATCGGCTACGCGCTGGCGTTCACGATGGGCACCGGGCTGTGGTGGAAGCTGTTCCGCAGCGGCTGATCGCGGCCGCCGAAGGCTTGCGTGACGCCCGATCTCTTCGTCAGCGGCGTCGTCGCTCCCTGCGGCGCACAGAAGTGCGCCTCGTTCGTCTCCTCCTGGCTTCCTCGACCTCGAACGCCACTCAAGCCTTCTGCTGGCCGCGATGAGAGGGTCCGAGAACGGCTGATCACGAGCCGCGATGAGGTCGGACGGACGGCTCAGAGCTTGCCGAAGGGGATCTTCTTCTTGGCCTCGGGCACGAAGCCCTCGAAGACCTGCTTCATGAGGTCCAGGGCCGCCTTCTCCTGATCGCGGCCCTCGAACTTGATGGGCGACTGGTGCACGACCTTCCACTCGTTCTCCTTGCCGGAGTAGCGGAAGAACTTGATCACGGGCTTGGCCTCGCCCTCGTAGCAGACCCACAGCCACTCCGGCGCGCCGGCTCCGTAGGCCTTCTGGTACTCGCCGTACCACTTGCCCATCTTGTCGAGCGCCGGATCGCCGTAGACGCGCACGATGCCCGCGCCGTCGGCCTCGGCCCACATCGCGACCTCTTCCTCTTCGTCCTCGAAGAAGACGTTCTCGGGCATGGCGTCCCAGTTGAAGTCATCGACGTACTTGTCGGCCTTCGGGGCGGGCTCTTCGCGGCGCGGAGCGTCCCCCCCGGCGTCGAGGTCCAGGTCCTCGTCGTCCAGATCGAGGTCGTCTTCGGACTTGGCGGACTTGGCGGCCTCCTCCTCCTTGCGGGCCTTGTCGGCCTCGGCCTTCTTGCGCTCGTCGTCCTTGCGGGCCT
>CALAGR010000100.1 GCA_937891735.1 uncultured Pseudomonadota bacterium | reverse complement strand
CCATCTGGGTCACCTCGCCGTCGGAGCGGCGGATGATGTACTGGAAGCCGGCGTTGGACGTCGGGTTGCGGGCCCAGGCGATCCCACCCTCGTAGCTGCCCTCGATGGTGTGGATGACGATGCGCCGGATGCTGCCCGAGCGCAGGCCGCCGTTGCCGTTGGGGTGGGCGGGCAGGTAGCGGGCGCGCCCCGGGTAACCGACGACCCCGCCTCCGCTGAAGTCGCCGTCCTCGGCCCCGGGCCCCTCGGCGACGTCGATGTCTTCGAGGCCGGGGAGATCCCACGCCGGGAGCGAGAGCACCTCGCCGTCGGACAGGTCCGCCACGAGCCCCTCCTGGAGCGTGCCGAAGACGGACATCGCGAACTCGTCGGCCAGCCACGGCTCGTCGAAGCCGGGGAGGTCGCGCACGGCGGGCCACCAGGCCGCGTCCGGGATCGACACGCTCGCTCCGGTCTCCGCGTGCTCCCGCAACCAGCCGGCGGCCGCCCACAGGGCCAGCACGGGATCGTCGTGCAGGGCCTCCGGCGCGAGGCCGGTGAGGGCGGCGCAGTCCTGGAGCCGCTCCTCCTGCAGCCCGAGCCAACCGACCGCGGCGGGGCCGTGGTCGTGCTCGCCGGGCTCGGGGAGCGTCAGCGAGGTCTGGTGCCAGCCGAGGGCGAGCAGCAGATCCGGCGGCACGCCCTGGTCCTCGGCGACCGCCTCGAAGGTGTCGACGAGGGGGAGGCCCCGGAGGTCGGCGAGGGGATCGGCCGGGGTCGAGGGACCCTGGCAGGCGGCGAGGAGCAGGAGCAGCAGGACGAGCAGGGCGCGGCGCATGACGGTCTCCGGCGGCGGCGTTCGACCGACGTCTGTGCACGAAGTGCACCAGAGTCCGTCCTGCCCGAACCCGTTGCGGGAGCGACGCCTCGACGCCTCCAGCCCGGACCGGGTGGTCAGCGCGCTGTCCGGATCGCCCCGATCTGGTCACTCGGGTGGTCACCTCCGAGTCCCGCGGCCTCCGGCCCAGCGTCCGACGAAGCGCGGCTCGGGAGGCGCACCGCGAGCCCGGCGCTCCACTGCATCGCCTGTGCGTCCCGAATACTCCATCGGCGTTGACTGCGCCGCTGCTGAGCTCGGGTCGGCTCATTCCGAACTGGACCCGCCGATCCCGTCGACGGCCAGGTCGACCACGCTCGGAGTGCTCCGTACGGCTGTCGCCGCGTGGGCTCGATCGCGCGGAACGATGCAGGCCGCGATCCTCCCGGATAGCTACCAGTCTGGCGTCCATGAGCGCCGTCCTCGAGGTTCCGTTTGGCAAACCCGGCAGGCCCCAGAACGAGAAGAGCCCAGGCACAACAACTGCCTGGGCCCTCTCGATCGTGGCTCCCCGGGCTTGTCGACAGGGGGAACCTGGGTAGCGAAGACGAGGTATCCACGGAAGCAAGCTCCTGAGGCTCAGGTCGAAGACGCTCGGGAGAGCGGGCCGGAACGATGGGTTCGATGGAGGCTGGCGCTGGATTCAGGTCTAGCGACGGAGTGTGGCCAAGCGCTCCACTGGCAGGGCAGACGGAGCCCGCCTCTGTGGGCCGATATCGGCGAGCAATAGAGGCGTATCGGCAGAGCAGTGCGCTTCTCTTCCGAAGGGCGTGGAGCTGACGTCAGGCATCCCAGGCGGAGCGCGCCCGATCTAACGTGTGTTGATGGCGGGAGGGGCACTGGAGGCACCTCGCGGAGGATGAACCGACGAACGCGGTGCGCTGACCGCTCTGAGTCACCTGAGTCGGAGGCTCCATGCTGGACTCTCTTTGTAAGCACTGCGGGGCACTGCGGGGTCCTGATCCAGGACGAGGCCGCTATCTCCTGCACAGCCTGTGGGAACGTTCTCCAACACGTTCCGATGGTCTGGCCAATCATTGGCACCGCGGTCGTCCTGATCCTATTCGGGCTGCTCGTGCCGCTCCTCGGCGTTGTTCTCGGTTTGGTGGCGCTGGCTCTCTTTGTGGTCCCGAAGGGCAGCAAGGCCTTCTACGAGATGTTTCCGAGGGTGCGCACTCGGTTCGCGCACCGGGGCCGTTTGGCCGCTCAGATTGGCGCCGTCGTTGTGCTCCTGATCTCGATCATCGCTGGCGGGGCTGCGATTGCTCATCGGCTGGAGTTGAAGGAGTACCTGGACTCGGTCGGGCCACAGCTCCCAGGAACAGAGCTGATGGCCGACCTGGATGCCGTCGAGCACCGGCTGTCCGAAGACGGCTTTGCCGATGAGTATCCGGCTCGGACGGCCGAGGTCCGAACCGCGGTCGTCGCCCGCCGCTGGGTCTTGAAGGTCGCGGAGGCGAGGCAGCAGATCGAGGACAATCACTACGCCCAGGTCCACACCCT
>CALAGR010000099.1 GCA_937891735.1 uncultured Pseudomonadota bacterium | reverse complement strand
ACATGCTCAAGGGCAAGCAGGGCCGGTTCCGTCAGAACCTGCTCGGCAAGCGCGTGGACTACTCCGGTCGCTCGGTGATCGTGGTGGGTCCGACGCTGCGCCTGCACCAGTGCGGTCTTCCCAAGAAGATGGCTCTCGAGCTCTTCAAGCCCTTCATCTACAACAAGCTGGAGGAGCGGGGCTACGTCACGACCATCAAGGCCGCGAAGAAGATGGTCGAGAAGGAGAAGCCGGAGGTCTGGGACATCCTCGACGAGGTGATCCGCGAGCACCCGGTGATGCTCAACCGCGCCCCGACGCTGCATCGCCTGGGCATCCAGGCGTTCGAGCCGGTGCTGGTCGAAGGCAAGGCGATCCGCCTGCACCCGCTCGTCTGCACGGCGTTCAACGCCGACTTCGACGGTGACCAGATGGCGGTGCACGTGCCGCTGTCCATCGAGGCGCAGATCGAAGCGCGCGTCCTCATGATGTCGACCAACAACATCCTGAGCCCCGCCAACGGCAAGCCGATCATCCAGCCGTCCCAGGACATCGTCCTCGGCGCCTACTACATGACCCGCGAGCGTGCGTTCGTGCGGGGTGAGTACGACCCGGAGCTGGCCGAGCAGGCTGCTGCGGCGAAGACCCCCTACTTCACGGGTCTGTACGGCTCGGTGGAGGAGGTCCGTCAGGCCTACGACGCCGGCGCCCTGGATCTGCACGCGAAGATCAAGCTCCGACTGGATCGGGATCTGGCGGAGACCGGCCGCGAGGACGAGCGTCCCGTGGGCATGGACACGGTGATGGTCGAGACCACCTGCGGTCGCGCTCTCTTCTACGAGATCGTGCCCCGGCGGCTCGCCTTCTCCATGGTCAACCGGGCGATGGACAAGAACTCGCTCGGCAACCTGATCGACAAGTGCTTCCGCGCTGCTGGTCCCAAGGCGACCGTGCTCCTCGCGGATGCGCTGCTCCGCCTGGGCTTCGAGCAGTCCACCCGCGCGGGTGTGTCGATCGCCATCCGGGACATGAAGATCCCGACCACGAAGCAGGTGCTTCTGGATGCCGCCTACGCCGAGGTCCGTGAGACCGAGGAGCAGTACGAGCTCGGCCTGATCACCCAGGGCGAGAAGTACAACAAGGTCGTCGACATCTGGGCGAAGGTGACCGAGGAGATCTCCAAGCAGCTGATCGAGGAGATCGGCACGCAGGAGGTCCGCAGCCTCGACGGCAAGCGCACCCGCAAGATCCAGTCCTTCAACCCCATCTACATGATGGTGGACTCGGGTGCTCGTGGTTCCAACACCCAGATTCGGCAGCTCGCGGGCATGCGCGGACTGATGGCCAAGCCCTCGGGCGAGATCATCGAGACGCCCATTACCACGAACTTCCGCGAGGGCCTGACCGTTCTCCAGTACTTCATCTCCACGCACGGTGCGCGGAAGGGTCTGGCGGACACCGCGCTCAAGACGGCGAACTCCGGGTACCTGACCCGTCGCCTGGTGGACGTGGTGCAGGACTTCATCGTGGCCGAGACGGATTGCGGAACCCGCGACGGCATGTGGGTGCGTGCGTTGGTCGAGGCCGGCGAGATCATCCAGCCCCTCGGGGAGCGGATCCTCGGCCGCATGGTCGCGGACGACATCACGGACCCGCACAGCGGCGAAGTGCTGGTGCCGCGGAACGGCCTCCTCGACGAAGAGACCGTCGTGATGATCGATGAGTCCGGCGTGGATCGGGTCTTCATCCGTTCGCCCCTGACCTGCGAGTCCGAGCGCGGTGTCTGCGTGACCTGCTACGGCCGGGACCTGTCCCGGGGCAAGCTCGCGAACATCGGCGAGGCGATCGGCGTGATCGCTGCGCAGTCCATCGGCGAGCCCGGCACCCAGCTGACGATGCGGACGTTCCACATCGGTGGTGCGGCCACCTCGCGGGCGGCGCAGTCGACCCAGGAGGCCAAGCACGACGGTCAGGTCAAGCACATCAACGTGCGGACCATCCTGAACCGTGAGGGCAAGCGGGTCGTCATGAACCGCAACGGTGAGCTGATCATCGTGGACGAGACGGGTCGCGAGAAAGAGAAGTACTCCCTCAACTACGGCGCCATCGTCCACCACGACGACGGCGGCATGGCGAAGTCGGGAGAGCTCCTCGCGGAGTGGGAGCCCTTCGCGGTTCCGGTCCTGGCGGAGATGGGCGGCCGGGTCGGGTTCGCCGACATGATCGAAGGCTCGACGCTGCAGGACGTGGTCGACGAGTTCACCCACATCAGCCGCAAGGTGATCATCGAGTCCCGTGACTCGAGCCTCAAGCCGCGCATCGTGCTGAAGGCGGGCAAGGAAGAGTCGGTCTATCACATGCCCGTGTCGGCCAACCTGTCGGTCGAGAACGGACAGGACGTGGTGCCCGGCGACGTGCTGGCCCGTATCCCCCGCGAGTCCGTCAAGACGAAGGACATCACCGGTGGTCTGCCCCGGGTGGCCGAGCTGTTCGAGGCGCGCAAGCCCAAGGACGTCGCGGTCATCACCGAGATCGACGGCTACGTGTCCTTCGGCAAGGACTACAAGGGCAAGCGGCGCGTGGTCGTGACCCCCGAAGGTGACGGCGAGCCCCGGGAGTACCTGATCCCGAAGGGCAAGCACATCGCCGTGCGCGAAGGCGACTACGTGCGGGCTGGCGACGCCCTGATGGACGGCGCCGTGAACCCCCACGACATCCTCAAGGTGAAGGGCGAGAAGGAGCTCGCTCGCTACCTGGTGGACGAGGTGCAGGAGGTCTACCGCCTTCAGGGCGTCAAGATCAACGACAAGCACATCGAGGTCGTGATCCGCCAGATGCTTCGTCGCGTGAAGATCCGCCGCCCCGGCGATACGGACTTCCTGGTCGACGAGACGGTGGAGAAGTCGGTCTTCGAGGAGACGAACCAGAAGGCCCGTGAGAACGGGGAAGAGACCGCTCAGTCGGAGCCGCTCCTCCTCGGAATCACCAAGGCCAGCCTCTCGACGGACTCGTTCCTGTCGGCAGCGTCCTTCCAGGAGACCACTCGCGTCCTGACCCAGGCCGCGATCGAGGGGAAGATGGACTTCCTCCGCGGCCTCAAGGAGAACGTGCTCATGGGACGCCTGATCCCGGCTGGCACTGGCTACACGCGGTACCAGCAGCTCGGACTCGAGGATGTCGGCGACGACACCGAGGCCGCCCCGGCGGCAGAGGCTGTCGGCTAGATATTGACACCACTTGGTCCCCCCTGTACCTTCCGCGGGCTCTGGCCCTCGGGGTCAGGGTAGACACGCCGAAAGACGCCTGATTTCAGGACTTTCTGGCGCGAACGGCGGATGAGCCGCCGAGGAGCTACGAAGAATGCCTACGATTCAGCAACTGGTCCGTAAGGGCCGCGCGGAGCGCCAGTACCGCAGGCTCGCGCCTGCGCTGGATGCGTGCCCGCAGAAGCGGGGCGTCTGCACTAGGGTGTACACCGTCACGCCCAAGAAGCCGAACTCAGCGCTCCGCAAGGTTGCGCGCGTGCGTCTCACGAACGGGATGGAGGTCACCTCCTACATCCCGGGCGAAGGCCACAACCTTCAGGAGCACTCCGTGGTGCTCATCCGAGGCGGTCGTGTGAAGGACCTGCCCGGTGTTCGTTACCACATCATCCGCGGTGTCCTCGATGCCACGGGCGTCAGCGAGCGGCGCCAGGGCCGCTCCAAGTACGGCGCCAAGCGCCCGAAGAAGTAAGGGAGGATCGAGATGCCGCGTCGTCGCGAAGTCCAAAAGCGGAAGATCATTCCCGACCCGAAGTACAACGAAGTGCTGGTGGCCAAGTTCATCAACACCGTCATGTTCGACGGCAAGAAGTCGGTGGCCGAAGGGGTCGTCTACGGCGCCCTGGGGCTCATCGAAGAGAAGCGCGCCGGGGATGCCATCAACGTCTTCAAGAAGGCCTTGGAGAACGTGCAGCCCGTCGTCGAGGTGAAGAGCCGCCGCGTCGGTGGTGCCACCTACCAGGTGCCCGTGGAGGTTCGGCCGAACCGACGCATGGCGCTGGCCATGCGCTGGATCCGCGACTTCTCGCGCAAGCGTGCAGGCCGCTCCATGCGTGAGCGGCTGGCCGCCGAGCTGATGGACGCGTCCGAAGGCCGTGGGGCCGCCGTCAAGAAGAAGGAAGACACCCACAAGATGGCCGAGGCGAACAAGGCGTTCAGCCACTACCGCTGGTAGCCTCCCCGAACTCTTCAGAAGGCCCCTGCCCTGGCGGGGGCCTTCTGAGCTTGGGAACCCCGCGTCGAACCGGAGCCGTGTGATGACCGATCTGACCAGAGTTCGGAACATCGGGATCATGGCGCACATCGACGCCGGCAAGACGACGGCCACCGAGCGCATCCTCTACTACACCGGACGGTCCCACAAACTCGGCGAGGTGCACGAAGGCACCGCGACGATGGACTGGATGGAGCAGGAGCAGGAGCGCGGGATCACGATCACGTCGGCCGCGACGACCTGCTTCTGGCGCGACCACCACATCAACATCATCGACACGCCCGGCCACGTGGACTTCACGGTCGAGGTGGAGCGCTCGCTCCGCGTGCTCGATGGGGCGATCGCGCTGTTCTCCGCGGTGGACGGCGTCGAACCCCAGTCCGAGACGGTGTGGCGGCAGGCCGAGCACTACCACGTGCCCCGCATCGCCTTCGTGAACAAGATGGACCGGGTCGGCGCGGACTTCCCCGCCGTGCTCGATCAGATCGTGGAGCGCCTCGGGGCCCGTCCGATCGCCTTCCAGCTCCCCCTGGGGGCCGAAGAGCACCACAAGGGGGTGATCGACCTGCTCCGCAACCGCGCCATCGTCTACGACGACGATGCGCTGGGTGCGACGTTCAGCGAGGTGCCGATCCCCGAGGAGTTCGCCGACGAGACCGAGGCGCGCCGCGAGATCCTCATCGAGGCCCTGGTCGAAGACGATGACGAGCTCGCCATGCGGTACCTCGACGGCGAGGAGATCCCGATCGACGAGCTGGTGGCGGCGGCCCGAAGGGCCACGATCAGCATGCGCTTCGTGCCGGTCTTCTGCGGCAGCGCGTTCAAGAACAAGGGCGTGCAGCCGCTGCTCGATGCGGTGGTCGACTTCCTGCCCTCGCCCGCGGACCTGCCCCCAGTGGTCGGGATGAAGCCCAGCGACGAGTCGGTGGAGGTGCACCGCAGCCCGTCGGATGACGAGCCCTTCGCGGCGCTCGCCTTCAAGATCATGTTCGACCCGTTCGTCGGCACGCTCACCTACCTGCGCGTGTATTCGGGCCAGATCGAGGTCGGCAAGGCCGTCCAGAACACCTCCCGCGGCAAGAAGGAGCGCCTGGGCAGGCTGCTGGTGATGCACGCCAACAAGCGTGAGGACGTGAAGCACATCAGGACCGGCGACATCGTCGCGGCCGCGGGCTTGAAGTTCACCGTCACCGGCGACACCCTCGCCAGCATCGGCCAGCCGGTCCTGCTCGAGTCCATGGACTTCCCCGAGCCGGTGATCGACGTGGCCGTGGAGCCCAAGACGAAGGCGGACCAGGACAAGCTCGGCGAAGCGCTGGAGAAGCTGGCCATCGAGGACCCGACGTTTCGCACGCGGGTGGACTCCGACAGTGGGCAGCTGCTGATCTCCGGCATGGGGGAGCTCCACCTCGAGATCCTCGTGGAGCGCCTCAAGCGCGAGTACAAGGTCGAGGCCAACGTCGGGCGGCCCCAGGTCTCCTACCGGGAGACGGTGACGGCGCAGGGGGCGGGGGTCGGCAAGTTCATCCGGCAGGCCGGCGGCAAGGGCCAGTACGGGCATGTCGAGATCACGATCGAGCCGATCGATCAGGACCTCGGCTTCCAGTTCGTGGACGCGACGACCGGCGGGGTGATCCCCGCGGTGTTCATTCCTTCCGTCAAGGAGGGCCTCAAGGAGTCGATGGAGCGCGGGCCCCTCGCGGACTTCCCGATGATGGGGATCCGGGCGCGGCTCACCGGCGGCTCCTTCCACGAAGTGGACAGCTCGGACATCGCGTTCAAGATCGCGGCGAGCCTGGCCTTCCAGGACGCGTGCAAGCACGCCAGCCCGGTGTTGTTGGAGCCGGTGATGGCCCTGAGCTGCACGGTCCCCGAGGACTTCGTCGGGGGGGTCATCGGGGATCTCAACAGCCGGCGGGGCAAGATCGGGAGCATGAGCCGGCGGGGAGCGCTGCAGATCGTGGAGGCCGAGGTGCCGCTGGCCGAGCTGTTTGGCTACGTCGGCGATCTGCGTTCCCTGACCCAGGGGCGCGGGTCGAAGACCATGCAGTTCCTCGACTACCAGCCCACCGCGAGAAACGTGCAGGACGCAATCGTCCTGCGGCTACGGGGCGGTTACTGATTCCCTGAGAAAAGTGTGACCCGATCAGTTGACCCTCAGCGGAACCTTGTGCATATTGCGCCGGCCTCGGTCCAGGGACTTCCTGGGGACGAGGATTCAACGAGGAGGCCCAAGGTCTCCTCGACGCGTCTCTGACTCCCAGAGCGCGATGACATCGTGTATTCCGCCGGCATGTCGGCGGAGCGTGACGCCGCCGGAGGGGCTATGGCGAAAGAGAAGTTCGTCCGTAACAAGCCGCACGTGAACATCGGGACCATCGGTCACGTTGATCACGGCAAGACCACTCTGACGGCTG
>CALAGR010000098.1 GCA_937891735.1 uncultured Pseudomonadota bacterium | reverse complement strand
CATCCGCGCCAGCGTGGACGCGCGCGGCCTCGCAGGGCTGTCCGCCGTGGCCTTCTCGAGGACGGTGCTCAACGCCCCCCAGGGGGCCGCAGCCCGCGCCCTGGGTCTTCGAGGCCCCACCACGACCCTCGCCACGGGCCCCACGGTGGGGCTCTTCGCCACCGTGCTCGCGGCGCAGGCCCTGATGTGGCGTCGGGACGCGGACCACCTCGTCGTCGCCGCCACCGACGAGCTCGATCCGCTGTCCGTGACCCTGGACCCGGGCGACTCCGCCGCGGAGCGCAGCGAGCACAGCTGGCCGGCGCTGGGGGGCGCGGCGGCCCTGGTGCTGTCCACGGACGGGCCGGGGCCGGTGGTCCTCGGGGTGGGGCTCGCCGGGCCGGGCTGCTTGAGTCAGGCCGTGAGCGCCGCCACGTCAGGCCGTGAGTGGCCCACATCGGCGGTGAGCACCGCAGGCACGGCGCGGCTCGACGCGGCCTGGAGGGCCGAGGTGCAGGGGAGCTTCCCGGACCTCGTCTGGCATCGGGGCCCGGGTCCGACGCACGGGGTCGGCGACAGCGCCGGCGCCCTGCTCGCGGTCCACGAGGCCGCGGAGCGAGCGGCCCAGGGGCCGGTGCTGGTGGTGGCGTGTCACCCCGGGACGGGCTGCGCGGCGCTCCTGCTCGGCCCCGCGTGAGCGTGAGTCACGGAGGCCAGGTGGCTGCCACGGTGGATGCGCCCAGGGTTCCCGAGGCGACGAGCACGCCGTTCACCTCGGTCGACACGGTGAACCACCAGGCGGCGCCCAGGGACCGGGTCAGCTCCACCCGGTGATCGAGGCGGCAGCCGGGGAAGATGGGACGGAGCAGCTTGATGTTCGTCGAGCCCACCACGTGCAGCGCTGCGTCCGCGCCCAGCCACTCCGTCACGGTTCGGCCGCGCGCCTGCTCGAAGCCTGGGTGCAGCGTGGCGCCGAGCTCCAGGTGGGCGAGCTCCGCCAGCAGATCACCGTCCCAGCGAGCCGCCGCGACCACGAGCCGCCCCAGGAGCCCGGCGGCCTGGGCGAGCCCCTCCACGGTGATGACGCCCGGCACCAGGCCCAGCTGCGGAAAGTGCCCTGTGAGCGATGGCTCGTTCGCGCTCACGTGCCGCACGGCGTGCAGTCGGGGGAGCGGGGAGGCGAGGTCGACGCCCAGGATCCGGTCGACCATGAGCATGGGCGGCCGCTGAGGCAGCAGCAGCTGGACGATCTCGGGGCCGAGGTCCACGGGGGGCAGGGAGCGGGATGACACGGGCGGACCCTACCGCGAGGCCGGCGCGTTGACACCGGCCGGCTGCCCGCACGCTTGGAGGATCCGGTGGGCTGCGAGCCGACCCGAGATCAGCGAGGCGGTCTGGCCCGGCCCTGGAAACACCCACGCGCCTGCCATCCACAGGTGGGGAATGGGGGTGCTCGCCCCGAGGGCCCGCCCCCCGGTCTGGCCCACCAGGGGAGGGTGGCCGAAGACCGACCCGCCGGGGACCCCGGCGAAGCGGGCGAAGGTCCCAGGGTGCGCGAGCTCGGTGTGGGTCAGCCTCGGCCGCAAGCTCACGCCCAGGGCCCGCTCGGTGGTGTCGATCAGCAGATCGGTGAGCTGCGCCTTCCGCTCCCGCGTGAGGGAGTCCCCCGCGGGCCACGGGGTGCTCACCGACAGCACCCCCGTCCCGGGCGGCGCCGCCGAGGGATCGACCACATGCCGGGCCGTGACGGCGAGCCCCGACAGGGGGCCCCGGGGGCCGCGGATGAGGGTCTCGTAAGGCAGGCCCGGGTCCTCGCTCACGCCGGCCGTGAGCCGCAGCAGCGACCCGGATGCTGTGAGCCCCCGCAGCCGCGCCGCGAACGCTGAGGGCACGGCGCGAGCCGGCAGCAGGTCCTGGACGAGCACCTGGGGCGCGATGGCGGCGACGACGTGGCGGCATCGAATCGGCTCCCCGCCCACCTCGATGCCGGTCACCCGTCGGCGACTCACGGTCACGCCGGTGACCGGCCGGCCCAGGTGCACGCGCCCTCCCAGGCGCTCCAACTCGGAGACCAGGGCCCGCACCAGGGAGGCGCTGCCGCCCCGGGGGACCCGACCCCCGAGCACGTGGTAGCCGTGCAGGAGCAGCAGCAGGTTGAGCGCCGCGATGCGGTCCACCGGCGCCCCCTGCCAGCTCGCGATGCCCCCCAGCAGGGTGCGCGCACCGGCAGAGGTGACGTGCTCACGCAGCAGATCACCACCCGTGAGACGCGTGAGGCCATGCAGCCCGGGGGCCCGCCCCCCGTGCCGCAGGGACGCATGGCTGGCTTCGTGGACGTGCTGGGCCCGATCGAGCAACCCGTCGATGCGGCAGCCGAACTCCTCTGCCACGAAGGCGATGAGGGCGTCACGACCCCTCGGCACCACGAGTTGGCGTCCGTCCGGCCAGACCTCGTTGCGCACCTCGGCCGGCGTGAGCAGCTCCAGCGCGTCGCTCACGCCGAGCTCGTCGAGGATCTGGCGGTTCGGCTGGCCCACCCCCACCGCGTCGAGCGCGTGCAGCGAGCCCTCGAATGTGTAGGGCCCGCGGGTCCAGGTGCATGCGAAGCCTCCGGCCACGCCGCCGCGCTCGAAGACCTGGACGTCCAGCCCCCCGCGGGCGCAGTACAGGGCGGTGGCGAGGCCTCCGAGCCCGGCGCCGATCACCGCGACGTCGATCACTCCCTGGGCGCTCGTGAGGTCGCTGCATCAGCCGGGAACCGGATCTCGTCACGGGCCGCGTAGCGATGGTGCTGGGCGTTGACGTACAGGCTGCGGTTGGCCACCAGGGGAGGGGACACCGTCAGCATCGGCACCCCACCGACGTGCAACGAGGAGATGCCGGGGTGGGCCATCCGCTCAGGGACCGCGCCGAGCCCCACGAACCCGGGGCCATGCAGGCACGGCTCCAGGCGCAGCACCTGCCCGACGGGTGCGCCGTCCAGGGCGATGCCGCGATCCGTCGTGTGGCGGGCCGTGCGAAAGGTCACGGTGCGGCGTGCTGTGCCCGCCGTGTGGCGCTCACGGATGGCGGCCATGCCCGGCCCGGCCTTGTCTGCGGACAACCGCCAGCCCAGCTGCAGCTCGCCTGCGTCCAGGTCGGAGCGGCCTTCCAGGTCCGCGCAGAACACGTGGTTCTCGAGCATCGCGGCCTGGCGCGTGAGCAGGCTCGCTGCACCCAGCGGCAGCCGGACGCGGTCCCCCGCGTCCCGCAGCGCGTCCTCGAGGGCCGTCGCGTGCGCCGCGGAGGCCACGAACCGGTAGCCGTACTCGCCCAGGCGTCCGTCCCGCAGGCAGAGGGTGCCTCCGTCCATGGTGAAGAAGCTGAGCAGGGGCAGGCCGATGACCCCGCGACCCGCGTGAGCGGCCAACGCCTCCCATGCGAAGGGTCCGTCCAGGCCGATCACCGCGAGGTCGCCGGTCAGGTCGATCACCTCGACCGCCTCGCCGGCGTGCGCCGCGTCCCCCAGGCGATCCACCGCCGACGCGGCGCCCTCGCCGGACAGCAGGAGCCAGAACGTCTCGTCGGCGCACAGCACCGTGAGGTCTGCCGCCACGCGCCCGTCCCGATGCAGCAGGAGCCCCGGGCGGGCCTGGCCGTCCCGCAGGTACAGGTCGCACGTGACCTCCCGATCCAGGAGGTCCCAGGCGTGCTCGCCGCCCACGCGGACCACGCGGGTCTCCTCCTGCCGAGACAGGGCAGCCCCCGTACGCAGGGACTCCATCTGGCTCGGGGGCGCGCTCACGCGCCATCCTGGGCGGCGATCACGCGGTCGACGATGGTGTTGATGGTGCGCAGCGCGAGGGGGGCCGGGTCGTCCCGAGGCACCAGCTCGATGTCGAAGGCCGTCTCCACGAGCACCACGAGCTCCAGGGAGTCGAGGCTGTCGAGCTGCAGCCCGGTGCCGAACAGCGCCGCATCCGGGGGCAGACCCGTGGCGTCGGGTCGGACCTGGAGCTCGTTGACCAGGATGCCCTGCACGGTGTCCAGGATTCGCTCACGCCGCGCGATCCAGGCGTTCGTCTCGTCGTCCATCAGCTCCCCCTGCGAAGCGCCGTATCCTATCAGCCGTGCCCTGCCCCTGGACCGTCATCGACGCGCTGCTGTCCCCCGCCGACGCCGGCCTGGTCAGCGACGCGCTCCGCCTCCTGGGGCGGTTTCGCCTGTACTCGGAGGAGGGGCGAAGCGACGGGCTGGCGGCTGGGCTGCCCGAGCGCTACGACCTCGCCAGGGCCGTCCTGGGCGCCGACGGTGGCGAGTTCGCGTGGCAGCGGGCGACCCGGTTGAACGTGTTCCGCGAGACGGTGGCGAGCGCAGACCAGGCCGTGCACCCGTGCTGGGCCTGGTTCCGGGACCACCCCGCGCTGCGCGCCGCGGCAGGCAGTCCCCACCTGCTGGAGCCCGTGAGTGTGTACGCGAACGCCATGGTGCCCGGCATGGAGCTGGCGGCGCACGATGACGTTCCGGCCTTTCGGGGCCTCGACCGCCGCACGGTGCCACAGTGGTTGCTGGTGGTGATGCGGCGCTCGGGGCTGTTCGCGCGCTGGCACATCCCGACGGTGCACGTGATCTCGTGGTGGAGCGCGACCCCGGGCGGCGCGTTCCTGCTGGGGGCCGACCAGGAGCTCGCCTCGGTGTGGAACCACGGGGTCGCCGGCGACTTCGAGGCCATTCCCCACGGCGTGGCGCGGGTCGGAGGCGCGGTGGAGCCGCCCCGGCTCGTGCGGGGGGGCGAGCTGCACACCAGCGGCGCCGGCTGGGCAGCGCTCTCGCCGACAGGACAGACGCTGGCGTGGTACCCGGCGGATGACGTGCGGCTGTCCTTGTCCTGGCGAGCCCGGGTGTTCGTGGATGAGCAGGACCGCCGACGGCTGGCGGAGCACACCGACGATCTGGACCTCGAGCCGGCCCTCAGCGCCCTCACCGGTGAGCTCAAGGCGCGGGGCGTACTCCCGGCGCGGGCGCCCCGGCCCCGGGCCCGCGTCTTCGCGAAGCTCCTGGTCGACACCTGGCCGACCCCCTGAGCCTCCGGCTCAGCGGTCCCAGCGCTCCTCACGCCGCTCACGCCGGGGTCTCTTCTTCCCCTCCGCCCCGGCGGTGATGAGATAGACCATGCCCATGATCGAGAGCACCGCGCCGATCGTCGCGAGCACCGGAGGGAAGATGTAGAAGAAGGCGAAGACCGACAGGATCACGCCTGTGGGCAGCAGCACCAGGCCGATGCCCATGAGCACCACCCCGGTGGTCGCGAGGCGGGCGGCCTTCGGCGAGTTGCCCCAGGCCTCCTCCCACCCTGCGCCGTGGGCTTCGGGCTCGGGCACCGTGGGCCAGGGCGCGTCGGGTCCCTCGGACAGGGACGCCAGGACCGCGCGCTCGGGCAGCTCGGCCAGCTCCGTGTCGTCAGAGCCCCGCACCGGCCGGCCCCCGGCGGCGAGACGGGCGGCCTCGAGCTCCTGGACCGCGGCCTTCACCGCTGCCGTGGACAGCTCCTCGGGTCCGTCGAGCAGCTCGTCCCAGGTCTCCTCGCCCGCACCCACGGAGGCGGCGCGCCGCGCGACCTTGCCGAGCACTTCGTCGAGGAGGATGCCCGGGTCCTGGGCGCGCATGCGGAACGTGATCTGGTCGTACAGGCTCACCAGCTGCTGGGCCCGCTCGGGCTCCACGTCGCTGCCCACCGCGCTCTGGAGCAGGCCCTCCCGCACCGCGTCCAGGGCCTGACGGTCGTTCGTCATCGCGGCCCGGAGCGCCTTGCGATCCTGCTTGTCCAGGCCGCGCATCGTGCGGGCCAGCCGGAGCTGCGCCTCGCCCAGCCACGGCGCCTCACGCCAGATCCGGTCCTGCATGGCGGGGTGCTCCTGCACCGCGCGGGGGGTGTCGCGGAACGCCGCCACCAGGAAGAGCGAGGCCATGTAGCGCTTCAGGAACCCGGACGGCAGGGCGCGCTCCGCCAGCAGTTCCTCGATCTCCGGCCGGTCCGGCAGCGCGTGGATCCGCGCGACCTGCGCGTCCATCGCGGCCACGTAGGCGGGCACGTCCAGGCGGCCATCGGGGTGTCGGGCCGCGGCGAGCCCCGCGCAGCCGGTCAGGCTGGTCGCGCTGAGCGCAGCCCCCAGCGTGGTCCCCATGCGCACCAGAAACGTCCGTCGATCCATCGAAATCCCCTCGGTCTGCAGCCGGCGAACCGTCGCCAGACAGGGTGGCACATCCGGCGCCGGGGCACGGAGTGCTAGCGTTCGCCCGATGAACCCCCGGCTCTCCCTGTGCGCCCTTCTGTGCATCCTGTGCCTCGGCTGGTCCCCGGCCTCGGCCGGCGAGCTCGACGGCACCTGGCTCTTCGATGGTGGGACGGCGGAGCTCGACGCGCGCGACGCGGCGGTGCAGAGCGCGGTCGACACCTTCCCTCTACTCCTGCGGGGCATCGCGGCGCGCCGTCTGCAGCGCAGCGCCATCCGGCCGGACCGGTACGTCATCGAGGACCGCACCGACACGATCCTGATGCAGTTGGACGACGCCGCCCCGCACGAGACGGACCTGGTGGGTACTCCGATCACGTTCACCCCGGACGGACAGCGCGACGCGGTGACGCTCGCCCGGCAGCGGCAGGGGCGCGCCGTGCACAGCACCGTGACCGCTGACACAGGCAGCCTGGAGAGCCACTTCGAGCGGGCAGGAGAGGGGCTCACGGTCACACTCACGGTGTCCAGCGAGCGGCTCGCGAGCCCCGTGATCTACTCCCTCACCTACCGCCGCCAGTAGGGCCCCCCATGCAGCTTCTGTACGGAGTCGTCGGCGAAGGCATGGGCCACGCCACCCGCAGCCGGGTGGTGATCGAGCACCTCCTGGCCCGCGGCCACGGGATCCGCGTTGTGGTGAGCGGGCGGGCCCACAAGTACCTCTCGGACGTCTTCCGAGACCGCGAGAACATCGACGTGCACGCCATCGAGGGGTTCTCCCTGGCCATCGACGGGGAGGGCGTGGATCTCTCGGAGACCATCCTGAGCAACCTGGAGCTCCTGCCCGCCAGGCTCCGGCGCAACCTCGCCACCTACAGCCGGATCGTCGAGACAGGCTTCACGCCGCAGGCCGTGGTGAGCGACTTCGAGAGCTGGGCGTGGTGTTACGGCCTCAACCACCGCCTGCCGGTCGTGAGCATCGACAACATGCACGTGCTGGATCGCTGCGCCCACCCCGAGCGCATCGCCGACCCCTCCGATCCCGACTTCGTGCTCGCCCGCGCGGCGGTCAAGGTCAAGCTCCCGGGGGCCTACCACTACCTCGTCACCAGCTTCTTCTTCCCGCCCGTGCGCAAGCGCCGCACCACCCTCGTGCCGCCGATCCTGCGCCCCGAGGTGGTGCGCGCTGTGCGGGAGCCCGGGGAGCACGTCATCGTCTACCAGACCGCGGCCACCAACGAGCGCCTGGTGCCCCTGCTCCAGCGCCTGCCGGGGCCGTTCGTGGTGTACGGCATGGATCGGAGGGGCGCCGAGGGCAACGTGACCTTCCGCCCCTTCTCGGAGACGGGCTTCCTCGACGATCTGCGCACGGCCCGGGCGTGCATCGCCACCGGCGGCTTCTCGCTGATGAGCGAGGCAGTACACCTGGGCGTGCCGCTCCTGGCGGTGCCTCTCGATGGGCAGTTCGAGCAGGAGCTCAACTGCCGCTGGCTCGCTCGTCTGGGGTACGGACGCTGGACTCCGAGCCTGGAGGAGGGCGGCGTGCGCCGCTTCCTGGAGGACCTGCCCCGCTTCGAGGAGTGCCTGCGGGACTACCCGCGGCAGGGCAACGAGGTGGTTCTTTCGTGCCTGGACGAGCTGCTCGACTGCATCGCCGCGGACGTGGACGCCCCGGATCGGGTGCAGACGCCCAACCTGGGGGCCTACCCGGCTCAGGGGTAGCGGCGCCGCAGCACGAACGGAAGCAGCAGCGGCAGCAGGAGCGTGCCCGAGCCGCTGCCGGCGGACGCGCAGCAGCAACCCGCGTCGTCGCACTCGGGCGCCACGCTGTCGTCGTCATCCCCCGGGGCGCTGTCGTCGTCGTCGTCCCCGGAGGGCAGCGTGAACCGCAGCCGGAGCTCGACGTCGTCGATGTAGCTGTCGTTGTCCTCGCCGGCCTGGCGGGTCCCGATGAGGACCGCGTCGATGCCGCGGGTGCCGGCGGGCACCGGCAGATCGATCTCGACCTGTCCCCAGGTGGACACGGCCCGCACCATCGGCTCGCTGCGGCCCAGCTCGGCGCCGCCCGCGTCCACGAAGATCAGCTGCACCGCGGGCTCATCGGCGCCGTTCCAGTCCGCCAGCCAGGCCCGCAGACGGGCAGAGGCCCGGCCGGCGTCGATCCGGTCTGCAAACAAGGCCAGGGACACGCGCTGGCGGGCCTCGCCCACCTCCGAGCTGTCACACAGGCCCCCCACCGCGAAGTAGCGCTGGCCCGAGTGGGGCGCGCCGCCGTTGCACTCGCCGCCCTCCAGGGACTCCACCACGCCCTGCACCACCTCCCAGTCGTCCACGCCGTCCTCCGCGCCCGGGTTGCGCAGCAGGTTCGCCGTGAAGGACGCCTGGGCGGTGCGGAACTGCACGGGAGCCGACCACGCAGACCACGCCAGCGCCTGGTCGCGGTAGCGGACCCGCCAGCAGTAGTCCGTCTCGGGATCGAGGTCGTCGAGGAAGGCGTCGGTGAGGTCGTCGTCGGCCTGCAGGTCCTGCCCGAAGTACTCGTTGCGGTGCTGGATCCACAGGTCCCGAACGGGCTCGGAGAAGCCGGCGCAGTCCGTCGCCACCTGCCACTGGGTGGACCCGTGCTCGTCGCCGTCGGGGTCCGACCAGGCCGACGCCACCAGGGTCGTGGCCTCGGGCGCCGGGGAGTCGTCGCCCGCGGGCCCCAGGGCCTGCGGCGTGGCGGGCGCCGTGTTGACGGACTTGACCGTCACGTCGTCGCGCACCTCGTTGTCGCGGCTCAGGGTCTCGTTGCCCTGGCTGATCCGACGGACCCGCAAGCTGGGCGCGTCGCCGCCGATGACGTCGAGGAGCACGAACCCCCACTCGTCCTGGGAGGTGACGAACTCCGCGTAGTCGTTCTGCGCGTATTCGCCCCAGTAGTCGATGTTCCCGCCGGCGCTGGCGACGTTGACCCACAGGTGGGTGTCGTCCCGGGACTGGCCGCGTGAGTAGCCGTGAGTGTGGCCGAACAGGTGCACGGAGGGCTTGCCACAGGACGTCGAGAACTCCTCCAGGCGCTCCACCACCAGCCCCGTCCACAGGTTCTCGCCCGGCAGCCACAGCTCGCTCTTGAAGGGGTGGTGCAGCTGGGCCACCACGAAGTCCACGTCCTGATCGGCGCAGGTGGTGGAGAGCACGCCGTCGAGCCACTGCAGCTGGGTCTGGGTGATGTACGCGCCGTTGGAGTCGAGCCCGATGACCCGCACGTTGCCGATGTCGTGCCACCACCAGTGCTCCTCGAGCCCCGCGGTGCCGTTGGTCGGCAGATCGAAGTAGTCGAAGAAGTACTCGCTGTCCGCCTCGTGGTTGCCGGGCACCGGGTAGACGGGCACCTGCGCGAACAGGGGCGCGGACGGCGTGAAGAACTCGTCGGCCCAGGACCCGTAGTCCCAGCCCGTGTCCACCAGATCACCGGGGATCAGCACCCCCTGCACCGACTCGGGCAGCGACTGGCCGGTCTCGGCGGCGATGAAGGGGATCACCCCCTGCTGCACGATGGACGCGAAGACACCGGGGTTGGCGCCGTCCCGCTGCATGTCCGACATGGCCACGAGGCGGAGCGACGCCGGATCCGCGGTGGGCACCACGAAGCTCGACGGGGCCGAGGTCCAGCTGTCCGAAGAGGCCTGGTAGTAGACCGTGGCCCCCTCCGTGAGCCCCGTGAGCGTGACCCGGTGCAGCGTCGTCGCGCCTCCCGAGGGCCAGGCGTCGCCCACCGTGTCCGAACCCAGGGCCGCCGTGGGCCCCCAGGCGACCCGACTCTCGGTGCCCGTGGTCGTCTCCCAGCGAACGGTGATCTCGTCGGAGTCGGCCATCTGCAGGTACGGCGACACGATCACGTCCTGGGCGAGGGCGCTCGCCGGGAGGAGCAGGAACAGGCTGAGGAGCAGGGGTGCGCGCATCCGCGCAGCCTACCTTCGCCGTCGCGGGGGTCACTGCGTCCTTTCCGATCGGGCGCCGGTGGTGTAGATCGCCGGGTCATGAAGCCCCTCCTGCCCGCCGCTCTCCTCCTGCTGCTGTGCGGGGCCCTGGCCCCCGGCTGTCCCGTGTCCGCGGACGACGATGACACCACGGCCACCGACGACGACGACGGCGTCGATCCCCTGAGCTGGGCGGTGGACGCGCCCGGGCCCTACAACGCCGGCTGGCGTGGGTGGGACGTCAGCTACACGCCCCTGGGCCAGTCCGACACCCGCACCATCGGCTTCAACGTCTGGTACCCCACCGAGGCGGAGGAGGGCGACGAGGTCCGGTACATGGACGTGTTCCTGGACACGCAGGCCAAGGGCAACGCGCCCGCGGCCCCGCCGGTGCACGCGGACGGCTACCCGGTGATGGTCTACAGCCACGGGTTTCAGGGCTGGAGCGGCACGAGCAGCGACCTGTGCCGCTACTTCGCGAGCCACGGCTGGGTCGTGGTGGCCCCGGATCACACGGGCAACACGCTGATCGACCACTCCGACCCCCTGGAGACCGCCCACTACCTGCAGAAGCCCCAGGACATCCGCGTGGTGCTGGACGTCCTGGAGGACCTGCCCGCCACGGATCCGCTGGCTGGCCTGACCGACACCTCCTCGGTGGTGCTCAGCGGCCACAGCTTCGGCTCCTACTCCACCTGGGCGGTGCTCGGGGCCACCTACGACGAAGCGTCCATCGACTCGGCCTGCAGCGGCGGGGGAGGCCTGCCCACGGGGGAGTGCACCGCCGAGCAGCGCGCGGCGTTCCTGTCCGGCGAGCTGGACGACCCCCGGGTGGTGGGCTCGATCCCCATGGCCGGCACGATCCGGCGCAGCTTCTTCGGAGCCGAGGGGCATCGGTCCGTCCGGGGCCCGGTCTTCTTCATGTCGGGCACCGGCGATCCGGTGGGCCAGCAGGGGCAGTGGGACTCCATGGACCAGATCGACTTCACCTGGATCGAGGTGGAGGGCGGCTGCCACCAGACCTTCGCCACCGGCGTGTGCGCCACGCTGGACGGCGTCGAGGGCTTCGCCATCGTGGACACGTACGCCCTGGCCTTCGCCCGCGCCCTGCTGCTCGACGACGCGTCCGTCAGCGGCACCCTCGACGGCACCACGCCGGTCAGCGACAAGGTGACGTTCGCGCGCCAGCAGCCATGAGGCCGCTCGGACTCCTGGTCGCGGTGCTGCTGGGGGCGTGCGCGGGGCCTGCGCCTGCGCCCCCGCCGCCCCAGGTCGTCGTGCCCACGGACGGACTCGCCGCCGTCGCCCAGCGGGAGCTGCACCGCCAGCACCTGGTCGGCCTCGGGGTCGGGGTGGTGGTCCAGGGGCGGGTGGCGTGGCTCGGAGGCTTCGGGTACGCGGACCGGACGGCTGAGGAACTGCTCGATCCGGACCTGCACCAGCTGCGCTGGGCGTCGATCTCCAAGACCGTCAACGGCGCGATGGCGGCGCGGCTGGCGGCGGGCGGGCGCCTGGATCTGGACACGCCGATCCGGTCGATGTGGTCGGAGGCCCCGGCTGGTCCGACCGTGCGCCAGCTCCTCAACCACACCAGCGGGGTGATGAGCTACGACGACGGGGGCGTCGATCCCCGGCCGCCCCTGTCCGACCAGCTGGACCCGGGTCGGAACACCGGCTTCACCTGGGCGCTGCCACGGTGGGTGGGGCAGCCGCTCCTGGCCTACCCCGGCACCGCGTTTGCCTACTCCACCCTGGGTCACAACCTCGCCGGCGCAGCCATCGGAGCGGCCGGCGCCGACGAGGGCGAGCCGGCGGATCTGGGTTGGCTGGCGCTGCTGAACTCCCTGACCGTGGACACCGCCGCCGCGGGGGTGGGCCCCGACGTGGAGTGGGCGCCCCGGCCGCATCGGGCGAAGGGGTACCGGCTCGCCGACGACGGCCTCGTATACGACAGCGAAGACGTGGACGTCAGCTGGAAGACCCCCGGGGCGGGCCTCATCAGCACGGTGCATGGCCTCGCCGCGTGGTGTGCGCTGCTCGCCGGGGATCGGGTGCTGAACACGGAGGCCAAGGCCCTGGCGTGGACCCCCGTGACGCTCGCCGACGGCACGGTCAGCGACTACGGGCTCGGCTTCGGGCTCGGGGAGCGAGCCGGACGCCGCACGGTGGAGCACGACGGCGGCCAGGAGAAGGCCCGGACCCGGCTCGTGCTCTACCCCGACGAGGGCCTGTGCTTCGTGGCGATGACCAACACGGAGAGCGCCAGCAGCCGCTTCCCCATCGAGATGCGCGCCGTCACCGACGGGCTCGAGGACGTGATCCGCGCGCAGCGGGCCCCCTGAGGCGCCATCGGCCCCCGGCCAGGGGGGTACCATGCGCGGCGTGCCTCCGACCGCCATTCACTGGGCTCGCCATGCGTTCCACCGGGTCATGGACCTGCCCCCGGACTACGACGTCCTCGACCTGACGGGGGCCCCGGCAGCCCCCCGCACCTCCCCCTTCTCGGTGGGGCGCTACGACGAGGACCGCGCCGGCATGTACACCACGCCGCTGTTCGCGGGGCTCCGCACGGTGCACGTGGGCATCGACCTGGGCGCACCCGCGGGCACCCCCGTGATGGCGTTCGCCGCCGGCACGCTCTTCGCGGCGGGCCACAACCCGGCGGACGGCGACTACGGGTACGTGCTGGTCACCGAGCACCGGCTGGACGGCGTGGACCTGTGGGCGCTGTACGGCCACCTCGATGAGCGCTCCGTGCGC
>CALAGR010000097.1 GCA_937891735.1 uncultured Pseudomonadota bacterium | reverse complement strand
GATCCTGCAGGGGCTGGCGGCCCGGGGGCTGCGGGCGCGTCCAGTCTCCGAGGTGCTCGGGGTGGAGCCGTGCCAGCCCGATGGTTGGACCCCGCCGGCGCGGGTTCGGGCCCGGCGCACCTTGCAGGAGTGGGTCGTGGGACCGGTGCTCCTGGCGCTGCTCCTGGCCCTCGCGGCGCGGTCCGGCGGATGAGCGACGTCATGCCCGTACAGGTCGGGGCGGGGGACCCTGGGCCATGAGTCGAAGCCCATCCCGTCGTGTTGCGTTCGTTCAGGCCCGCGGCGTGGACGAGTCCCTGGCCCTGTGCGACGTGGCCGGCGCGCTGCTGGACGCCGGGCATCGGCCCCGGGTGTTCCTCGACCAGCACGAACGGGACCTCGGGGGGGCGCTGTGCAGCTTCCGACCGGATCTCATCGTCGTGCAGGCGGCGATCCTCGCCGAGCCCTGGGTGCGGGAGGTGCTGGGCCGGGTCCCTCGGGGCGTGCCGCGGGTCTTGGTGGGGACCGGGGTGACGTTCGATCAGGGCGTGCTGGGCCGGGTGCACGCGGACGAGGAGGCGTTCGGAGCGCCCGCCGCGCTGCGCCCCGGGGCCCTGCGGGGGGAGCTCGACGACGTGCTGCCGGAGCTGGTCGGTCGCCTCGCCCGCGGTCAGGCCCTGGGAGCCGCCCTGGCGGAGCTCCCGGGGGGGCTGTGGGTGCAGGACGGCGAGGTGATCGCGCCTGCCCTGGGGCCGCAGCCCACCTTGCAGGGTCGCGCGATGCCGCTGCGCAGCCTGTACTTCGACCGCTACCCGTTCATGGCGCGGTTCCCGTGGAAGCGCTTCGCCGCGAGCCGCGGGTGCGTGCACGCCTGTGGCTACTGCTACGCCAGACCCCTGCGCGACCTGCACAAGGACAGCCGTCGCCACGTGCGACGCAAGACCGTGGACCGGATCCTCGCCGAGGTCCAGGCGGTGCAGCAGCGCTGGCCGCTGCGGGTGGTGCACTTCGCCGACGACCTCTTCGCGTCCTCGCTGGACTGGCTGGAGGAGTTCGCGGGGCGCTGGCCCGCCGAGATCGGGCTGCCGTTCTCCGCCAACACGAGCGCCGAGACGCTGAGCGACAGGGCCGTGCAGCTGCTGCGCATCGCCGGCGCGCGCCTCGTAGGCCTCGGGGTGGAGTCCGGGGTCGCGGAGATCCGCGCGGGTGCGCTGGGACGCCCCACGCCGGATGGGCTGATCCGCGACGCCGTGGCGCGCTTGAAGGCCGCCCACATCGAGGTGCTGACCTTCAACATGGTCGGCGCGCCGGGCGAGGACTTCGAGCAGAGCCTGCAGACCCTGCGCCTGAACCAGGAGCTGGGGGTGGATCGCGTGCGGGCGACGCTGGCCTGGCCCATGCCTGGCTCTGCGATGCACGACGCGGCCCTGGCCCGGGGACCGCTGCCGGACGACCTGACCGAGGCGAGCAAGACCCGCATGCGCGCGGTCTGCGTGGACGATGATCCTGCGGCCTTCGAGTCCCTCGCGGCGCTGTTCCGGGTGGGCGCGATCGCCCGGATCCCGCCTCGCCTGGTGGGGGCGGTGGCGCGGCACGTGCCGGTGGGAGCCCTGCGCGGGCTGACGCTGTTCGACGGGTGGCAGGAGCTCAAGTGGAGCGGGGTCGGAGTGCCCGCGGGGCTCGCGTACGCGGCGCAGGCGGGCCGCCCGGTGCACCGGGTGACCTACCACGCATCGTTGCCCTGAGAGGGTGTTCCTAGAGGGAGCCGGAGTCCCGCAGCGCCGTGTAGGTGCGCATGCCTCCGGGCAGCACGCTGGCCTCAAACCCACTCTGGCGAAGCATCCGCGTGGCGTAGTACGCCCGCTTCCCCATCTCGCAGATCGTCCACACGTCCCCGTCCGGCAGCTCGCTCAGCCGGCCTCGCAGCTCGTCCACGGGGATGTTGATCGCGCCCGCCACGCTGCCGCGGTCGAACTCGGAGCGGCTGCGCACGTCGAGCAGCGTCGCGTCCGTGCTCGCCACGGCCTTCCACGAGGCCAGGGGCAGATCCCCGCGCAGGTTGTTGACCGCGATCATCCCGGCGATGTTGATCGGGTCCTTGGCGGCCCCGAACTGCGGCGCGTAGGCCAGCTCCGCCTCGGCCAGGTCAAAGACCGAGCCGCCCAGCTGCATGGCCATCGCGATCATGTCGATGCGCCGGGCCACGCCCTTCTCGCCCACCACCTGCGCGCCCAGGACGCGCCCGTCGTCCAGCGCGTACAGCATCTTCAGGCTCAGGGACTTCGCGCCGGGGTAGTAGCCCACGTGGTGGTCCGGGTGCAGGTAGACCTTGTCCCAGGGGATGTCGGTCTGGGCCGCGAGCAGGCGCTCGGATGCCCCGGTGGCCGCCGCGGCGAGCCCGAAGACCTCGGCGATGGCGGTGCCCTGGACTCCGCGGAACTCCACCAGGTGGTGCTCTCCGGCGCGGCCCACGGCGTTCTCTCCGGCCACGCGGCCCTGCCGGTTGGCGGGGCCGGCCAGGGGCAGGAGCTGCCAGTTGTTGGTGAGCAGCGAGTGCACCTCCACGGCGTCCCCGGCGGCCCAGATGTGCGGGTCCGAGGTGCACATCGAAGAGTCCACCTTGATTCCTCCGTGGGGTCCCAGCTCGAGCCCCGCGGCCACCGCGAGGTCCGCCTCGGGGGCGACGCCGATGGCGAGCAGGACGAGATCCGTGCGCAGGGTGTCTCCGCCCGACAGATCCACGAGCAGACCGCCGGCCTCCCGCCGCACCGCCCCCACGGCGGTGCCCACGCGCACATCGATCCCGTGCTCCCGCATGCGCTGCTCGACGAGGATGGCCAGCTCCGGATCGAACGGCGTCAGGATCTGGGGGGCCCGCTCGATGACCGTCACCTTCAGCCCCAGGCCGCTGAGGTTCTCCGCCATCTCCAGGCCGATGAAGCCCGCGCCGATGACCGTGGCGTGCTGGGCGTCGGCCGCGGCGGCCTTGATCTTCCTGCTGTCGGGGATCGTGCGGAGGCGGAACACCCCCGGCAGGTCCAGGCCCGGCAGGGGAGGAGTCACCGGCTTCGCGCCCGGCGCGAGGATCAGCGCGTCGTAGGACTCCTCGTAGGTGCGTCCCTGGGCGAGGTCCCGCACGGTCAGGGTGCGCCGGTCTCGATTGATCGCGAGGACGTCGGACCGGGTGCGCACCTCGATGTTGAGCCGCTCCCGAAAGAGCTTGGGGCCCGCGAGCAGCAGGTCCTTCTCTTCCGGAATCACCCCGCCCACGAAGTACGGCAGCCCGCAGTTGGCGAAGGAGACGTGCTCTCCACGGTCGAACAGGATGATCTCGCAGGACTCACAGACGCGGCGGGCGCGGGCGGCGGCGGAGGCTCCGGCGGCGACGCCTCCGATGACGAGCAACTTCATGGCGGACTCCAGGGGCGGCTCAGGACCGCCAGGTCGCTGGGAAGAGCCGGCGGGCGCCAGAAGTGTGTCGCCCTTCAGCTCGGGGGGTCGAGCCGCTTGCGGAGCGCGGCGTGGGTGCGGCTCAGGCGCGTGCGGACGGCGCCGGGGGTCATGTCGAGGGCGTCGGCGATCTCCGGGCCGGTCCAGCCCTGGGCGTCGGCGAGGATGAGGATCCCGCGATCCCGGGGCGGCAGCTCACCGAGGGCCTCACCCAGGCTCAGGGCCAGCTCGGCGCGCGCCGCCAGCAGCTCGGGGCTCGCGTCGTCCGAGGCCAGCTCCAGCTCCGCCTGGTGCAGGGCCGGGTCGTTCTTGAGCCCGCGCCGCATCCGGTTGCAGGCCGTGGCCACGAGCCGGACCAGCCAGCGGTCCACCTGCCCCTCGCCGCGAAACCCCGCGCCGTAGCGCCAGGCCCCCAGGGTCGCGTCCTGCACGGCGTCCCGCGCGTCCTCCTCGCGGGAGCACGTGCGGCGCGCCGCGGACATGAGCTGGTCGCCGTAGCAGCGGGTCACGCGGTCGAGCACCTCGATGTCGCCGCTGCGAAGCAGGGAGACGAGCTCGTCGGAGTCACACAGGGGGCGGGTCGTCATGCACCCGGGACTGTGCCACGCCCCCGCTCTGGCGTCCTGACGGCTGCTTCATCCCCCCGAGCGCTTGTTGCCTCCGCCGAACAGGGACTGGAAGAAGCCTCCGCTCTGGCGCGTGCCGTCCTCGCGGCACTTGCAGCGGCTCTGGCGGGGCACGTTGCCCAGGACGGACTCGACGTGGGCGCCGCAGCCGGCCCAGTCAGGCTTGCCGCACGCGCGGCAGGTGGTTCGTTGGCACATTCTCGGACTCCTCACCCGCCGGAAGTGGCGGTCAGCAACAAGAACCAGCGGGGAACCGAAGTGTGTCGGATTTGTGTTCAGACGGCGATGAAGCGGCCGATCACGCCATCTGCGGAGCTCGCCAGGACGGGGCGGTCCGGTGGACAGGGGCTTCCCTCGTCTCCGTTTCGAGCGGCCCGCACGGCGAGCGCGAGGGGCGTGCCCGAGGCGAGCTCCTCCAGGAGTGCGTGGCGGAAACGGCTCTGCGCCTCTTCGTCCGCACCCCGCGTGGCTGCGATGCAGACCTCGACACCAGCCGCCAGAGCCGGCGCCAGCAGGTCCATCAGCCGGCTCGGACCCACGTCCCAGTCGGCGGGTGGATCCAGGACGAGCACCGCCGGCCCGGCGATGACGGGGCCGCTGAGTTCGTCGCCGTCGCATCCCGGGACGAGGAGCGCCCGGAGCCCTGCCACCTCATCTTCGTGCTGCAAGAAGACCCACAGCACCCCGGACTCCGTGCCCGGCTCGACGCCACGCAACACGCCTGGCTCGGGCAGGCGGGCTGCTCGGCAGGCCTGCCCCAGGCCCTGCACGCGCCGAAGCACCTCGTCCGTGGCATCGGTGGGGATCCAGGCCGTGACCTGCAGCCGCCCCCCGATCAGGGGACCGGCGCGTCCGGCCGGATCGAGCCGGACGACGGTCAGGGCAGCGGTCCCACGTTCGTCGTCGTACGGGTGTTCGAGCTGCTCCCAGGGCAGGTCCGTGGCCGCCGTCGAGTCGGTCTGGACCGCCAGGATCAGCTCGCGGGTGCGGGGAGCCTCCCGGAGTCGATGCAGCAGACTCCACAGGTCCCCCGCGGCGTCCAGGATCTCACGAGGTCCCGCCGCCTCGCGCGCGACCCCCAGCGGAACCAGCGCTTCGCTGCTACGTCCCCCAGGGTTTCCCAGCGTGAGGCGCCAGCCGCCCTCTGCTTCGTCGAGCACCCGAAGCAGGGCGACCGAAGGCGCCGGGGCGCGGCGGATCCCCGGGCCGGGGCGGGCCGGAGCCACGGAGACCGCGAAGCCCTGGGCTGACAGATCGCCGGCGCGAAGCGCGCTCCGCAGCACATCATGGCCACCGCCGGGGATCGCTTCGAAGTCGCCCACCATGGTCTCCGGGAGGACGCCGACCACGAAACGCTGCAGTCCGGCCGGGGGGCCGAGGCGCAGGGGAACGTCGAACCCATCGTCCGACGAGGAGAACTCCGACAGCCGCGGCCAGCGACCGCTCGGATCGGGCAGCAGCAAGGCAGCGTCGTCGCCGATCTGCCGCAAGACCACCGGACGGACGCGCTCCGGGTCGACGCCCGGGGCCAGGCCCGAGATCTGGAACACGAGCCGATCCCCGATCCCCTGAGGCTCGGCCCCCAGCCTGGTCGCGGTTCGCAACTGGACCCGGAACGCCGGCCCCGGAACGAAGGATCGACTCGGGTGAGCGTTGCGGGGTCGGGGGCCGCTCTTCGCCGTTCGCCGCGTCCTGGGCGCCGACGGGGCAGCCGCGGCGACGGGGCGCCGACGGGTCCTCTCGCGGACGAATCGGAGCACCTCCGCATCGACGCCCAGGGCCGTGATGGGCTCGCTCCATGCCAGGGGGTCGGAGGTCAGGACGTCGAGCAGGGGCCGGGCCGAGGCGCGGCTCTGGGCCTCCAGGGCTGCGAGGGGCTCGCAGATCGAGCAGGCGCTTCCCAAGGCGTCGATCACCGCTCGCAGGGACGGGCTGCCTGGACGGGGGGACCGCCCTTCCTCGACCTCCGCGACCTGCCACAGCAAGGTGCGCTCGACGAGGTGGCCTGCGAGGGCCACCAGGATGGCCTCGTTGGATTGAGGGCCCGCGCAGGCGGCGAGAGTGGCCACGACCAGGGGCCCTTCGGAGGACTCGGGACGGAGCGCGTCCAGCTCCAGGAGGTCTTCGGCAGCGATTCGAAGGAGCCGCTGTTCGAGCGAGGGGGTCAGGGGGTCAAACATTGGATGCTCCCGCGAGTTGGGCGGCGGGTCTCAGGAGGCCGAGGGCCAGCCGCAGCCGCTGCAGGCCTGGCGTGGCACGGACTGGTTGTTTGTCGTCGTGGCCGGCGGTCGGGTGGTTCCGGGCCGCCTCGGCCGCAGCCGATGCCTCGATGGCCAGCATCTTGAGCTCGCTGACCATCCGACTCGAGGTCGTGGACGCGTAGGTGGCCTCCGCGAGGACGGCTGGCGGGGCCCCCGCGTTGCCCGTCGCGAGGCGGGCGCGGCGCGCTACCAGAGAGCCAGACCGATCCGAGGTTCCTGCCGCGGCGGCGTGGCGGGCAACCTCGAGCGCAGCGTCGAAGATCTGCAGGGCCAGGTGGCGCTGGTGCCGGTCTGGTGCGTCCGCGGCCGAGCGGAGCGCGACGAGGTCTCGGCGTGCTTGCACGCTGGCCCTCTGGGAGTCGAAGTAGGCCCGGGCGCGGTCGTCGGCGAGGAAGTCCAGCCGGAGGGCCTCGGCGACGCGCAGGGTCTCGGCCTGGCGGGCCACGGATGGAAGCTCGGACGCGGCCGCGAGCGCCAGCGCGGTCTCCTGCGCCCTGTACACCCGGCGAGCGGGGCTGGCCACGAACGCCGACTTGATCAACGAAGCAGCCACCGCCATCGACGCCACCTCGCCGGGGAACTCGAGTCGCGCCACGTCGAGGTAGGCGAGGCGAGCCCGATCCCCGCGCAGGGCCTCACGCAGCAGGAGCACCGCCACGTGCAGATCTTGAGGCCGCGAGCCCCCAGGCGCGCTGTGGGCCAGCCTCGCCCGCACCTCCGCGGCGAGCACGTGCACGGCCAGTTCGTAGAACTCGAAGCGCTCCAGGCCGCCCGTCAGCGCGGGGAACCAGCCCTCGAAGTACGCGGGCGGGGGGCCGTCCGGGGCCGGACGACCATCGGCAGGGGACTGCGACAAGCCGAGGGTCAGCCTGCCGGCGGGCTCCGTGGTGGCTCGGGCGAGCTCGGTCAGGTGGTCCCGCAGCTCTGGCTGGGGGCGGGGGCGTTCGCTCGCGAGGGAGTGATCGAACGCTCTGAGCGCCTCCAGGGAGGGCCGACACCGCTCCCGTGCGGTGGCCTCCGAACCGAACGGCGCCGCCGAGGATCCTTCCCCGCTGGCGAGCGCGTTCAGTGCCCAGTCGATCCACCTCATCCCGGTCTCAGACCTCCAGTTGCCACCCAGTAGCTACCCAGCAGCACACCCACTACACCAGACCGCGGGTCCAGCTTCTTTACGGAAGCTCGGCAGGGCCACTTGTTTACGGAACGTTCGGGGGTCTTTGCAGCCCCGGGGAGAGCGTGCGAGGGTCAGCAGGCATGGCTGTGACCCTCCTGGAGATCTTCGAGCAGGACCACGTGGGCGTTCTCGTCCTCCTGCGCCTGCTCGGGTTTCCCGAGCCCGAGCCGGATGACCAGTCCGGTGCCGACGCGGAGCCAGCCGAGCTGGTGGTCCTGGCCGCCGAGGCGTTCGCCCGACTGGTGGATCACCCTCCGGTGCGTCTGCTCGAACGGCTGGCGTGCCTGCGGACCGAGGGCTGGACGGTGTCCCTGGAGGAGCCGACGGAGGGCCCTTCGCTCCGCCCGCCGACCGGCTCAGGCTGGGCGCCGGCGGAGGCCGCCGCCGGCGAGCTGCGGCCCGCGATCCTGTGGGCCGTCTGCCTGCGTGCCGCCGAGGCCTTGCTCGGCGTCGAGCCACCGACAGGCTGCTACGACCTCCACTCCCGCGCTGGGGGGGCAGCGGCGGGCCAGCTCTCCGTCCTGGACCCGGAGGAGGTGCTGGCCCTGCTCACTTCCTCGGCCCCCCTCCTCGACCAGGCCTCCGCGACGCTTCGGCTCCTCCCGGCGCTGCGCTCGAGGCTCCTGCTGGTGCTCCGCTCTGCCCTGGACCTGAGCGCCGAGGAGGTCGTGTCCGTGCTGTGTGATCGGGACCCCGAGGGGGCCGAGCTGGTGGAGGCGGGGGAACCGTCCGAATCCGAGAGGGCCGTTGGACAGATCCATCGAGCGAGGTGTCACGCCATGGGAAAGATCCGCGTGCAACAAGACCGCGCACGGCAGTCCATCGAGGATGCGCTCAACTCGGGCCGGGAAGACCTCAGCGAGCTGCTTCGGTCGGCGCGACAAGCGCCGCTGCCCGAGCTGATCGAGCGGCTCCTGTCCGAGTGGGAGGCTGCAAACGCGCCCGATCCCCGAGGCCGACGGCGGGCTCGGAGCATGGCCCGACTCGCGCATCTGAAGGAAGGACCGACGGCCGCCGCCTCCCTTCGGCCCTACCTCCTCGTGCCGATGGACGCCCTCAAGGAGTCCGAGGAACTCCTGTGGACCTGGGCGGCGACCGGTCCGTACAGGTTTCCCGACGATCTGCGGGCCCTTGCCGCAGGCGGATCTCCCCGCCGCACGACAGCGTTCCTGCTGCGCTACGTCACGTGGGTGCACGCCGGTGATCGTCCCGGGCGGGAGACCCTGGGCGAGGTCCTCTACGGCGCCCCGCGCGACCGGGAGGCCGGCGAGCGAGCGTCTCGGGAGCTCTTCCGGGCCCGGGAGTCGATCCTCGCTGCCTTGAGGCGGCCTCCGGTCGATGCCCCACCCCCGCCTCGTGCCCGCCCCCCGGGTCCCCCGACAGGCTGGATCCCAGGCCTCGTGTCGGGCGCACGGGCCACCCGAGCGGAGCACGCCGTGTTTCGCCAGAGCCTGCGCCTCCAACTGGAACGTCGGGCCCAGAGATCGACCGGGTCAGCCCCCGCCCCTTCGGTGGCGGCCTGGTCGGAGCGGGCCCGGGCCTGGCTCGGGGAGTGGCTCCCGCGCTGGACCCTCGGGCTCGGCGAGGGCTTTCCCCTGAGCCTCCAGCTGGCTCCGGTGCTCGGCGCCTCGGCCGGCAGCGCCTCCCGCCGGGTGATCCTGAGCCTCGCGCCGCCTCCGCATGCCCGGGCCTGGCGCCCTGTGGTGGTGTGTCGCGCCGCGCAGGGGGACCGGGTCGTGCTCCCGGCCGAAGCCGCACGATGGCCGCCTCTCGACTCCTTCCCTGTGAACGACGGTCGATACCGCGTGGCAGTCCACGAGGATCCGGGGACCGAGGGCTGGCTGATCCTCCTCGTCCCGCCCGGGCTGGTCGTGGACTGGGATGCCTCCCCGGTCCAACGCTGGACCGACCTCCGACATGCTGCTTCGCAGGGCCGACTCCTGGCCGCCGAGGCCGTCACGCCCTCCGCAACTGTAGACTCAGGGAAGCAAGATGCCGAAACGGCCCGACAGCGGAGGCAGCGCGACGCTGATCCTCGGGGGGGCCAATGATTCCGAGCAAGCGGAGCTCTTTGACGGCCGCTCAGCGCCGATCTACGGCTCCCTCTCCAACACTCGGCTGGAGGTAGGTCGCAGCCGGCTGGAGCGGGCCCTGCTCGTCGGTGGTGTGGTCGAGCTGCCCGACAGCTACCTCGAGGCGGAGCAGGGAGAGCGGGCGGTCGCACACATCCTGTTTGACGCAGCCCTCGGCTGGGAGGGCATGCAGGCCATCCGCGAGCGGTTGATCGCGCTGCGGGCCACCTCCGCCGGGGTCGGCGATGCCCTGTCCATCGCCATCGACGCGCGGAGCGAGTGGCTGCGAGAGCTGCCCTGGGAGCTCCTCGAAGCCCTGGACCCCGACCACGCGTTGGCCGGGTGCCGGATCCACCGTCTGGTGCCCGCCGGGGACCCGCGTCCGCTCCGTCGGGGAAGGCTCCTGCTCGACATCCTGGTCTGGGAGCCACGGCCCGACGAGGAGGTCGGCTCCAAGCTGGCGGCGGAGCTTCGCGCGATGTTTGCCACGCTCCCTCGCCTGCGTTGCACGACGCTGCCGGCGGATCTGGGCTCGCTCCCGCCGCCCCCCGGCGAGGGCGTGGCTCGCGTCCTCCATGTAGTGGGCCATGGGCGGGACCTCGGTGAGTCCGTGGCCCTCCAGGACGCGCGCGGCTCTGCGCCGCCGGCGTCGATCGCCGGGGCGCTGGGCCGCATCCTGCGAGAGGTGGACCTCGTCGTGTTGGACGTCTGTTCGGCGGCGTCCGACCGGGTCGAGCTGCTCCAGGCCCCTGCATCTCACATCGCCGCGATGGGGGTGCCCGCCACGCTGGGCCCCCGTCTGGACCTCGCACCCGAGGCGGCGCGGGACTTCTCCCAGGGGCTCTATCGGGAGCTCGCCCAGGGGGCCTCGCTCTCCGATGCGGTAGCCGAAGGGAGGCGTAGGATCCGCGGCCTCCGCATCACCCATCCCACCGGCCGGTGGTGGAATCCGGTCCTGTACCTGTCGGACATCTCCGCGTCGTCGCTCCCGGGGCTCCTCGCTGCGCCTCGGGTTCTCGGCTGGCCCGTCGGTTCGCCCCAGTCCGAGGAATTGCTGGGAGCCGCCCAGGCCCTGGCGCGGGGGTGGGGCTATCTGGGTGTCGAGCATGTCGCCCTGGGACTCGCCGCCAGCCCGCAGCTGGGCCGGACCTCCACGGCCTGGCGTCTGCACGAGGGCGACCTCAAGAGCGCGCTTCAGGAGCTGAGGCCGCGGGCCACGTCGCCTGCGGAGTCGCTCCCGACGCCCCGGCTTCAGGCCCTTGGCGCCCGGCTCCAGCCCGGCTTCAGCCCGGCGGACCTCGCCCTGGAGCTGCTGCGAAGCGCATCGCTGCGCGCGCTCCTGGGGGAGGCCCAGGCAGCTCGACTGCGCGCCTTCCTCCACCTGGGAGCAGAGACCGCCCAGCCCACCGGCGGCCGGCCCGGGGACACCGACCTCGCAACCGCGCCGCGGTTTCAGGGCGCGCCTCCGACCCAGGTCGAGGTGCGATCCCCGGCGCGACCTGGGCCCCCGGTGGACCTGATGCCCACCCCCGCAGAGCTCGGTCCCGGCCTGCTGCTCGAGGTCGTGGGGGGGCCCGAGGACGGACGCATGCTCGTGCTTCCCGAGCCCGATCCGTCGGGCCGCCCAGCGGAGCTCGGTCGGTGGGGTGAGCAGCTGGTGGACGGCCTGATCGCGCTGTATCCGCCTCCGTTCCCGGACAACACCAGGGTGTCCCGACGGCACATCGCCCATCGCGGGGCCGGCCGGATCGAAGCGCGCGCCGGGGTGCGGGTGGTCCGAGCCGACGGCACCACGGAGGACCTGTCGGCCCCCGCCGGATGTGCGGTCCAGGCCGGAGACACGCTCTTCCTGGACGTGCTGCTCGCGGGCGGCGGCGCCATGCTCCTGGTCCGGGAGCACGGCGCCGGGACCCCGCTGCTACCAGCCTGAGTCGACGGTCAGGGCGGTCAGGTTGAGCTCCAGCTCGTGGCTGGAGTCCAGCGCGTAGGTGCGGCAATCCACGGTGGTGTCCGCGCCATCGAGATCGGTGCCGTCCTGGCTGTAGATGACGGCCGGACCCGAGCACCCGGGGGGGACCGGGCCCCCGAGGTCGCTGCCGGTGTTGCCCACGACCGTGGCGTCGACCCCGTCCAGCACCACCGCGGCCCGGTCGGTGTAGCTGAAGGTGTCGCTGGTCAGGGTCGCCACGAAGTTGGTCACCGCCGAGGTGCTGCCGGCGCGGGTCAGGACGATGCCGTCGCCGGTGGTCTCCGAGCTGCCCGCGATGATGCCGCCCTGCGCCACGGGGATGTCGAACCCGTGGATGGCGATGTCGGCGAAGCGGTGACCGAAGAAGGCGGCGTCGGTGTTTCCGCCCAGGTCCAGGTCGTCGAAGTCACCCGACGTGCCGTTCTGGATGTGCACCCCCCGGCCGTAGTAGCCGCTGGCGTTGGGGGCGGTGTCTTCGATCGCGCAGGTCGCCAGGTCGAGATCCGCGTCATCGGCGAACAGCCCCACCTCCACGGACCGGAGCACGTCGGTGTCGTCCATCGTGAGCGTGGCCCCCTGGACCCCGACGCCCCACCCGTAGCTTCCCGAGTCGGCGACGGTGTCTTGGACGGTCGACTTCTGCAGGGCCAGCACGGTCCCGCCGCCCGCGGCGAGGATCCCGACTCGGGTGGCGTTGTCGACGACCACCTTGAAGACCGTCGCGCTCGCGCCGTCGTGCAGGAGCAGGGTGCGCGTGCCGCCATCGAGGGTGACGCCAGCCAGCTTGACGGTGTCGGCCTGGTAGATCTCGAAGATCGGGTCGCCGCTCCCCCCCTCGGGGGGCACGACGGTGACCTCGGCGGCGGAGCAGCCCTCGATGATCAGGCCGTCGTCGGTCTGGCTGCCGGGCAGCGTCTTCTTGAGGACCAGGCCGCCGTCGTAGGTGCCCGGGTGAATCGCGATCCGCTTGGTGACCCCGGACTTGCGCGAGCGGGTCAGGGCTTCGGACAGCGTGGCCACTGGCTCGGACTCGGTGCCGTCGCCCCCGTCGTCTCCCGCGTCATCGACGTGGATGGAGGTGGAGGGGCTGGTGATGTCGCCCCAGGTCGCGCCGGCGCACGGAGGGGTGGCCAGGGCGGGGGCAGCGAGGGCGCTCGAGGCGAGGGCCGCGAGGGACAGCAGGAGCGTGAGACGCATGGGGATCTCCTCCGAGCCGGACGGGCGGCCCGACCTGCGCAGAGGCAGTCCCACGCGATGTGGGACGGTCCGGTCGGGATCGGGTGGTTTCGGGGAGGGTCGAGGGGGGTGTCGGGCCGCTTGAGTGCCTTCTATCCCGCGTTTTCTGCTCCGTTACAGACGCACCGCGAAAAGCGCAGCCAGGCGCCGGGCGGTGGCCCCGC
>CALAGR010000096.1 GCA_937891735.1 uncultured Pseudomonadota bacterium | reverse complement strand
CTCCGCACCAGGGCGGCGTGCAGGTCAGGCAGGGCCTGCACCGCGCGGGCGGCGCCCAGCAGCACCGCGGCGTGCCGCTTGGCCGGGTCCACCTTGTCGCTGGGATCCCGAAGCACCGCCTGCAGGGCCTCCCGATCCACGGTCAGCGCGCGCGCCGGAGCAGACGGTGCAGCCCACAGCTGGCCCGCGAGGTCGGCGGGCGGGGACGGGAAGTCGCTCGGAAGCCCCGGATCGGACGGAGGATCGTGAATGGGATCCGTGGCCGGCGAGGCAGGTGCGTGCACCGGGGGACCGGGATCGGAGGACGGACGCGATGGCCCCCCGCACGCGACCGCAGCCAGCAGCAACGCGGCGCACACGGGCAGAATCCAGGGCGATGCAGGCCGACCGGCGGACAAAGATCGTGCTCCTTGCGCTCGCTGCGCTCAGCGCGCTGCGGGTCGTGGTGTTCGCGCTGCTCGACCGCCGCCCCCTCTTCGGTGGCTGGGAAGCGCCCGATCTCCAACGAGCGATGTTCTACCACTACGGGCTGCGCGCCCACCTCGACTGGACGTTCGCCGAGCAGATCGCCCGCGACGGCTTCAAGCCGCCGCTGTGGTACGGCGGCGTGCCCCTGCTGTTCGGATGGAAGGACAGCCTGGGCGCCCTCGACTTCCTGCTCGTGAACGCGGCCGCCATGGCAGCCACCGTCCTGCTGGTGTTCGCCCTGGGAAGGCGCCTGGGAGGGGCCCGGGGCGGCCTGCTCGCCGCGGCCACCGTGGCGCTGCTTCCCGGCGTCGCGTGGCGCATCGGAATGGTCGGCGTGGAGCAGACCCACATGGCGCTGCTCCCGTTCGCGGTGCTCGCCTGCGTGGCCCTGGTGGAGCAGGCCCACCGCCCGCAGGCCCGGACGCTGGGGATCGGCGTCGTCCTGGGCCTCACCGTGGGCGTCGGTCTGCTGGTGAAGTGGAACTTCGGCGCCTACATCGCGGGGCCCGCGCTGCTGGCCCTCGTCTTCGGGCTGTGGGGATCGCCCCGGGCGGTGCTGCGCGGGATCGTCGCCGCCGCGCTGGTCGCCACGGCCATCTTCCTCGCCTGGCTGGTCCCGTTCGCCGACCTCGCGGACATCGTGCAGCAGGGCGTGTCCGGCGAGTCGGGGGGCGAACCAGCGAGCATCTACCTGCGTGAGCTGGTGGGTCCGGCCCTGGGGCCCGGGGGCTGGCTGCTCCTCGGCCTGGCCCTCGCCGGCGCCCTCTTCGGCGCCCCTCCTGCAGACCGTGGCCCGCGTCCAGCCCGTGACGCGGCGGTGATCGCAAGCGCCGCCCTCGGGCTCTTGCTGCTGCACGCCCTCATCCCCCACAAGGAGACCCGCTACCTGCTGCCCGCGCTGCCCCTGCTCGTCGCCCTCCTGGCGTGGCCCCTGGGTCGGCTCGCGGCGCGCCCGCGCGGCCCTGCCGTAGCCTGGGGCGGCGTCGTCGTCCTCGGAGCGCTGTCCTGGGGGGCCCCGCTCCTGGAGGCCCCCGCAGACCGATTCGCCTGGAGCGAGGTGCTGCCGGCCCCGATCCGCGACGCCTACGAGATCGATGCGCTGGTCGCCCACCCGAGCCTGCGGGAGCGCGAGCGCACGGTGGTGACCTTCGCGCTCACCGGGCAGGGCCGCTTCCCCCTGCTGACCTTCCTGCACTGGGAGCTGTACGGGCGCAATCCCAACCCCGTGCTGTCCCGCTCCGACTGGGACGACGTCACGAGCAAGGCCTGCGCGTTCGATCTGGAGCGCAGCACCCACTTCGTGGCGGGCCGTCCGCTGGATCCACAGGAGCAGGCGGCGCTGCGCAGCATGGGCTTCGAGCTGGTGATCCGCGTGTTGCCCCGGATCGACGCCGTGCCCGAGCTCGCCTTGTGGGCCCTGGCGCCGACGAGCGCGCCCCGATATCGGTAGCCCAGGCGGAGTCGGTATCCTCGACTCGATGAGATCCCGGAACGCGCTGCTGGCCCTGAGCTTCTTCCTGTACTTCGGTGCAGGGGGCGTCGTGATGCCGATCCTGCCCCTCATCCTGAAGGACAAGGGCGCCACGGGCACCGACATCGGCTTCGTCACGGCGGCCTTCCCCATCGCGATCCTGCTGTTCGCGCCGTTGGCGGCGGGCCAGGTCGAGCGGCGCGGTCACGTGCGCAGGGTCCTGGCCGCAGGGGGGCTGCTGTCCCTGGCGGGCCTGCTCCTGTTCGCGTTCGGAGGCAGCTGGATCCCGCTGATCCTCGGGGTGGTGCTGTTCGCCTTCGCCCGCGCGCCGCTGCCGCCGCTGCTCGATTGGCTGACGCTGCGCGCCCTGGGCGCCGACTCGGACCGCTACGGGATGATCCGGCTGTGGGGCTCCTTCGCGTTCCTGCTCACCGCCTGGGTGTTCGGGCGCACGTTGAAGGCGAGCCCGGATCTGCCGATCCTCATCGGCGCCGCGCTCCTCGCGGCCTTCGTGCTCGTGGTGCTGTTCCTGCCCGAGCCGCCCCGGATGACCAGCACCCGGCGCGGGGGCGGCAACCGCGCGGTCGTCGCGCACGGCGTGATGTGGCCGCTCCTCGTGGTGGCGCTCGCCATGGGGCTGGCCGACGGCGTGTACGACGTGGGGTTTGGGCTGCACGTGCTGGAGCTCGGCCACGACGGCGGCGTGGTGGCGGACGCGGTCGCGCTGGGAGTGGCCTCGGAGCTGCTGGTGCTCGCCCTGGCTCCGAGCCTCCTGCGACGCTTCGGGGCGATGCCGCTGGTGTTCGTGGGCATGGGCGCGGGGGTGATCCGGTGGGCCCTGATCGGCCTCGTGACGGACCCGGCGAGCCTCGCGTTCGTTCAGGCGCTGCACGGCCTGACCTTCGCAGCCTTCTGGACGGGCGCCGTGTCCCTCATCGCCCACCACGCCCCGCTGCACGCCCTCGGTTCGGCCCAGGCCCTCCTGACGGCGTCGATGGGAGGGCTCGGTCCCCTCGCCGCGTCTGCGTCGATGGCGCTGTTCGCGGACCGGCTGCCCCTGGCCACCGTGTTCCTGGCCCTGTCGTTGGTCGTCGCTGGGGCCACGGTCTACTGTGGTCTGCGCCTCTTGCCGGCCGTTCGGGCGGTGCAGCCTTGAGGAGTCGCGGGGACCCCATCGAGCACAGCACCTCCGAGCGCAGTCTGCGGGCCTGGCGGGGCGCGTCCAGCCCCGCGGTCGAGCAGGCCCGACGGCAGGCGAGCGACGGGGTGCACCGACCCGACGTGGCCGATCTGCGGCGGGAGCGGGCCGCCCTCGACGGCCTGCTGCGGCGTCCGGATGTGCGCTACCTCGTGCCGATGTACGAGCCCGAGGAGCCGGCGGCGGAGGTGCCCCTGGGCACCCTGAACTACCTCCTGGACGACGTGGGGGTCCGGCCCGCGCAGGTCCTGATCCTCGATCAGGGGAGCGCCCGAGGACCCCGCGAGCGCGCGTCCAGCACGGGGGTCGCGGTCCTGGACACGTGGGGGGCTGCGCGCCGCGTTCCCGCCGCGTTCCTGGATCGGTTCGGCCTGCCCGCGCTCGGACGGGGCAAGGGACTCAACCTCTTCCTGGGGATCCTGGCCCTGGCGGAGGAGCCGGATCCGCCGACCTGGGTCGTGCTCGCCGACGCGGACCTGAGGGACCTCGCCACCTACGACTTCGCTCGCTACCTCGCCTGGCCGCTGGCCCGACCCACCGCTCCGGCGATGAGCGTGGCCACGCACGTGGGCCGCAACAACGAGGTGGTCAGCGCGGTGCGCTTCGCCCTGGAGGCCATCGAGCACAGCCCGTCGGTCGCCCCGGCCACCCGGGAGCGGCTGTCGTGGCTGTGGCCCGCGCTGTGCCGGCAGGTGCACATGCTCGCAGGCGAGCGCATCGTGTCGTTCGACGCGCTGCTGCAGACCCCCCTGAGCACGGGGTACGGGGTGGAGACCTGCCTCACCGTGGCGACGTTGGAGCGGGCCTCCCACGGGGGCATCGCGCAGGTCCTCAACCCCGCGGATCGGCACGACATCCCCAACGGACGCGGCCTGGGCGAGCTGATCCACAACGAGCAGCGGATGATGAACAGCATTGCGCGCCTGCTCCTGTTCCTCGTGCTGCACGAGCGCCCCCTGGCCCAGTGGGATCCCCAGACGGTGCGGCAGGCGAACCACACCCTCGCCCGGATGCTCCCGGGGATGCCCCTGCTGCCGTCGCGACCGGGTCCCATGGACTTCACGCCGGTGCCCGAGGAGCGCTTCCTGCCCGCTGTGGCCTGGCTCGAGCCCGGCGAGCGGGCGGAGCTCGCGGCGCTGCTTCGGCGGTCGGCGTGACGGACGTCGAGGCCCTGCAGCCGGGCTCCCACTTCGCCGGAGAGCGCTACCGGATCGAGGAGCGCGTGGGGGAGGGCGCCCAGGGCGTGGTGTACCGCGTCTACGACACGCGCCTGCAGCGCCCCGCGGCGGCCAAGATCTCCCAGGCCGATCCTGAAGACACGGCCCGGGTGCGCGAGCGGTTCGAGCGGGAGCTCCGCCACGCCTCCCGCTTCGCGCAGCCCCGGATCCTGCAGGTGTTCGACGCGGGGGATCTGGACGGCGGCGCGCCGTGGGTGGTGCTGGAGTGGATGGCCACCGGCTCGCTGGACCACGTGCTGGGCGAGCTCGCCGACAAGGGGCGCTGGCTCCCGTTCCGCTACGTGAAGTACTACGGGCTGTGCATCGCCGAGGCCCTGGAGGCGGTGCATCGCGCCGGCCTCGTGCACCGGGACGTCAAGCTCGCGAACCTGCTCATCTCGGGGACCGGCGAGGCGAAGCTGGGCGACTTCGGGGTGGCGGCGGAGTGGAGCGAGGGCGCCCCGCCGGCCCCGGAGGTGGTGGGCACGCCGGGGTTCATGGCCACCGAGCAGCTGGCCGGACGCGCCGAGCCGGGCTCGGATCTGTTCGCCCTCGGGGTGTGCGTGTTCGTGATGCTGGTGGGGCGTCTGCCCGCCCAGACCACCCGGGGCGAGCTGCCCTCGGGGGTCGTGCTGCGCACCGAGATCGGGGAGGCCCCCGAGGAGTTCCAGCCGTTCCTGCGCCGCTGCCTCGCCCCGGAGCGAACCGACCGATTCGCCGACGCCGCCGAGGCCGGACGCGCCCTGCTGCGCATCGACGCCCGGGGTGACAGCCGGGCGCGGCTCGCCCGGTCCGAGGAACTGCCCCCCGAGCCCCAGGGCGGCCTGCGCGCGGCCGCTGAAGAAGGCGAGGGCGACCTGCTGTTCGAGGTGGTGGACGACACGCAGGCCCAACCCGCGCCGGGGCTCCCCGCGGGTCGCACCATCAGCGGTCCGCCGCGCACCTCTGGCGCCCCCATGGGAGCCACCGTGCTCGACGACGGGGGCCTGGACCGCTGGCTCAGGCCGGATCTGCGGGTCCAGGTGGGTGTGGGGATCGGGCTGGTCGCGTTCATCGCGGTCGCCTTCGCGGCGGCCTGGCTGCTGCGCCCGCCCCCGGCGCAGGACCTCAATACGCTGGTCATCGAGTGCGAGGCGGCGCTCTTCGCCGGGACCCCGTGGACGCTGCCGGAGACCCTGTCGCTGTCCGCGCTGGCCAAGTCCGACAGCGGCCAGCTGCTCCAGGTGTGCGCGGAGCTGTCGGCCGGCCGGCTCGCCGCGGCCCGGGCCCGCGCGCTGGCCGTCACGGCCACGGACGACTGGGTGGCCCCGCGCCTTCAGCTGCACCTCGCCACCACGGCCCGCCTGGGGGCCTCTCGGGACTACGCCGAGGCCGCGCGGCGGTACCGTGCGGCGAGCGCGTGCGACGGACCGGCCTGCGAGATCGTGCGGGCCCGGGGGGAAGCGGGGCTGGATGAGGCGTGCCTCGTCCTGGAGTACTCCCAGCCCGCGTGTGAGGATCGCCAGCTGCTCACGTCGAGCCGCGCGTTGGGCCTCGCGCGCTCGGAGGTGCTGCTCGAGGACGGGCTGCAGGGCCTCGCCTGGACGAACCTGCAGTACTCCCTGGAGCTGCCGCGGGTCGCGGATCCCGCCCTGGGCTGCGCCGAGCTGCGGATCCTGCGCCGGTGGGCCGGGTCGGACGGGCTCTCCGCGGCCTTGCGGGACCCGGTGCACGCGGCCATCGAAGCGGACGAAGCGGAGGACGCCTGCCCCGTCGTCACTCCGGCGGGGCCGTGAACTCCGAGACGGCGACGGCGGCCAACGACCCGAAGGCGGCGGCGTTGTAGATCGACACGTGGGATCCGCGCACCTCGGGGTACAGGCGATCCACGTACAGCGAGTCCAGGGTCAGATCGTCCTGCAGGTCCTCGATCTCCTGCTGCAGGCGGAACGCGAACTCGTCGGCCAGCCAGACCCGGTTCTCGGCGTCGTAGTTGGTGCCGAGGGAGTTCTCGAAGGGCGACGCCCCCGTCAGCACCAGCACGCCGGGCACCTTGTCGCCCGTCGCCTCGAACGGCACCCCCAGGACGCCGCCGAAGCAGGCCTCCACCACGATCAACATGCGCCGGAAGCGGTCGTCGTCCCGCAGCGAACGAACGGTCGCCAGCAGGGCCTCGCCGGTCAGCAGCGCCTCGGAGCCCAGGGCCGTGTCGCTGGCGTTGTCCGCCGGGCGCACGCCGCCGACGTAGAAGCCGTCCCGCCCTCCGTGGCCCACCAGGAACACGTAGATGTTGTCGCCGGGATCCGTGGCCAGCGCATCCAGGAGGGCCAGGATCCCCGGCGCGTCGGTGTCGTCCAGGAAGACGTCGACGTCGTCCAGATGCCCGCCCAGATCGCCGCCGTCCACCGCGTTGCGCACCGAGTCGCCCAGGTCGCCGGCCAGCACCAGGGTGATGTCGTCGTCGGTCAGCCCCTGCCCCAGCAGCGCGTCGTACTGGGCCAGAGCGTCGGCCTGGTGCCGGTAGTTGTCCACCCCGGAGGAGGCCCCCACGATCAGGGCCCTGGTCCGGGTGTGCGGCTCGCCCGGCTCCCAGCTCCCGTCGTTGACCTGGGCCTGCTTGCGGGCCGTGGCCTCGAACAGCGAGTTCTCCTTGTACTCGTCGTCCGTGCCGGGTTCGTACGTGGCGAAGAAGCCCGCGCTCTGGACCGCGCCGTCGGCCCACCGCCAGTGCCGGTACGTCGAGAAGAGCAGGTCCGTGTAGGCGTTGTTCGTGCTGCTGTAGAGCAGCGGTCCGGTGGCGCCGCTCAGGTCCGGGTCCTCGCCGTCGCGGATCCGCTGCATCGCATCGGCGACGCCGTCCGCCTCCCAGCCGGTCGCCGCGCCCCGTCCGTCCACCGCGTCCTTGAGGCCCTGGGCGAGGCCTGCGGAGAGGTCGTCCGCGCCGCTGCGGTCGGCGTACTCGAGCCCGTAGGCGAGCAGCGTGAGGGCGTCGTAGTAGTTGCCCATCGCGCTGTCGAACGTCCCGCCCGTGTCCCGCTCCTCGAACGCCTCCCGGAACCCGCTGTTCTGGTCGAAGGAGAGCTGCAGCCCCTGCAGGCCCTCCGCGAGCCCCCCCAGCCGCGCGCCCAGATCGTTGGACGCAGCGGTGTCGGTGAAGAACAGCTCGGTGTCGGCGCCCGGTAGCCCCTCGGCCTTCCGGCGGCCCATCTCGGTGACCACGCAGTCCACGTCTGGCCCATAGCTGGCCGCGACGTACAGCAGCTCGGGGGGCTGGTTCTCCTCGAGCAGCGCCCGCAGGGGGGCGAGGCAGTCCCCGGCGCTGGAGCCGGTCTGCTCGTAGCGCCGCACGTCCGTCACGTCGAGCCCCAGCTCCGCTGCGAAGAAGGCGAAGGTGTCGAAGAACGTGGCGCCGTAGGTGTCGTAGGACGTGAGCAGCGCGACGGTGCGCAGCGGCTGCTTGGCGGCCCGCTGGACCCCCGCCACGAGCATCATCTGGGTCTGGGCGACGTCGGACTCGGCGACCCGCCAGACGAAGTCGCTGCCCTTCCACTTCCGATAGATCTCGCCGGAGGTGGAGGTGGGGGACAGGACCACCTTGTTGTTCCTGATGAACATGTCGGCCACCGCGGCCAGCCGCCAGGAGTAGTTGAACCCCAGCACGGCCACGATGTCGTCGTCCTCGGCGAGCTGGCGGCCCACCTCGATCACCTGGCTCAGCCCTGCGTCGTTGTTCTGTACCGAGGCCAGGATCTCGTGCTCCACGAGCTTGAGGTCCCGCCCCGCGGCCCCGCCCGCCGCTTCGATGTTCTCCAGCGCCCAGCCCAGGGGCAGCCGCGGGTTGTTGCTGTACGGGGCGTCGGGCTCGATGATCCCCACGACCGCGATCTGGAGCGGCGGTCTGCACCCCGCGAGCAGGAGGAGGGCGGCGAGGAGGACGACGGGGGAGCGGCTCGACATCGGCCCAGAGTGGGGTGGGGCGCACCGCATTGGCAAGGCCGGCGCCCCTGGGACCGGCGATGGCCCTTTGTTTCTCACCCGCGCGAGGGCACCCTGTTGGAACAGCTCAGAAGGTGTCTTTGCAATTCGTTGACATCTTTCGATTCGTCGATCTAGAGTCGCTAGCACCCGGGAAGTCTGTACGGCTTCTCGCCTTCGTTCCGCGCACGACCCGCGCGCACGACACCAGGAACCGCGCCATGACGAACAATCGCCGCTCCCTCGTCTCCCGCATCCTCACCGTCCCCATGCTGGCCACCGTGCTGGTGCTGGCGGGCTGCTGGGAGGGCTGGGACACGACCGGTGACGCCACGAACCTGACCGATCCGAACGCCCTGGACGGCGACGCGGACGGCGACGGGATCCCGGACGACGTCGAAGGCGACGGCGACAGCGACGGCGACGGTGTGCCGGACTACCTGGACACGGACTCCGACAACGACGGCATCCCCGACTCCGAAGAGGGCGTGGGCGACGCGGACGGCGACGGGATCCCGAACTACCTCGATCTGGACAGCGACGGCGACGGCATCCCGGACTCCGAGGAGGGGGCCGGTGACGTCGATGGCGACGGGATCCCGAACTACCTGGACCTGGACAGCGACGGCGACGGCATCCCGGACTCCGAGGAAGGCACCGGCGACGCGGACGGCGACGGCATCCCCAACTACCTGGACACGGACTCCGACGGCGACGGCATCCCCGACTCCGACGAGGGCAACGGCGACGCGGACGGCGACGGCATCCCGAACTACCTGGACACGGACAGCGACAACGACGGCATCCCCGACAACCTCGATGACGACGTGGACGGCGACGGGATCCCCAACGACGTAGAGGGCTGGGGCGACGCGGACGGCGACGGCATCCCCAACGCCTACGACACGGACAGCGACGGCGACGGCATCCCCGACAGCCTCGAAGGCACCGGCGACGTGGACGGCGACGGGATCCCGAACTTCCTGGACACGGACAGCGACGGTGACGGCTACGAGGACGGCGTCGAGGGCTCCGGCGACATCGACGGCGACGGGATCCCGAACTTCCTGGACACGGACAGCGACGGCGACGGCATCCCCGACGCCACCGACGACGACCTGGACGGCGACGGCATCCCCAACGACGTCGAGGGCTGGGGCGACGCGGACGGCGACGGCACGGCCAACCCGTTCGACCTGGACAGCGACGGCGACGGCATCCCCGACGAGATCGAGGGCACCGGTGATCCGGACGGCGACGGGATCCCGAACTTCCTGGACGACGACAGCGACGGCGACGGCGTGCTCGACACCGACGAGGGCTACGACGACATCGACGGCGACGGCGTGCCGAACTTCCTCGATGAGGACAGCGACGGCGACGGCATCCCCGACGGCATCGACGACGACTACGACGGCGACGGCATCCCCAACGACGAGGAGACCGGCGACAGCGACGGCGACGGCATCCCCGACGCCAACGACCCCGACTCCGACAACGACGGCATCCCCGACGGCGACGAGGTCGACAACGGCACCGACCCGACCAACAGCGACACCGACGGCGACGGCTGGACGGACCTGCAGGAGCAGATCTGCGGCTCCGACCCGCTGGACGCGCTGGACTTCTGCGACGGCTTCAACGGCGAGATCCCGGGCGACCAGGTCTCGGACGTGGTGGTCACCTACCAGACGCAGATCCAGATGGGCGACGTGATGTTCATCCTGGACGAGACGGGCTCCATGCAGGGCACGCTCGACAACGTGAAGAACAACTTCAGCTCGGTGGCGAGCCAGATCCAGGCGCTCATCCCCAACCTGACGTACGGCGTGGCGTCCTTCGACGACTACAACTACGGGTACATGGGGTCCGGCGGCGACAAGCCGTACCACCCGCGCCAGCAGCAGACGAGCAACCTGGGCCTCGCCCAGAGCGCGCTGAACTCGCTGTACGCCGGCGGTGGCTGGGACTGGCCCGAGTCCACGGTGGAGGCCGTGTACCAGGCCGCCACCGGCGTGGGCTACGACCAGAACTGCAACGGGCAGTACGACGCGGCGGATGATGTGCGGCCCTTCGTGGCCTCGGCCACCGACGTCTTCGGCGGCGCGGTGGCGGGCACCTACGACCCCTCGGTTCCGGGCACCGGCTCCCTCGGTGGCAACGGGTTCCGCCAGGGCGCGGTGCCGATCCTCATCTACGCCACCGACGCGAACATGCGCAACGCGTTCTTCCCCTACGGGCAGGGCCCGGGCGGCTGCCTGGACGCGAACACGTCCCTGCTGAACACGGCCATGAGCGCCATCGACGCGAAGGCCATCGGCATCGCGGCCCGCACCACGGACGCGATGGGGGCCATGACCGACATCGCGGCGGCCACGGGCTCCTGGCTCGACCTGAACGGCAACGGCACGCCCCAGGCCAACGAGTGGATGGTGTGGAGCAGCAGCAGCTACAACATCGTCCAGCAGGTGGTGAACGGCGTCTCCGAGTTCACCGCGAACGTCACCTACGACCTGAGCATCGTCACCGAGGCCCCCGCGGGGACCAGCGTGTCGGCCTCTCCGTCGGTCATCCCCAACGTGCCCGCCCTGAACACCGTGAGCTTCACGCTGACCCTGGCCCCGGACACCTCGGGCGGCGCGAGCATGTTCTCGGACACCGTGTACGTCGTGCCCACGACCCTGTACGGCAACGGCACCGTGGTCCTGGCGACCTGGGACCTGATCTTCGTGGTCACCGCGTCTCCCTGACCGAACACCCCACGACTGAGCGGTGCGGGATCTTCGGGTCCCGCACCCGCGCTTGGGGCTCGGGCCGTGGTTGTCTATCCTCTGGCGGACGACCCGAGGGGCCCACTTCGAAATGACCACGGACACCAGAGCGTCGAGCTCCACCAAGCGCGCGGTGTTGACCGCGTTGCTGCAGGAGGGCTCGCAGACCGCCAAGATCGTCGTGGATCCGAACCTGCTCGGTGAGCCGGCCGTGCATGGCTTCCCGGACTTCATCGTCGAGCGCTATCCCGCCGGGATCCCGCTGGACCTGAACCCGCGCTGGCCCCTGGATCTGGATCTGGAGGGCGACCGCGGCGGGTTGCGGGTGTCGCTGTCGTTCCGGGGGGTCGTGTACCGGTGCCGTGTGTCGTGGCGGGCCATCGCCATCATCGGCGTGGGCTTCGGCGGCGTGACCTGGGAGCACGAGGTGGAGAGCGAGCCACCCGAGCCGCCCGGGGACAAGGAGAAGACCGGCAAGCACCTGCGCACGACGGGCCACCTGCGCATCGTCAAGTAGCGGAGCCCCAAGCTACGCGGGCCACGAAGCCAGCTGACTTCGAGGCCCGCGGCCCCCCGGCGCGCCCCGACGCGCTGGTGCCTGGCGCATTCGCTGCGCCCTCGCCGGGAAGCATCCCGCTTCACGACGAGATCGAGCATAACCGGGGCGTTGCGTTCTTGGTGCTCCACGACGCGGGGGCCGTCGCGATGGGTCGCCTCGGAGCCGTGGGGTATGCTCCGCCATCCGCTGATTGACTCGTCAATCAACCACCCTGAACGGGGGACTCATGCCCGTCCTGCAGACGAACGTGGACGTCCGATCCGCTGGCCACGCCGAGCGCCGGGCACGCATGCTCGAGCGCATCGCGCGATTCCGTGGCCTGGAAGAGACGGTCGTGAAGAACTCGGCGGCCAAGAAGCCGAAGTTCGACAAGCGAAACCAGCTCCTGCCGCGGGAGCGGGTCGCCCGGCTGCTCGATCCGGGCGCTCCCTTCCTGGAGCTGGCCACCCTGGCCGGGCTGCACATGCACGACGACGACGGCCTGGACGGGGCGGCGGGCGGCGGCTCGGTCATGGGCATCGGCATCGTGCAGGGCTCGCGGGTGCTGGTCACCGCGTCCGACTCGGCCATCAAGGGCGGCGCCATCTCCCCCATGGGGCTCAAGAAGGCGCTGCGGGCCCAGGAGGTGGCGTTGGTGAACAAGCTGCCTTCCATCTCGCTCATCGAGAGCGCCGGGGCCAACCTGCTCTACCAGTCCGAGCTGTTCGTGGACGGCGGCCGCATCTTCTGTGGAATGGCCCGACTGAGCGCCGCCGGGCTGCCGCAGATCACGGTGGTGCACGGCAGCAGCACCGCGGGGGGGGCCTACCTGCCGGGCCTGTCCGACTACGTGGTGGTGGTGCGTAACCAGGCGAAGATCTTCCTGGCGGGTCCGCCGCTGGTGAAGGCGGCCATCGGGGAGGACGCCACCGACGAGGAACTGGGCGGCGCCGAGATGCACTACACGGTGACCGGCACGGCCGAGTACATGGCCGAGGACGACGCCCACGGCATCGCCCTGGCCCGCTCGGTGTTCGCGCACCTGGACTGGGATGGCGGCCAGACCCCCGCGCCGCGGGACTTCGCGCCGCCCCGGCACGACCCGGAGGATCTGCTCGGCCTCGTCGGCGACGACCACCGGGTGCCTTACGACGTGCGCGAGGTCATCGCGCGCATCGTGGACGACAGCGAGTTCCTGGAGTTCAAGGCCGGCTACGGCACCGCGACGGTGTGTGGCCACGGACGGGTGGAGGGTTGGCCCGTCGCCTTCATCGGCAACAACGGCCCGCTGGATCCGGCCGGCTCCGCGAAGTGCGGCCACTTCATCCAGGCCTGTTGCCAGTCCGGCATCCCCATCGTGTACCTGCACAACATCACGGGGTACATGGTGGGGCTGGACGCGGAGCGCACCGGCATCGTCAAACACGGCAGCAAGATGATCCAGGCCGTCGCCAACGCGACGGTGCCCCAGCTCTCGATCCTCATCGGGGGCAGCTTCGGGGCCGGGAACTACGGCATGTGCGGCAGGGCGTTCGACCCGCGCTTCATCTTCTCGTGGCCCAACGCGCAGATCAGCGTCATGGGCGGCGAGCAGGCGGCGCGCGTCATGGAGATCATCACCCACGCCAAGTTCTCGCGGATGGGGGTGGAGCCGGATCCGGTGGCCCTGCAGATGATGGGCGACCAGATCAGGAAGCAGCTCGACGCCGAGAGCACCGCGCTGTACGCCACCGCGCGTCTGTGGGACGACGGCATCATCGACCCCCGCGACACGCGCCAGGTGCTCGCCCAGACGCTGGCCACGTGCCGCGAAGGCGACGCGCGCACCCTGCGTCCCAACACCTTCGGCGTGGCGAGGCTCTGATGGCGACCCTGATCACGAAGCCGTTCTTTCGCGTGCTGATCGCCAACCGGGGCGAGATCGCGGTGCGCATCGCCCAGGCCGTGCAGGAGGCGGGGCTCCAGGCGGTGGCCGTGTACAGCGACGCCGACGCCATGGCGCTGCACGTGGAGGTGGCGGATCTGGCGGTCCGGATCGGCCCCGCGGAGGCCGCTTCCTCCTACCTGAGCGTGCCTGCGCTGTTGGAGGCGGCGGCTGTGTCCGGGGCGGACGCGGTGCATCCGGGCTACGGCTTCCTGTCCGAGAACGCGGAGTTCGCCCAGGCGGTGACCGACGCTGGCCTCGTCTGGATCGGCCCACCCCCCGAGGCGATCGCCGCCATGGGTGACAAGGCTCGGGCCAAGGACCTCATGACGGCAGCGGGCGTGCCGGTGCTCCCGGGCTGGCAGGGGCAGGCCCAGGACGTCGCGACCCTGAGCGCCCATGCGGTGCAGGTCGGCTTCCCGCTGCTCATCAAGGCGGTGGCTGGAGGCGGTGGCCGCGGCATGCGCGTGGTGTCGGAGCTGGACGGGTTCGGCGAGGCCCTCGCGTCCGCCCAGCGGGAGGCCGGCGCGGCGTTCGGCCGGGGCGACGTGCTGCTCGAGCGCTACGTCGTGGGCGGCCGACACGTGGAGATCCAGGTGCTGGCGGACTCCGCTGGCGACGTCGTGCACCTGGGGGAGCGGGAGTGCTCGCTGCAGCGCCGACACCAGAAGATCGTGGAGGAGGCGCCGTCCCCGGCGGTGGACGAGGACCTGCGGGATCGCATGGGCGCCGCCGCCGTCGCCGCCGCGCGGGCGGTCGGGTATGTGGGCGCGGGCACCGTCGAGTTCCTGCTGGAGGACGACGGCAGGTTCTGGTTCCTCGAGATGAACACCCGCCTGCAGGTCGAGCACACGGTGACCGAGGAGGTCTACGGCGTGGACCTGGTGGCCGCCCAGCTGCGGGTGGCGGCGGGGGGCCCGCTCGATCTGGAGCAGTCCGAGCTCGTGCCCCTGGGACACGCCATCGAGGCCCGCCTGTACGCCGAGGATCCGGCGGGCGGCTTCCTGCCCCAGAGCGGGCAGATCCTGCGGTGGGACGGCCCCGAGCTGCCGGGGATCCGGCTCGACAGCGGGGTGCGCAGCGGCGACGCGGTGAGCCCCTTCTACGACCCCATGATCGCCAAGGTGATCGCCTACGGCGCGGATCGCGAGGAGGCGCGCCGGCTGCTGGTGAGCTGGCTGCAGGACGCCCCGGTGCTCGGCCTGAAGACCAACCAGGCCTTCCTCATCGAGCTGCTCTCCCACCCCGACGTGTGTGCGGGGGCGGTGCACACGACGTGGGTGGAGCGCAACGCCGCGGCCCTGCTGCCGGACGAGGACGTCGCGCCGGAGCTGCTGGCCCTGGGCGCGCTGCTGCTGTCGCTGCCGGATCCGGTGGGCGCACGCCCCTGGTCCAGCCGCGGCCCATCGGAGTGGCCGGTGGACGTGGCCCTGGGGGACGGCGTTCGCACGCTGCGGGTGCGTCATGAAGGCGGCGCGGACTACCTCGTGTCGGACGGGGCGACCACCACCAACATCGCCGTGGTGGCGGAGCAGGGCAGCGCGCTGGTGGTGGATCTGGCGGGGGTGCAGCGCAGGGCGCTGTACGTGCAGGACGACGGCCTGCTGCACCTGGTGGTGCCGCTGCTGGGCAGCGCGTGGCTGCGCCGTCCAGATCCGCTGGACCGGATGGCCGCGCTGGTCGCCGGCGACGGCCGCATCAAGAGCCCCATCACCGGTCGGGTGGCGCGGGTGATGGTGCCGGTGGGCGCGCGCGTGGCCCGGGGGGACGCGCTGGTGGTGGTCGAGGCCATGAAGATGGAGCACCACCTGGTGGCGGACGCGGACGGCGCGGTCGTCGAAGTCCGGGTGGTGATGGGCGACCAGGTGGCGGCGGGGGATGTGGTTGCGATCATCGAGGTCGAACCGGGTTGAACGGCGCGTCGCTCGACGAAACCCCCGCCGACGAGTCCGCCCAAGAAGCCTGATTGTCCCATCTGACCCGTTGTGGCAGGGTGTGCTCACGGGAGCGTGACTACAGGATGGGTCTGCTCCAACGGGGGCCCAACGGGCGGCCAGCGACATCTTGGGGATAACGCGTCAGATGTCCTGGTTCGGAGGGCGGCCGAGAGGTCGCCCTTCGCCGTTCTGGCCTCCGCGGCGCGGCGTCCTGGTCTCCTGCTCCCCGCAGTGGGAAGATCTCCCGCCTGGAGGAGTAATGAACCGCGCCCCGTCCGCAGTCGCTGCCGCCGTTGTCTGTGCCTTCGCGCTGGCGAGCGCCTCCTGCATCCCCGATCTCGACGTGTGCGACTTCGCCGACGTCGATGGGATGACCGGCGTGATCGACGCGACGTGCTGGGCGCGCTGGTGCTTCGTGGACGCCGACGACGACGGATGGGCGGACGCGACCCCGCTCGTGGACGGGGACTGCGGCCCGGATCGGATCTTCGACCCCGACGACACCACTGACCCCGACTGGACGGCCCGCACCTGGTCCTTCGGCGACTGTGATGACGAGGACGGCAACCGCTACCCCGGCAACCTCGAGGTCTGCGACAACGTGGACAACGACTGCAACGGCGAGCCGGACTTCGACGAGGAGGACCAGTCGGGCCCCGACGGCTTGCCCCGCTGCGCGCCCGGCCGGTCGGTCAGGCTGTTCATCAGCGGGGGCAGCAGCATGAACGGCCAGTGGTTCGGCGCCGGATCCGCCCCCATCAAGATCGCCCCAGGTGCCCCCATCGTCGGGCAGATCAACCTGCAGGCGGTCATCCCGGACACGACCCAGAACGTCGCGGTGGTCGCGGTGGCGAGCTGGGATGGAGATCGCGCGGGGGCCGGGCTTCGGGTCATCCTCCGACCTGACGAGCCGGTCACGGACTTCGATCCGAGCAGCCCGACGATCCCGTTCGCGGGGGAGTTCACCGCGCCGACGCAGCCGGGCGAACAGAACGAGACGATCTCGATCATCATCGCGGTGGCGGACGGCGGGCCCGTGGGCACCGCGGAGCACCTGGCGTCCCTGACCCACCCGCGGTGGTGCTGCCAGGAGCCGGGGGACTGCTCCGACCCAGGGGAGCAGGCACCGTGCGATCCGGTCTGGGACGTGGACGCGCTGGGGGGCCCGCCCGGCGAGCCCGTGCCGGGGCAGCTGCAGCTGCCGAGCCAGCTCGATCTGGCGTCCCTCGACGAGCTGTACCTCGCTCCGTGCCACACCCTCGGCGTCACGCGGCTCCCCATGCTGTTGAACGTCATGAGCGGCACCCAGAACGACCCGGAGCCGTGCACCGATCCCCTGAGCCCCGACTGTCAGCAGATCTACGTGTCGGTCGTGGACGCCGGCTGCGTCGAGATCAAGATGGAGATCGACTCGGAGACCGCCCCATGAGCCTGCCCCGAACGACTCCGTTGGCCCTGCTGCTGGCCTTTGCGTCTGTCAGCCTGCTTGCCGCGCCGTCCCCCGCGCAGGCCGAGGCGGCGCCTACGGTGGTGGTGTTCGGCGACGAGCCCGGGAGCACAGAAGCGGCGGTGCGCTCGGCCTGGGAGCAGCAGGAGGGCCAGCTCCCGGGGGTGCGCTTCGTGCCCGTCGATGCCGTCTTCCCGCCGACGAGCAACGTGGTCCTGCTCGGCGACGCGCGCGTCGAGCGGTGCACCGGCGAGCCCACGAGCCCCGCCGACCTCACCGCGCTCAACCGCAAGGCCCTCGATCTGCTCGCGGAGATGGAGTACCTGTCCGCGGCGACGAGCCTGGCCGCCGCGGATCGACTCATCCCCTGCCTGAACGGAGCGCCGCGTCCCATGGACCTGGCCGCGTATCACATGCTTCGGGGCATCGTGGCGTTCGAGACGGACGGCGCCGAGGAGGCGAGCGCCCGGTTCGAGGAGGGGCTGCTGGTGTCGCCCTTCCTGCAGTGGGACCAGCGCTTTCCGCCGTCGGTCAAACCAGCGTTCGACGCCGCAGTGAAGTCCGCGATCTCCACGGAGCGGGCGTTCCTGTCGGTGTCCGAGGGGATCCTGGAGGGAGGCGCGCTGTGGCTCGACGGGCTCGCGGTCGATGAGCGGACGCGCACCACGACCATCTACGAGGGCACGCACCTGCTGCAGTGGAAGGAGCAGGACGGTCCCGTGGCGAGCTGGATCCTGCGGGCCCGGGCCCAGGACTCGCTGATCCTGATGCATCGGCGGGACGCGGTCGTTGCGCTGCTCAGCGGACGCGCCGATCCGATCCTGTCCGCCTTCGCGAGGGACCAGGTGCTCGCGCCGGTGGATCGCGGTCCGCAGTCGGGGTTCGTCGTGGCGGAGGTCGCCGATGTGCTCCTGTTCCATCGCTTCGATGGGGCGGAGGGCACCTGGACGCGGGCGGACGTGCACGCGATCGAGAACTACCGGGCGGCGGGTCGGCGCATGCGAAACGGAGGCATCGGCGCGTCCATCGGTGGCGGGGTGCTGGCCGTCCTCGGCGTGGTCAACCTGTTCGTCGGGGGCTTCACCGCCGCGGACATCGAAGACGAGATCCGGAACGGATACGACCCGGAGTTCTACGACCTCACGGATCCCGAGGACGCCGCGGCGCTCGCCGAGGGCCCGTTGGCGCGGTTCAACAACAGCCAGGCGAACTACCGGAGCGCCGTGCAGCAGGCCGAGTTCGGGATCACGATCGGGATCGTCGGAACCCTGCTCTCCATCGGGAGCGTGCCGGTGCTCGTCGCGGGCGACGGGCGGGCGCAGGCGATGGGGTTGAACCGCAAGGCGCGCCGGGCGGCGCGTCGGGTGGCGCAGACCGCCGAGGCCGAGGCGTCCGCGGAGCCCTGATCAGCCCTCGGGCGGGACCGCCGGGGCCCGCTCGATCCGCTTGCCGTAGTGCCGCTCGAGCTCGATCCCCGCGGCCTGCAGGAACTTCGTGGGCAGCACGCCCCCCGCGAACACGAACACCGCGTCGTTGGGAAGCACCACCGAGGAGTCCGCGGCCGCCAGCCGCACCCGGTCCGCGCCGATCTCCTCCACCACGCTGCCCAGCAGCAGCTCCACCTGGCCCGCATCCACCGCGGCCTGCAGCCGCTCCTGGTTCTTGAGCCGGGGCCGGTTGATCTGCTCGCTGCGGTACGACAGGGTGGGACGGCACCCCTCCTGCTCCCCCAGGGCGATGACCGCCTCGACGGCGCTGTCCCCGCCGCCCACCACGAGCACGTGGCGGTGCTGGAACTGCTCCGGCTCGATCAGCCGGTACGCGACCTTCTCGCGGTCCTCGCCGGGGACGCCAAGCTCCCGCGGCGTGCCTCGCCTGCCCACCGCCAGGATCACGCGGGCCGCGGACACGGTCCGGTTCGCGGTGGTCACCACGAACGTGCCCGCCGACCTGGGCTCCACCGCATCGACCCGCTCCCGCTCGTGCACCACGAGCCCGCTCTGCTGGACCGCGTCGGTCAGGATCGCGATGAGCTGCTCCTTCGTCATCGTGCCGCCGCGCACCGTCTCGCCTCCCGGCAGCTGGAACGGGCGGGACATCACCAGCTTCGCGCGGGGGTAGTGCCGGACCGCCCCACCGAAGACCCCCTGCTCCAGCACCATCACGCTGCGGCCCGCCTTCAGCACCGTCATGGCCGCGGCCAGTCCGGCGGGACCGGCCCCCACCACCAGCACGTCCACCTCGGTCGTCTGGCCCGGTGGGATCCGGCGCAGGGCCTGGCTGGCGGCCTGGCGCCCCTGCTCCACGGCGTTGGCGATGAGCCCCATGCCCCCGAGCTCTCCGGCGATGTACAGGCCCGGCACGTTGGACTGGAAGTCCGGGCCCACCTGCGGAAGGTCCACGCCGCGCTTCTCGCCGCCGAACACCAGCTCGATGGCGCCCCGGGGACAGGCCTGTGCGCACCCGCCGTGCCCGATGCAGGCGGTGGCGTTGACCAGCTGGGCCTGCCCGTCGATCACCTTGAGCACGGCGTGTTCGGGGCAGGCGAGCAGACAGGCGCCCGATCCCATGCACCTGGTGTGGTCCACCCAGGGCCGGATGCTGACGGGCTCGTGGCGGCCTCCCTCGATGGCCGCCTGAAGCTCCGCGAGTCCCTCGCGCTCCTCCTTGCGGAAGGCCAGATACGCGGGAAGGACAAAGACAACGCCTATGACGGCGATGGCGATCAAGTAGGGGGTCATGGCATCAGCTCCGACAAGCGCTGCAGGCTGCCGCCAAACAACACGGCGCCAGCCACGTGCACCGCGACGATGACGTACATCGCCCCGGCCAGGGGACGGTGGAACAGGTGCCAGTAGCGCAGCAGGCGGCGCGCGACGATGGACGCCTCCAGGCCGCGCACGAGGCGCAGCTGGTCATGCAGCAGGCGCCGTGTCTGCCTTCGCTGGGGGTCCGGCAGCGCCCCCGACAGGTCGCTCAGGGCGGCGCGGATGGTGCGCTTGCGTCGCAGGTGGGCGCGCTGGGCCGCGAGGAGGTCCGGGATCGTCCGGGCGGACGCGTCCAGGTCGCGGATCTCCGCCACCACCTCCCCGAGCGCGGATGCGTCCACCCCTGCGGTCTGCGCCACGAGCCGGGCGTGCAGATCGGCCAGCTCGGCGCGCATCCCGGCCGTGTCCAGGCTGCGGCCGTCCGTGCGGGGGAGCAGCCCGTAGACCCAGCGGCCAAACGCCCCGCTCGCCGCCACCAGCACCATGCACCAGAACGCGACGGCCACCAGGCCCGTGGGCCAGGCGAGGCCGGCGTGCAGCACGATGAGGATCGGTCCGCCGATCCCGCACAGGATGTGGAAGAGCAGCCAGGCGGACATGGACCCGAGCCGCCGCGCGCGGGGGAGCTTCTTGCGCAGGGTGTACAGCTGCATCGCGAGCATCAGGGAGGTGCCCGCGAGCCCCAGGAAGACGCCCCACGCGCCCCCCGCGGCGAGGGTGTCGTGCAGCTCGTGCTGGGCTCGACCGGCGCGGTCCAGCAGGTAGTAGTCGCGGCCCATCCACAGCGTGAGGGCGGCGAGCACCGCCACCC
>CALAGR010000095.1 GCA_937891735.1 uncultured Pseudomonadota bacterium | reverse complement strand
GGAGCTGCTGGTGGAGCGACAGGACGCGCTGCTCGCCGCCAACGCCAGCGACCTCGCCGCCGCCGACGCCGATGGCGTGTCCGGCGCGCTGCGGGACCGGCTGGGGCTCAGCGCCGCCAAGCTCGCGACCCTCGTCGACGGCGTCCTGTCCCTCGCGGACGCGCCCGATCCGGTCGGCGTGGTTCGACGGGCCACCGAGCTCGACGAGGGGCTCGAGCTCCGGCAGGTGACGAGCCCCCTGGGGGTGCTGCTGATCATCTTCGAGAGCCGCCCCGACGCGGTGATCCAGATCGGCTCGCTGGCTCTCCGATCCGGCAACGCCGTGCTCCTCAAGGGGGGCCGGGAGGCCGCGCGCTCCAACGAGGCCCTCGTGGGGTGCCTGCGCGACGCCCTGGCGCATGTGGGGCTCGATCCCGAGGCCGTGGTGGGGGTCTCGGGGCGGGCCGAGGTCGCCGAGCTGCTCGCCCTGCACGGCTTGATCGACCTCGTGATCCCCCGGGGCTCCGGGGCGCTGGTCAAGCACATCCAGGAGAGCACGCGCATCCCCGTGCTCGGTCACGCCGAGGGGATCTGCCACCTGTACCTGGACGCGGCGGCGGATCCGGCGATGGCGACGCGGCTCGCGGTGGACGGCAAGTGCGGATACCCGGCCGCCTGCAACGCCACCGAGACGATCCTCGTGCACGAATCGTTTCTTCCACAGTTCCAGCAGGTTCGCGACGCACTCCTCGCCAATGACGTGCGGCTCGTGGAGCCCTCCACGGAGGCCGACTGGCGCACCGAGTACGGCGAGCTGGCGGTGAGCGTGCGGGTGGTGCCCTCCCTGGACGCGGCCATCGAGCACATCCACAGCTTCGGCAGCGGCCACACCGACGCCATCGTGACCGACGACGCCACCACGGCCGCGCGCTTCCTCAGCGAGGTGGACTCCGCCTCGGTCTTCCACAACGCCAGCACGCGCTTCGCGGACGGGTACCGCTACGGCCTGGGGGCCGAGGTGGGCATCTCCACGGGCCGGATCCACGCCCGCGGTCCGGTGGGGGTGGACGGCCTGCTGACGACCCGCTGGCTCCTGCGCGGCAGCGGCCAGTCCGCAGGGGAATATGGCGTTGGAAAACGCAGCTTTATCTGGCGGGACCTGATGTAGCGAACGAAGCGCCCAAGGCTTCTACCCGCCGACGATCTCGGCGTAGCGGGCCTGCCAGACCTGCTCGGTGATGCCCTGCAGCTCCGTGTGGGACAGCACGGTGAGGTCGCCGTCCCCGTCCACGATCTCCGTATCCTGGACCAGCACGCCGTCCGAGAGCTCCGCGGTCGTGTGGATCGTCGTGCCGAGCCGCTCCCCGGTCTGGTACACGACCGACGACTCCCACGTCGTCCACTGCCAGTCCGCGCCGCCCGACAGCAGCCCTTCGCCCTCGAGGAGGCCGTAGATGTCCTGGTAGCTGACCCGGAAGGTCGAGTCCTCGGGCACCACCGTCAGGGTCGCGATCACCTCGAGCGCATCCTCGCCCGGCGCGCGCTCCACCAGCTGCTCCTCGATGTGATCGACCGTCGGCAGCACGGATCGGCGCAGCACCACCTCCGAGGCGTCCCCCAGGGGCTCTCCGTCGGGCTTGGTGGCCTGGCTCGTGCCTTCGTACCAGGCGTGCACATCCGGCGGCGCGTCGTCGTCGTCACCGCTGGTGGGGCACCCCGCGAGCAGGGGAAGCAGGCAGAGGGCGAGAGTCACGACGGGGAGGCGCATGCCCCGATCTTGACCCTCCTTGGACCCGGCGGGCAAGCTGCGAGCCCTATGGGACCACCCCGCCTCTTTGCGATCTCCGACCTGCACGTGCGGCACAAGGCCAACCGGGCCGCGGTGGATCGGATCGGGGCGCACCCGGACGACTGGTTGATCCTCGCGGGCGATGTCTGCGAGCGGGCCGACGACCTCGCGGCGGTGCTCGACACGCTGGGCCCGCGCTTCGCACGCCTCTTGTGGGTGCCTGGCAACCACGAGCTCTGGTCCACCAAGCACTCCGAGCTGCACGGGGTCGCCAAGTACGAGTCCCTCGTCCAGGTGTGCCAGAGCCGGGGCGTGCTCACCCCCGAAGACCCGTACGCGGTGTTCCCGTTCGCCACCGGGCCGGTCCGGCTCGCGCTGCTGTTCCTGCTGTACGACTACACGTTCGCTCCGCCGGGCATGGACAAGCAGCAGGCCCTGGCCTGGGCCAGCGACGCCGGCATCATGTGCCTGGACGAGATGCGCCTGAGCCCGTCCCCCTACCCGTCCCGCGAAGAGTGGGCCCGCGCCCGCATGGACGCGGCGGAGGTGCGGCTGGCCGCGGAGCACCCCGAGCTGCCCACCGTGCTCGTCAACCACTGGCCCCTGCGCTTCGATCTCGTGCGGATCCCCGCGGTGCCCCGGTTCGCGCCGTGGTGCGGCTCGCTGCGCACCGAGGACTGGCACCTGCGATGGAACGCCCGGGTGGTCGTCAGCGGGCACCTGCACGTGCGGGCCACCGACTGGCGGGACGGGGTGCGGTTCGAGGAGGTGTCGCTGGGCTATCCGCGGCACTGGAACCAGGAGGTGGCCCCGGATCGGTACCTGCGGCCGATCCTCCCCGGTCCCCCGCCCCCGCCCATGATCGAGCCGGATCCCCGGTGGCACCACCAGGGTTCAGCCCGACGACGCCGGCGATGACGCGGCCGGTCTTCGTGCTCGCCCACGGAGCGGGGGTCGGACAGGCCCATCCGTTCATGCAGGACTGGCAGGCCCGGCTGGCGCAGCTGGGGACCGTGGTGCCCTTCGAGTATCCCTACATGGCGATGCCTGGAAAGCGGCCACCGGACCGGCTCCCGAAGCTGCTGGCGCGCCATCGCGAGGCCCTGCAGAGCGCCCGGACGGCCCACCCCGGGGCGCCGGTGTTCCTGATCGGCAAGTCCATGGGCTCCCGGGTCGGCTGCCACCTCGCCAACGAGCCGGATCTGGCCGGGGCGATCACCGGCGTCATCTGCCTGGGGTACCCGCTGCAGAGCCCCACCACCCTGCGCGACGAGGTGCTGGTGGCCTTGCGGGTGCCCATCCTGTTCGTGCAGGGCACGCGGGACCACCTGTGCCCGCTGGAGCTGCTGGAGTCGGTGCGCGCGCGGATGAGCGCCCCCAACGCGCTGCACGTGGTCGCGGGCGGAGACCACACCTTGCATCTGCGGGTGAAGGACACCCTGCAGCTCGGCACCTCCCAGGCCGCCGCCGACGAGGCCGCGTGGGGGGCCGTGACGGCCTTCGTCGCCGGTGGAGCGTCCCCTCGATGGCCCTGACCCGGACCGGTCGCACCCTGGATGGTCCCGAGGGCCCCGTGCGGGTCCGCCGCGTCGCCGGTGGTGTGGCCCACGTCTTCGCCGGCTCGGAGCGCGGGCGGGCGTTCGGCCTGGGGTGGGTGCACGCGCAGGACCGGATCATCCAGCTGGACCTGCTGCGGGTGGCGGGCCGGGGACAGGTGGCCGAGCTGGTGGCGGACACCCCGAAGCTCGTTCTGCAGGACCGCTTCATCCGGTAGCGTGGGCTCTGGAGCGCCGCCCGCGGCCAGGCTGCGACCCTCACCCCCCGGGCCGGAGCGATCGCCCAGGCCTACGCCGACGGCATCAACCGGTGGCTCGCCCAGCACCGCCGGCCCCTCGAGCTGACCGTCCTCGGCCTCGCAGAGCAGCCCTGGACCCCCGCCGATTCGGTCCTGGTGGCGCTCCTGCAGAGCTACCTGGGCCTCGCCCAGTCCCAGGAGGTGGTGGAGCGGTTCATCGTGCAGGTGGGTCGCGCGGGCCACCGGAGGGACATCGCTGTGCTCGCGCAGATCTTCTCTCCCCACCTGGATGCGCTGGACGTGGAGCTGCTCGCCGACGTGGTGCTGGATCCGCTGGATCTGCCCATCGACCCCCTGTGCGGCGCCGCGTTCCGCGGCCTGCGGGGCAGCAACGCGTACGCGATTCCCCCAGCGGGGACGGCCTCCGGCTTCGCCATGGTGGCCGGGGATCCGCACCTGGACACCACCCAGCTGCCGCCCTTCTTCTACGAGGCCGTGCTCGCGGGACCCGACACGATGCAGGCGGGGGCCACGATCCCCGGGGTCCCGGGGGTGATCGCGGGGCGCTGGACCCAGGTGGCGGCTGCGGTGACCTACGGGTTCATCGACCAGATCGACTACTTCGTGGAGGAGGTGGCTGACGGCCGGATCCGGCGGGGCGATACGTTCACGGATCTGCACCCGGTGAGCGAGACCATCGCGCGACGCGGCACCGAGCAAACCGAGACGCTGACTGTGTGGCGGGCCGACGGGCGGCTGCTCCACGGGGATCCCAGCCGCCGCGAGCAGCAGCGGGTGCTGGGGATGCAGTGGGCCCTGGACGGACAGGGTCTGCACGACGTGTTCGCGCTTCCGTTCGAGCTGGAGACGGCCCCGGACGTGGACGCCGCCCGGGCGATCCTGAGCCGCTACCCCCAGAGCCTGCAGTACGCGGTGGGCGACGTGGCCGGCCGAACCGGCCTGCAGCAGTGCGGGCTGGCCCCGGGGCGGGCCGAGGGCCACTCCGGCCTGAACCCCCAGCCCGGCTGGGACCGCTCACGCTGGTGGCGTGATCCGGTGCCGCGCGAACAGCTGCACGGGCTCACCCAGCCAAAGGACAGCGTGAGCATCCTTGTTACGGCCAACGAGACCACCAACCCCGCGGGTGGGCCCGTGGTCGTGAACCTCGGCCTCTCGACCCATCGACGACAGCGACTCAGTCAGCTCCTCACGGCACAGACGGTGAGCCTCACGCGGCTGCCTGTGGTGCACAGGGACCGGGTCTCCCTGTCCACCCGGGCGATGCTCGACGTGGTCCGCCCCTACCTGCCCGCCAACCGCGCGGGCCACCTGCTGCGCGCCTGGGACGGCACGTTCGATCCCGCGTTGGAGGCTCCGGCGCTGTTCGAGCGCTTCCGGGCCACCTGGCTGCTGGCGGTGTTCGGCCCGCTCTTCGACCGCGCCCGGCAGGTGTGCGCCATGCCCACCGAGGCGATGGTGCACGACGTGCGCCGCCCCGAAGATCTGCCCACCCGCTGGTCCGAGTCGAACTCGGTGACTACGAACGTGCCCGCCTTCGATCAGGCCCTGCTGGACCGGAGCGGCCCCGCGCTGCAGGGACGGGACTGGGAGGCCGTGCTCGTGGCGGCCATGCACGCCTCGCTGCGATCCCCTGCCCTGCCCTGGGGTCGCACCAACGCCGTGGACCGGGCGTGGTTCCTCTTCAAGTCGGCGCCGCCGTGGCTGGGTCGGCTGCTCGGCCGGCGCGTGAGCGTGCCGGGCTCGATGGACAGCCCCGAGCAGGGCCGGATCCACCGGATCGCCAACCAGGTCGCCACCGTGGCTCCGGTGTGGCGCATGGTCGCGGACCTGGGGGAGGAGGTCCTGCACACCGCGCTGGCGGGAGGGCCATCTGACCGGCTGTTCGCGCCCCGCAGGACCAACGATCTGGTCCGCTTCAGCCGCTACGAGCTCAAGCGGCTGGAGCTGGAGCGCCGCTGATCCCCTCCGAGGTCAGCCGCTGCCGACGGGGCCCCGGTAGCGCATGGTCACCCCCTTGACCTCGATCATGTCCCCATCTTCGAGGCGCTTGCGGTCGATCCTGACGCCGTTGACCTTGACCGGGGCGAGGGACGAGCTGGCGACGATGGCCCATCCGCTGCCGTCGGGGGCGATCTGCGCCACCCGCCGGGCGAACAGGGCGCTGCCGGGCAGCCGGATCTCGCACTCGTCGGAGAAGCCCACGGTCTGGGTGGTGTCGGTCATCGCGAACTCGTGGATCGCGCCGCCCGGCTCGCGGCAGATGAGATGCGCGCCCATGAGGGTTCGCTGCCGCTCCCGCAGCTCGCGCAGTTCCTCGCCCGACAGCCGCAGGGTCGAGTCGTCACCCATGGAGGGCTTCTGCCAGTCCGCCACGGTGGGCAGATCGAGGGACGCGCCGACCCCCAGCTCGTCGTCCGCCAGCACCACCGTGAACGGCCCGATCTGCACCCGATCCCCGGCCAGCAGCCGCGCCCGTGGGACCTCACGGTCATTCACGGAGATGCCCGTCGGTGTGCCAACGTCCTCGATGAAGACCGTCCCACCGTCCACCGTGAGTTTGGCGTGAGTGCGCGACACGACGGGATCGTCGAGCTGGACATCGCAGGTCACGGAGCGCCCCAGGACGTACTCCCCGGGCTCCAGCGGCACCGAGCCGCTCTTCCTGCGGCCCCTGAACACAAGCAGCTTCAACATCGTGATCGTCCTCGTCGGGTCAGTGTGTGCGGCCCGTGATGGCGCCGGCGAGGGTCCGCCCGGCGAGGAGCCCCAGGCCCATCACCAGCCACTGCAGGTTCACCGTGATCGTGGTGGGAAACACCGAGGCGTCCGCCACATACAGGTTGGACGTGCCGTGCACCTTGAACCTGCCGTCCACCACGCCGCGGCGGGGGCTGTCGTTCATGGGCAGCCCGCCTTGGGGATGGCCCGAGCCGATCTGCACGTCCTCGGGCAGCTGGATCCCGGCCTGCAGCCGCGCCAGGATCCCGGCCTGGTTGCCGCGATCCGCCTGGGTGAACTGCAACTTGGGCCCATCCTGCCGGTGCACTCCCCCGGGCCACACCTCGGCCGCCCCGGAGTGCAGGTACCCGTCGATGAGCAGCGTGAGCGTGCGACGGATCGTGTCCATGGTCGATGCGTGCACGTCGAAGTCGATGACGCCGCGGGCGTTCACCCGCCCCGTGGAGGGGGTGCCGATCGTATTCACGGCGAAGCCGACGTTTCGGTAGTGCCCCATGAGCCGGCGGTGATCCCGACCGAAGCCCGGCATGAGCCCGCTCAGGATCCCCGGAGACACGTACCCGTTCTCCAGGATGAAGGAGTCGTCCCCGGCCTTGGTGGCCACGTACCGGGTCTGCACCCCTGCATAACCGGGGATCTTCGGTCGCTCGTCCCAGCGCGCCACCGCCGGCGTGCCCACGTTGAGGCCGAACGACGACCCGAGCAGCTCCTGGGTCGCCGCGGGGAGCCGCCCCAGGGATGTGTCCGGCCCTGCGGAGCGCAGCAACAGCGCCGGGGAGCCCGGCGTGCCCGCCGCCACGAGCACGAAGTCGACGGGGATCGACACGCCTGGAGCGCGCTCCAGCACGATCCCGCTGATCCGGGTCAGTCCCAGGGCCGGATCGAACGTGGACACCAGCCGCTCCACGGCCGCGTTGGCCACCACCCGCGCGCCGGCCTGCTCCGCGTCCCACAGGAACGTGCGGTCCACCGTCATGTGGTGCCCGAACCGGCAGCCGAAGTTGCACAGGCCGCAGCCCACGCAGCGATCCCCCAACAGATCGCGGTGCGGGGTGCCCTGGTGCTGGACGGCGTGGGTCGCCAGGTCCGACAGCACCGGCGACACCATGATGTCCTGGCCCAGGCCCTTCATGCCGTCCGCCCACAGGGTGGGCACCGACGTGCTCAGATCGGCGCTGATCTCCCGAAACCTCTGCCGCACCTCCACGTCGTCCAGGGCCTTCTCCAGCGCGGCCCGGTCAAAGCCCGCACCCATGGACTGCCAGTGGTCCAGCGTCCCCGACCGGGGGCGAATCGTGACCCCTTCGTTGACCACCGAGCCGCCGCCGACGACCCGGGCCCGCAGCACGCGCAGGTCGATGTCGCGGGACGGGGTCATGAGCCCGCCCTCGTACAGCAGCGCCATCGCCGCCATCGTGTCCAGGGGGTACTCGTCGGACCGGAAGCGCGGCCCCGCCTCGAACACCACCAGGTCGTGGTCCCTGGCCAAGGCGCTGGCCGCGGCCGAGCCGCCAGGTCCGCTGCCGATGATCGCCACCCGCGGGCGGCCGTCGTTCTTGAACCAGTCGTCCGGCGGCGCCTCGAACGCGCCGAGCTTGTCCTGGATGCGCTTGACCTCGAGCCGCGTGCGGTCCGGCGTGGTGTACGGGGACGCCTGGGCGAGGCCCGGATCCGCGCCGAGGATCGACGCCCGCTCCCACACCGGCACGTACCCCGAGAGCGCGTCGGTGGCCGGGTTGCTCCAGTACGCCACGCACATCAGCTCGCGCAGGCTGCGCGCCACGTCGAAGCCGGTGGCTGCAAACCCCGTGAGCAGCGGACCGCCGGCCTGCACGACCTGCTCGAGGAGCTGCTCCTGCCGGTCGAAGAGGCGAGACAGAAAGGTGTCGAGCTGATCGGGAGTCAGCGCGTGGGGCTCCCGCCCCCAGAACCAGCCCATGGACAGGGTGCGCAGACCCGCGAAGAGCAGGTGGATCTCGCGGGCCTTGTCCGCGGGGATGGCGATGAGGAAGTCGTCGAGGCGGCCGATGGCGGTCTCGACGTGAGCGAGGTCCCCGCCCTCCAGTCCGAGGATCGGGGGCATCAACGCACGGAGCAGGCCCACTTCGTTGGGGCTGAGCTCTCCCCAGCTCGTCTCAGTCGCGCTCATCGCCGTCCTACTCCTCGTCGTTCCGGGGCGGCAGGGGCACGAACAGGGCCACCAGCCGGTCGGGGTCACAGCCCTTCGCGTCCACCTCGGGGGGCCTTGCGGGGGGCCCACCGAGCTGCGCGAGTCGGTAGCGTACCGCCCCGGCGAGGAAGCGCATGTCCACCGCGTCCAGCCGGTCCGCGGCGTTGGCCAGCGCCGATCGCGCCTCGGCCCACTGCTCCCGTCCCGCGGCGACCCCCGCCCGCAACAGCAGCGCCAGCGGAGCGGCCCACGCCATCTTGTCCTTCTCGATGCGCGCGGCGATGCGCGCGGCGATCAGGAGCAGCGAGGCGGGCCGGGGAAGCACCTCGTCGCCCTGGGCCTCCAGGCTCGGATCCCGCTCGACCCCCAGCACGCCGTCGGGCTGCGGATGGATCGCCGCCAGGATCGCAGCCCGGCCCTTCAGGAACAGCGCCTCCAGCTTGAGCTGCTGGATGTTGAGGAGCCCCGAGCGTCGCAGCGCCGGCCAGGCGTCCTCGATGCGCAGCCACGCCGAGCCGCCATCCCCCACATACAGATCGATGGCGACCTGCGCGTACAGCCCCTCGTAGTGCTGCAGCAGGTAGTCGCTCGTGCCGTACCAGGGCGCCATCGCTTCGGCGTGGGCCTGGCGCGCCCCCACCGGGTCGTCCACCACCAGCCACGCGAGGTTCAGGTTGCCGTTCCGGAAGCTCGTGGCGGTGAAGCGATCTCCGCGGCCCTCGGCGTCCCGCACGTACTCCGGCACCCGCCGCGCGAGCTCGCCGAGGTCCCCCATCATCTCGAGCACCAGGCACAGGAAGTGGCGGGTCGTGGCGAGCTCCCAGGCGACCCCGGTGCAGCGGTCCACCAGCAGTTCCTCAGCCTGCTGCAGCTCCGCGCGGGCCTCGCTCCAGCGCCCCTCCTCGAAGTAGGCGACCCCCCGCGAGCTCCGGGCGAACGCGACCCCCTCGGGCAGCCCGAGCTCTTCGGCGAGCCGCAGGGCGTCCTCGATGAGGGCGTGAGCCCGCTCCTTGCTGCGCTTGCCGCCGCCCACCGCCGCCAGGTAGGCCCCCTCCATGGCCAGGGCCCGGGCCACCCGTCGGGGCTCGCCGGCGTTCAGGGCGAGCAGCAGCGAGCGGGTCTGGAAGTCCGACCCGCGAATGGGATCGGCCATGGCCAGCCCCGCGGCCACCGACCAGCACAGATCGATGGCGAACCGGTCCCGCGCCGGCAGCTCCGCCTCCTCGGTGTGC
>CALAGR010000094.1 GCA_937891735.1 uncultured Pseudomonadota bacterium | reverse complement strand
CGTCGTCGTCGTCGTCGTCATCGTCGTCGTCGTCGCCCACCGTGGTGTCGTCGTCGTCGTCATCGTCATCATCGTCGTCATCGCCGGCGCACGCGGGGGCGCCGAAGCAGTCCGGGTCGTTGCAGTCGAACAGGCCGTCCTGGTCGTTGTCGGCGCCGTCCTCGCACTCGCCCGGGTCGTCGCCCTCGTAGTTGCCCTGGGAGTCGTCGTCGTCGTCCGCGGTGGAGTCGTCGTCGTCGTCCGCGGTGGTGTCGTCGTCGTCCGCGGTGGTGTCGTCGTCGTCGGCCCCGAAGAGGTCGTCGTCGTCCCCGGGGGTCGGATCGCTGATCCCGCCGTTGAAGCCGGTCCCACAGGCGCCAGCGAACAACAGGAGCGCGGTGATCGGACCGAGCAGGGATGGGCGCATGGGCTCTCTGCGCGCCGCCGTCAGCAACTCAGAACTGGACGACGGCAGCGATGCGCACGTTCAACAGGAACTGCAGGGGGTTCCAGTCGGGGTGCACGTTGTCCTTGATCTTGGGCGCGTAGGCCAGGCCCGCCTTGAGGCCCGCGCCGATCCCGAAGTGGCGCGTGAACATGATGTCGACGCCGCCCTTCGCTTCGAACGCCACGCCCATCAGGGGCCGGCGCTCGATCACGCCCGAGCCGTCGTCCAGCGTGCCGATGGCGTACACCACGGTGCCCACGTCGCCGCCGACGTAGGGCTGCACGACCTTCAGGTTCGTGAACCGGTAGCTGCCTCCCAGGTAGAAGCTCGGCAGCGTGCGGAACTCCTGCTCGCACTCGGGGCACTCGCGGATCGACAGCGTCCAGAAATCCACCTGCACATCGACGGACACGCGGGGGATCGGGAAGAAGGCCAGGTCGAAGCCGTACTGCGCGAAGTGCAGGTAGTAGTTGGTGTAGCCACCGCTGAGTCGGGCCGAGAACCACGGGCGGTTGCCGGTGCCCGTGTTGCCCCGGTTGACCGTGCTGCGGGCGGTGCTGCGACGGGGGGCCGTGTAGGTGTCCGCGTCCAGGTCGTACTCGTCGTACTCGCTGCCGCCGAGGTAGCTGTCGTCGCGGCTGGCCACGCGCTCGTCGCGGGCGGAGCCCCGGTCCGAGCGGCTCGCGCTGCGGTCCCGATCCCGGTCCGTGCTGCGCGACGTGGTGCTCTCGCGCCCCCTCGCGGGCGCGTCGTCGTCGTCGTCGCGGCTGTAGTCGGCGTCCTCGTCCTCGTCGGTGGCCCGACTGCTCCCGCTGAAGTCCCGGGCGCGCGCGTAGCGGTCGCTCCCGCCGCCCTCTTCGGCCTCACGGCGCCGGCGCACGCCTGGGTTCTCCGTGTCCGGGGCGGCCCCGATGATCATGCCTTCGCGGGGCACACCGCCGTCGTCGTCTTCGTCGTCGCCTCGGTCGGTGAAGTCGATGTCGCTGGCGGAGGACGCCATGACGATGCCACCGTCGTCGTCGTCGATCTCATCATCGTCGTCATCGTCGTCGTCGCCGCCGAAGGTGATGCCCGTCGCGGGAGCCAGGGAGACGGCGGACGCGAACTCGACGTCGTCCTGCCCCTCGGCGGCGCGGTCGATCTCTTCGCTGCGGCGCCGGGCGCGCTCGCGCTCCACCCGGTCGCTCATCACCTCGTCGGAGCCCCGGTCCCGGCGGTATTCGTCCTTCTGCCGGCTCGCGGTGGCCTCGGTGCGCTCGCGCTCGCCCCGGTCGCGCTCTTCCCGGGCGGTCCGGTCGGACGCCTCCTTTTCGAGGGCCTCGCGCTCCTCACGCTCGGCGCGGGCCTCGCGGTCGGCGCGCTCACGCTCCCGGCGTGCCCCGTCGCGCTCGGCCTTCTCGGCCTCCTCGCGCTCCCGCCGCTCGCGGTCCGCCCGCGCCTGCCGCTCGCCCTCTTCGCGCTCCCGACGCTCGCGCTCCATCTGCTCGCGCTCTTCGGTCTCCCGCTTCTCGCGCTCGGCCCGGGCCCGACGGTCCCGCTCGGCTCGCTCGGCGCGGGCACGGTCCTCTTCCTCGCGGGCGCGCTCGTCGGCGACTCGCTGCCGCTTCTCCTCGTCGGCCCGCTCCCTGGCCACGCGCTCCTCGGCGATCTTTCGGGCGCGGTCCTCTTCTTCCTGCCGCTCCCGGTCGCGCTTCTTCTTCTCCATCTGCTCGGCGGAGAGGTCCAGCGCGTCCAGCTCATCGATTCCGATGGGGTCATCGTCGTCGGCGTCGTCCCGGTCCCGGCTGCGGGCCCGGTCCTGGCCGGGGTTGCGGGGCGCGGCGCGGCCGCGCGTGCGGTTGTTGGACCGCGCGTCCTCGTCGGCGTCGTCCATCATCTCGTCGAAGTCGAGGTCGTCGAAGCGCGGGCTCTCGGACGACGCGGAGGCGTCCGAGGCGTCCTCCTTCTTGGGGGCCTCTCCGGTGACCAGCTCGACCACCACGGCCGTGACCGCATTCATCAGCTCGTCGGCGCTGCTGGGCACGTCCCGCGAGACCGTGCGGAGCAGGCCCGCGGTGCGCCCGTCGTGGAGCTTCAGGGTCAGCGTGTAGGCGGCATCGCCCGCGGTGGCGACGTGACCGGCCACGATGGCTTCGTGCTTGTTGGCCTGGCCGAACTGCTTGATGCAGGCGGGAGAGCCGCCACAGTCGCCGCCTTCGAACTCCTCGGCGTTGGCCGCCATGACGAGGTCGTAGCCGCCGCGAATGTCGAGCTCACTGGACACGAGGGCCGTGATGTTCGGTGCAGCGCCCTTGTTTACGTCGGCGCTGGACGAGAACGGCAGGACCCCACACGTGCCGGCCAGCGCGCTCGCCGGGAGGGCGAGGAGCACCGCGAGGCTCGTCAGCAGGAGCGCTTTGTTCATCTGGTGCGACATGCGTCGTTCCTTTCGGACCCGGGTGGAGGCCACAGCCCGACTCACGCGTGCGCGCGTTTGAGCAGTGGCCTTCTCCAGGGCGGAGCGATAGTAAACATCAGCTGGGCCGGGATCCATCGAATTCACCGGGCTGACCACCCCCCCGGACCGAATTCAAGGTCGTGGCAACACGCCCACAACAACCCGCTACGGCGTGACGGGAGCAGGGCCGCTCGGCGCGAAGCGCTTGAGGATCACGGCCGCCGAGGTGTCTCCCATCACGTTCACCGTGGTGCGGAACATGTCGAGGAAGCGGTCCACGGCGAGGATCAGGCCGATGCCCTCCAGGGGCAGCCCCACCGCCTGGAACACCATCGCCATCGTCACCAGGCCCGCCGAGGGGATCCCCGCCGCGCCGACGGACGCGGCCGCCGCCGTGAAGAACACCACGAGCTGCTGTCCCAGGCTCAGGTCGATGCCGTACGCCTGGGCCACGAACAGCGCCGCGACGGCCTCGTACAGGGCCGTGCCGTCCATGTTCATCGTCGCGCCGAGGGGCAGCACGAACGAAGCGACGGGGCCGGGTACGTCCAGGTTCTCCTCGCAGGCCTCGATGGTCACCGGCAGGGTGGCCGACGAGGACGCGGTCGAGAAGGCCACCGCCATGGGCGCGCGGATCCCCCGGAGCCACGCCCGCGGCGACATCCTGCCCAGGAACCTCACCAGGAGCGGCAGCGCGACGAACCCGTGGATCGCCAGGGCCAGCGTGACGGTGGCGGAGTAGGCGGCCAGGGCCTTCACCGCTGCGAATCCGCCGTCCGCCAGGGACTTGTGCAGCAGCGCGAACACGCCCAGGGGCGCCAGCCACAGGACCCAGTCCACGACCCTCATCACGGCCTTGTCCAGGCCCTTGACGATCGCGATCACGGGCTGGCCCGCCTCACCGATGGCGACGAGGGCGGTGCCCAGGAGCAGCGTGAACAGGATGATGCCGAGCACGTTGCCCTCGGCCAGGGCCTGGAACGGGTTGCGGATCGCGCCGCGGTTCTTGTCCACCAGGAAGTCGCGGATCAGCGTGTCCGGAGTGAGCCCCATCCCCGCCTGGGCCTGTTCGGTCATCTGGGCGGTCCCCAGGTCCGCGCCCACGCCGGGCTGGATGACGTTCACGAGGATCAGCCCGATGAAGATCGCGATCGCGGTGGTCAGCAGGTAGTACCCCGTGGCCCGGCCTCCGAGCCGTCCCATCTTCGAGATGTCGCCCACGCTCGTCACCCCGACCAGCAGCGAGGTCAGGATCACCGGCACCAGTAGCATCTTGAGCGCCGCCACGAAGACGTCGCCGAAGATGTGGGTCCAGGCGAACAGCCAGGAGAGGTCGGGGTGGGCGGCGCTGAGCAGGCCCGCGGGGACTCCCAGGACGATGGCCAGGCCGATCCACGCGGTCAGGTTCTTCAGCATGGCCGGAGCCTACCGCTGTCCGGTGTCGCTAGCCTGTGGCGGTGCGTCTGCTCGTCGTCTCCGACCGCCTTCCTCCCGCCGCCCGCAGCGGCGCTGGCAGCGTGCTGCTCGAGCTGGTGGAGCGCCTCTCGTCCCGGCACTCCGTGCAGCGACTGACCCTGCCCGCAGCAGGTGGGGCGCTGGCCCGTTCCCAGGCGGAGATCGCGGTACGCCGGGCTCTGGGAGGCAACCCCGACGCCGTCATCACCCTGGGGCCGTCGGTGACCGCCTCCGTGCCCGTCTTTCGGATCCTCGACGGCGCTCACGCGGATCGCGCCAGCGGCGCTGGCCTGATGGGCGGGCTGCGCCGCCGGGTGCGCGTGGCGCGGGCTCGGACCGCGGTGGCGATCATCCCCACCGAGCCGTCGCGCCCGCTCCTGGGGGCCGGGCCCGGAGCGCGCGTCCTGCCCCCGGGGGTGGACGTCGAGCGCTTCGCGCCGGCCTCGTCCCGCGAGTCCGGCCCCACGCGGATCCTGTTCCTCGGGCGGCTGGTCCCCACCCGAGGCGCCCACGCGGCCCTCGAGGCGGTCCTGGGCCTGCCCCGCTGGGCGCTGGACTCGGTGCAGCTCGAGATCGCCGGCGCCGCCGAGGACGCCGAGTACCTCGCTGGGCTGCGGCGGCGCGCGGGGGAGGTCCCCGTCCGGTTCGTGCCGGATCCGACGGACGTGTTGCCCCTGCTGCAGCGGGCGGACCTGGCCCTGCTGCCGTCCACGGCCGAGGACGGCTGGGGCCGCGCGATCCTCGAGGCGATGGCGTGCGGCGTTCCCGTGGTGCACAGCCGCGGCGGGGTGCTCGACGTGATCGCCGGAGGCGCCGGCATCGGCGTGGCCGCGGGCAACCTCAAGCCTCTGGGAGAGCGCCTGCGGGAGCTGCTTCGCGCGCCCCGGGAGCTGCCTGCGCTGGGGGCCGCGGGGCGGGCCCACGTGCTCGCCAACCACGCCTGGGACGTCGTGCTGCCCGCGTGGGAAGCGGCCCTGGGAGGCTGATCAGCCCTCGCGGATCGCGGCCACCACGAGATCGACGAACTGCGCGGCGTTTCCGCGCTCCGCGAAGGAGCCCCGGGCCGTGGCCATCATGTCCACGGTGTCGCCGATGCGGTGCACGTGCAGCGCCACCCCGCCGGAGAACGGCGCGCCCCAGGGAGCCACCGGCGGCGTGCTGCCCGAGTAGACCCGCCAGGGCGCGTCCCGCCGCGGAGGCAGCTCCGACCACACGAGCTCGGCCACCCCGTTCAGGGCGGACACGGGGCCGTCGACGCGGCCGAGGCCGTCGATGTACCCCGCCAGCCGGGCGTGCCCGGCGTCCGACAGGGACTGCCGCGCGATCAGGCGCTGCCACTCCGACAGGAGCCCGAAGCCACCTGCCTCCCGTCGGCACAGGGTCTCAAAGCGCCGTGCGAACTCCGCGCGGGGCTCGGGGCGGTCGCCGTCGAACCGGACCGCGGTCAGGATCGCGCGGCGCTCGCCGTCCGGCTGGTGGACCAGCACCCGGAAGGCGGGGGACAGGGTCCCGGTCGAACCGGCGGATCCCAGGAACCGATGGAGCGCCACGCCCAGTCCCCAGGCGCTGGACACGAGGTCCGCCTCCAGCGGCCCCTCCCCGCTCGCGGGATCGACGCTCCGGGCCACGTACTCGTCGCGCCCGGTGGACCGCGGGGGCGTCTGCCACGACTTCCGCGGGCGCCACAGGTCGCCGTACTTGCGGGTCAACTCGCGTGCGATCCCCTGCACGGCGGCCTCGTCCTGCTCGCCCAGCAGGCGATCCGCGGCCAGGTGCAGGCGGCGCATCAGGCCCGGGACGTCCGTGGCTGCCACGTGCGTGCGCGCCGCGGCGACGAGCTCGAGGGGAGGTCCGTGGTGGGTGCGGTTTCCGATGCACACGCTCAGCCAGGGGCCGCTCAAACCCTCGGCGCGGTGCGCGTGGCGGGCCTCCTGGATCGAGCGCCGGTCCAGCGCCACGACCACCGGAACGTCCGCGCGTCCGACGCCCTGGGCCCCGATCTGCTCGAAGCGGCGGACCGACAAGGCCCACCCGATGTCCTTGGCGATGTCCGCGATGGGGCGCCCGGCGGGGCTCTCTGTGACCCAGATCCGGGGACCGTCCAGGATCCCCACGTGGGGGGAGACCCCGTCGTCGGCCACGATCTCGGCGGCGGCGCGCGCCCAGGCCGCGGTCTGCATGAGGCGCTCGCCGGGGGTTCGGCCCGGGGGTCCTGCCACGCGGCCGCTGAACGCGTCGATGCCTTCGCCGTCGCGGCGCCGCATGCTCTCGAGGAGAGGTCCGCCGTCGGCCTTCACCTCGCCGGCCGCGAGGCGGCGCGCCAGGGCCGCGGGCAGGTCGCTCGCCAAGCGCCACCCGAGTCCGCTGCGGTCCGCCACGACCTCGTCCAGCAGGTGGTCGAACTCCTCGGGCGACAGCACGGGCGGATCGGCCGGCGTCACGGGGCCGCCGGATCGGGAAAGCACGCGGAGGAGGGAGGCGACTGCGGTCACAGGGCGGGCACCCTAGCAGCGTGGCTCCGCAGGCCGCCATGCAGCGCTGCTAGCTTCCCGTCCATGCGCTGCCTTCGTTGCCTCTCCGTGCTGTTCGGCTCCCTCGTCCTGTTCGGCGTCGCGAGGGCCGACACGCTCTACGTGGACACGGCGGGCCTGACGCCCTTCGGGTCGATCCAGGGGGCCATCGACGAGGCGGTGGACGGCGATCTCATCCTCGTGTTCCCGGGCACCTACGGGCCGATCGACTTCGACGGCAAGGACCTGGTGGTTCGGGCCATCGGCGGACCGTCCAACACGACCATCGACGCCACCGGCTCCGGCGGGCCCGGCGCGACCTTCGCGGACGCCGAGCCGGCGACGGCCCTGTTGCACGGCTTCAGGATCACCGGGGGGCAGGGCCGCATCGACGAGGGGTTCGGGCTCCGGATGGGCGGGGGGATCTACATCAGCAAGCTGGCGGGTCCGCGCATCAGCGGCAACATCATCGCCGGCAACACCGCCGAGTCGGGGGCGGGGATCGCGGTGACCGGCGGCTCCGCGCACATCTACGGCAACGTCGTGCAGCAGAACACCGCGAGCCAGGGCGCCGGCGGGATCGTGGTGCAGAGCCCCGGTGGCCTGCCCGACATCACGGTGCTGGCCTGCAACCAGGTGCTCGGGAACGTCGGCGGATCCGTGGGCGGGGTCTTCATCGGGGGCGTGGTCTCGATGACCAACAACGTCGTGCACGGAAACGTCGGAGAGCGCGGCGGGATCTGGGTCGTCGCCCTCGGCTCAGGCTCGATGCACAACAACACGGTGACCACGAACGTGTCGGATCCGAGCGCGGCGGCGGGGGTCCACGTGGAGTCCCTCGCCCTGGACGCGGTGGGCAACCTGGTGGCGTCCAACGCCGTGGGGCTGGGGGTCGTGCACAGCGATCCGAGCCCGTCGTGGGCCTACAACGACCTGTGGGGGAACGCCGGCGGCGACTGGTCCGGCGCGTCCCCGAACCCCACGGGGAGCGGCGGCAACCTGTCCATCGAGCCGACGTTCGCGGCCTTCACCCCCACCAACCCCCTCGACGATGACCTCGCGCTTTGGTCCCTGGACCCGCTGCTCAACGCCGGCAGCCCCGATCCCGCGTTCCTGGACGTAGACGGCAGCCGCGGCGCGGTGGGCATCGACGGTGGCCCGCACCTGGACTGCGACGCCGACGGGGACGGGGTCCGCCCGACGGACGTGCCCGCCGACTGCCGGCCGCTGGAGGGCGACTTCCACCCCGGCGCGTACGAGCTGGAGTTCGGCCTCGACCACGACTGCGACGGCTTCGGCACCCTGCAGCTGATCGAGCTGGTGGTGGACGACGGGGGACTCGCGCCGGATGCCTCGGCGCTGTGGGACTTCGCCCCGCCGACCGCCCTGCCGGGGCGTGGCTGGCAGGGGGTGAACGCGTGGTGCACGGGGTGCGCTGGCGCCGCGGGACCCGGCGCGGACGCGACCCTGACCCTGAGCGCCGACTTGACCGCGGTGCCGCCGGGCACGGGCACCCGGCTCGCGCTGGTGCACGCCTGGGACGCCGAGCCGGCGGGGGACGGCGGGATCCTGCAGGCCTGGGATGGCACGCAGTGGGTGCAGATCGAGCCGACCGCCGGCTACCCCGCGTCCCTGCCGGGCACCGCCGTGGGGAACGCCATGGTCGGCAGCGCAGGCCTCGGCACCTGGTCCGGGGACAGCGGCGGATACGTGCTGGACGAGGCGTCGCTGACCGCGTTCTCGGGCACGGCGGTGGATCTGCGCCTCTGGTACGCGTCCTCGAGCACCTCGACGGCGCCTGGATGGACGGTGGCTCGCCTCGCCCTGCAGGTGGTCGATCAGGACGGCGACGGGCGGGCCGCGGAGCTCACGGACTGCGACGACGCCGACGCGACCGTGTACGACGGCGCGGCCGAGGTGCCCTACGACGGCATCGACCAGGACTGCGACGGCCTGGATCTCCTCGACGTGGACGGCGACGGCTACGACGGAGCGGCGGCGGGCGGCGACGACTGCGACGACACGGACGCCGCGATCAACCCGCTGGGGGTGGAGGTGGCCTACGACGGGCTGGATCAGGACTGCGTGGGCGGCGACCTGATCGACGTGGACGGCGACGGGTGGGCCTTCGACGGGGTCGGCGGCGGGGACTGCGACGACGGCGATCCCCTGATCTCGCCGGACGCGGCCGAGGTTCCCTACGACGGCGTCGACCAGGACTGCGATGGACAGGACCTGGTGGACGTGGACGGCGACGGCTTCCGCGGCGATCTGGGTCCGCCCTTCGGGGACTGCGACGACGACGACGCGGCCGTGCACCCCGACGCGACCGAGGTCTGCGACGACGGCAAGGACAACGATTGCAACGGGCTGCTCGACGCGGAGCTGGACCTGGACGAAGACGGCTACGACGTGTGCGCCGGGGACTGCGACGAGACGAACGCCGAGGTGAGCCCGGGGGCCAGCGAGTCCTGCGACGGCATCGACAACAACTGCGACGGCGTGCTCCTTCCGGGCGAAGGGGAGGGCATCGTCAACGGCCCCGAGGTCTGCGACGGGGTGGACAACGACTGCGACTTCGCCATCGACGAGGACCAGGACCACGACGGGGACGGCTTCAGTGGCTGCACCACGGACTGCGACGACCAGCGCAGCACCGTCTACCCGGGGGCCGCCGTGGACTGCGCCGACAACCTGGACCACGACTGCGACGGGGTGCGCGACTTCGAGCAGGACGTGTGCACCGCTCCGACGGGCTGCGGGGCCTCGCTGGTGGGCGGCGCGTCGCCGACCCTGCTGATGCTCCTGCCGCTGGCCGCGGGGCTGCGCCGGCGTCAGCGGTCCTTGAGCACCCAGCCCGCGCCGGACAGCGCCTCGCCCCCGGGCACCTCGCCCGGCGCGG
>CALAGR010000093.1 GCA_937891735.1 uncultured Pseudomonadota bacterium | reverse complement strand
CGGCGTGCGAGCCCCGCTTGGAGGCCCTGACGCGCGGCTGGCCGATGGGGAGTCCGGGTGCGAAGAAGATCACGCCTCACCTCCATGCTCCGCGCGCAGGTAGTCGAACCCGCAGGCGTCCTGAATCTGGTCCCGGAGCCCGCCGTACATCGAGCCGCCCGGGCAAAAGTCATTCCTGATCCGCGAGCACGGGTCGCACGTCGCCTCCGTCCACCAGTGGCCCTCCCACAGCCCCTTCGAGCGTTGGTATCGCTCGCCCGGCTGGATGGCGGCGCCACACTCGCAGCAGACGTGCGGCTTCCTGGCGACCGGGTAGTGCTCCTCGAAGCACTCGCACGTTCCGTAGTCGCTTACATCGATGCTGGCGTCGCAGGCGGTCATTGGTCACCTACCCACGGCCCGGGTTGACGTTCGCGCTCAGGGTCCAGCTTGAACGCCATGTGCAGCCCGCGGAAGGCATCGGCACGGAACCGCAGGAAAACGGAGCCGTCCTTCTTCGGGTCTCCCTTGTAGTGGGTCAGCGCCCACCCGGCGCGCTTGAGGATCTTCGCTCCCTCGGCGCCCCACGTCACCCAGACGTCCACGAACCCGGCCTCAAAGTCGAGGCGCCCCACGGTGCAGTTGACCTCGGGGTTGTCGTCGGCCGCGCCGCGCTTGCCCTTGAGCAGACCGATCAGCCTGTCGGCGTCTCCGGGCTTGGCATCAGTCCAGGGGATCATCGCCCACCCCGCATCGCCGCCGCCTTCCTGGCCGCGTGCGACTTCGAGGGCTTGAGGTAGCCCCCGCCGACCGCCGAACACCGCTCGCCTTCGACCGAGCTGCACACGGGGCAGCGGACGGAGAGGGGAGAGACGGGATCGGCCCGCTGCTGCACCTGGGGCGCGCGGTAGTAGAGGGCCGAGAACAGCTCCACCTGGAGCGCGGTCGCCAGCGCGGGGCGCACCGAGGCCCGTGGCTCGCAGTCGCCAGCCTCCCAGTGCGAGACGGTCATCGCCCCGCAGCCGATGGCCTGCGCGAGCGCCGCCTGTGAGAGCCCGAGGTCGGCCCTGCGCTGCCGGATGGCCGCGCCGCCGTTGATTCTGGTCTGTCTGTCGAGTGCCATGAGCACCTCCTGAAATGGTTTACCATGGTTGCCAGCGGGAGTCAATGAAAGATTTTGGCGGATAGTGGTTGACGGGCGCTATGGACCCTGGTAAGCTCCCCCCATGCCACCGACTCGCCAGCCCGCCGCACCTCTCCCCCGCCTCACAGCGCGCGGCGTGGCTGGCACTTCTTCTCGGGGAGAGACGGGAGAGAGCATGTCCGCTGACTACTACCTCGGGGTCCTCGTTGGCCTCGCGAGCGCCACGAACTCCGAGATCGCCCGCACAGCCTCCATGCACGTCCATCGCGACCACCACGGCGAGATCCTCCTCCTCCAGGACCGCATCGCCGAGCTGGAGGCCAGCCTCGCCAGCCTCCTCACCGCCGAGGAGCTGACCATCCTGGCGCGGGGCTACAACAGCCTCGACGCCTTCACCTCGGCCGACTGGGAGGCGCACACGGCAGCCAGAGCGCGCCTCGTGTCCTTCACGCCGCCCGTCGCCCCCACCGAGCCCGAGCAGGGCGAGGAGTAGCCATGTCCCGCATAAAGGCCGTCTCGATCCGCGACTTCAAGCGGATCTCCACCCTCGACATTTCCGACTGCGACCGCGCCATCGTGGTCCTCGGCGGACGCAACGACGCCGGCAAGTCCAGCGCGCTCGACGCGATCGCCACCGCCCTCGGCGGCGGGCGCCTGATCCCCGCCGAGCCCATCCGCCGCGGTGCGGACAAGGGCGAGGTCAGCGTCACCACCGACGACGGGATGACCATCCGCCGGACCTTCGCCAAGCGCGACGACGGCTCCATCTCCAGCAGCCTCACCATCCGCACCGCCGACGGCATGAGCCCGCGTGGCGCTCAGGGCTGGCTCGACGCCCGCCTCGGCCAGCACGCAGTGGACCCCGTAGCCTTCCTGGCGCTGGCCCCCGACGCGCAGGCCCAGCGCCTCCGCGAGATCGCCGGGGTGGACGTGCGCCCCCTGGACACCCGCCGGGCCGCCATCTACGCCGAGCGCACCAACATCGGGCGCGATGGCGCCCGCGAGAAGGGCACCCTGGAGACGATGGCGCACTATCCCGACGCGCCCACGGAGCCGGTCACGGTCAGCCCCGCCAAGCCAGCTCTGGTCAGCGCCGCCGAGATCCTCGACGAGCTGGGCCGCGCCACCGAGACCCAGGCCAACGCAGACCGGGCCGAGTCCCGCGCTCGCGAGGCCGCCGACGACGCGGCGCGCAAGCTGGACGCCGCCAACGTCGCCTCCAGCGCCGTGGCCGACCTGGAGCGCCGTCTCTCCGAGGCCCGGCAGGCGCAGCTGCTCGCCGACACCCACGCCGATGGGGCCCGCGCCTTGGCCGATCTCGCCGCTGGTGATGCCGAGAAGGTGCGCGCTGCCGTCATCGACCCCGCGCCCGTCCGCGCCCGCCTGGCCGACGTGGAGCGGGTCAACGCCGAGGCTCGCGCCGAAGCCGAGGCCAAGAACGAGGCCAACCGCAGCGCCGCGGACGAGGCCAACCGCAAGCGCGAGGCCAACGAGCGCCGCGCGAAGCAGGCCGCGAAGGTCGCCGCCATCCGCGCCGACTACCAGGCCCGCACCGACACCCTCGCCGCCATCGACGCCGAGAAGGCCGCCATGCTCGCTGCCGCCACCTTCCCCGTGGAGGGGCTCGGGTTCTCCGAGGCGGGCACCGTCACCCTCGACGGGCTCCCGCTGGAGCAGGCCGGCGCCGCGACCCGGATGCGCGTCTCCATGGCCCTCGCCCTGGCCGGCGCCCCGGAGATCCGCGTGGTCCTGATCCGCGATGCCTCCCTGCTGGACGACGACAGCATGGAGATCGTCCGCACCATGGCTGAGGAGCGCGGCGCCCAGGTCTGGCTGGAGCGCGTAGGCGACCGCGACCCCGGCGCCATCGTAATCGAGGATGGGGGTGCGCGATGACCCTCGACTACGGCCAGATCCCCGGCGTCAACTGGAGTTCGCTCAAGATCATCGAGCGCAGCCCCAAGCACTACCGCCACGGGCTCACCACCCCGCGCCCCGACACCGACACGTTCCGCCTCGGCCGCGCCCTGCACACCCTGGTCCTCGAGCCGCACCGGTTCGCCGAGCAGTACGCCATCTGGCCCTCCATCAGCCCCGCCACGGGCAAGGCGACCCGGCGCGCGGGCGGTGAGTGGGCCGACTTCGAGGCCGCCCACCTGGCCGCCGGCCGTACCATCCTCCGCGAGCAGGACATCGCCGAGATCGAGGCCATGGCCGAGGCCGTGCGCGCTGACCCGACATGCGCCGCGTGGCTGGACGGCATGACCCATGTTGAGCACGTCCTCCAGTGGACCGACGCCGAGACCGGGATCGGCTGCAAGGGCCGTTGCGACCTCGTGAGCGCCGCGGGCATCCTGACCGATCTCAAGACCGCGCGCGACCACGCCCCCGGAGCCATGTCCCGCCAGGCATCCGCCCTCGGGTACCACGCCCAGCTCGCGTACTACCACGACGGCGCGCTGGCGTTCGGAATCCCCGTGCTCGGGGCCGCGATCCTGGCCGTCGAGAAGTCCGCCCCCTACGACTGCGGCGTCCTGACCCTCTCGCCCGAGGACCTCCAGGCGGGCCGCACCCACTACCGCGCCCTCCTCCGCATCCTGGCCGAGTGCCTGGAAACGGACACCTGGCCCGGCGTGTACCAGGGCCAGCCCCAGCCGCTTGCGCTGCCTGCGTGGGCTGCTGGTGTGCCCGAAGACGAAGAGATCGGCTTCGACGACTAACCCCCAACTCCCAACCACCGACAGGAGCAACCATGGGCAACGCCCCCGCGCTCGACATGACCGACTACCTCAGCAGCAAGTCCAACCACCTGACCGTCGAGGACTTCATCGGGGGGCCGCGTGTCCTCCAGATCCGCAGCGCCGAGCCGACCGGCAACGAGGATCGGCCCGTCGCGATCTTCTTCGCTGACGAGCCCAAGGCGTATCTGCCCGCGAAGACGGTCCGTCGCGTCCTGGCCCGCGTCTGGCCCGAGGACAGCAAGCGCGCCGCAGCGACGTACCCGGGCCGCTGGCTCCGGCTGTACGTGGACCCCGACGTGAGCTTCGGCACGGAGCAGACCGGCGGCATCCGCGTGAACGGCGCGAGTCACATCGACGCCCCCGTGACGGGCTCCACCGTCTCGGGCCGCAACAAGCGCGCCCCGTTCCGCGTCGAGCCGATCAAGCCGCCGGCCGCAGCGCCGCCGGCAGCACGCCCCCTCCCCGACGTCCTCGCCGCCATCCCCCGGGGCGAGTCCAAGCTCACCCCCGAGGCCCTGGCCGCCGTTCGCGAGCCGTTCGCGATCCTCGACGACACCGACCTCAGCGTCTGCCCCGAGGGCCTGATCCGCAACTACTTCGACGCCCTCGCCGCGGCCGTGAGGGGAGCCTGACCATGGGCCGCCGCGAGGACTACTACGACTGCGAGCCCGAGGTCCCGACCTGGGCCGACTGCGACGAGCCCCGCCCGCGTCGCCGCTACTACTGCACCGATGGCCTGTGCGGCGCGCTCGACTGCGACCACTGCAACCCTGGACACGACGAAGAGGAGGAGTAGCCATGCCAGCCCTCCACGCCCGCGCCGCCTCCCTCCTCTGCGCCGCCCTGCTCCTGCTGTCCGCGGTGCTCCTGCTG